>JAUSGT010000003.1 GCA_030648835.1 Candidatus Moraniibacteriota bacterium | reverse complement strand
GCCGGTGGAATTGACATCGAAGTTCAGTGTTTCGAAGGTGATGTTTTGTTCACTCAAGTCGGTACCGATAGTGATGGCACCGCTGTTGTTCAAATCAAAGGTGGAACCATTGATAGTGATGGGCTGACCGGCGGAGTTGACGGTCAAGCCGGAAGTGGGAGTGATGGTCAAGAGTCCACTGGATGTGAGAGCATTGCCCGAGAGATTGAGTGTCCCGGCGATGTCGTTGGCTGTCCCGTTGACATCCAAATTTCCGGCGAGATTCAATCCTCCGCTAGCAGTAAAGTCCGTGCCGGCATTTCCAATATTCAAAATCAGATTATTTTGCATATCGAGATCCCCGGCGAATGACGTCACCCCCGTACCCAAGAAAATGAAGGAAGGATTGGTGGTGGTATTGCCGAACGAGATGGCTTCCGCTCCATCGGTGGTGTTCACGTTGATGTAATTGTTGGTACCCTGCTGAATGTCCAAGGCATCAGTGATGTTGTCCGTCACCGTCTCGGTAATCTGTCCTACAATCAGAGTATTGCCGGAAAGTGTAATAAGTGAACCATCGAGAGTCGTTGTCGCGCCGTCGTCACCGACCACCACATCGCCATTGTCCGCCACTTCTATACGCGTCGTCCCATCGGTCAATTGGAACGTACCACCGGTAGCGGCGTAGGTGAGCGTGATGGCATTGGCTCCATCGGAAGTCAAGTTGACTCCGGCTCCGGAGAGTGTGGAGGAAGCATCGGAATCAATGGAGACCGCGCCGGTGGCATCGATGGTATAAGTACTGCCGGGAATGACAGTGTAGGTACCGCTCGGCGTGTAAGTAAAGTTGGTGCCGTCGATGGTCACTGCCCCGGTGGAATTGACATCGAAATTTTGCGTTTCAAAAGTGATGTCCTGCGCGTTTCCATTGATACCGATGGTAATGGCGCCGGTGTTGTTGATATCGAGAGTGGAAGTGTTCCAAATAGTGGCGGCACCGGTGATGGTGATGGGTTGCCCGGTGGCATCCAAAATAACCGGGCCACCGAGAGACGAGAGGGTGAAACCGGAAGCCGGAGTGACGGTAAGCAAACCGCCGGATGTCAGAGCATTGCCCGAGAGATTGAGTGTGCCCGCGATATCATTTTTCTTTCCGTTGATATCGAGATTCCCGGCAGCCGTCAATCCGCCCTTGAGCGTCAGGCTACCGCCCTTCCCCAGAAGAGGAATCATTTTCGCTTTTGTTCCGACCGGATATCCATTCAAGAATTGCGAGTTGATGGCGCTCGGCACGGCACCGAGACGCTTGCGCGGTACCATCTCCGAATCGGTGCCGATACGGATGCCAAGATAATAATCCCCGTTTTCGAAGTTGAGTGTGGTGGGGAATGGAGTTTTGGCTCCCAAGAACGCTCGGAAAAGACCGTTTTTCACGGTGACGGTCTGAGTCTCCTCCCACAGGCGACTCCCCTGATCGGCATTGGATGGATAGGGATTGATGACATCGCGGTTCTTGTTGTATATTCCGAAACGGACTTGATACTCCCCGTTCGTCACCATGCGATTGTCACTTCCGAAGAGTGAGGCGGTGAGAGAAATCTTCCCAACCGAATCCGTAAAGACCGTGGTCGGGCGCGTCAAAGACTGCGCCAACACCGGCTGGAGATGAATCCACCCGGACACGGCGAACACCACCGCCAGTATGGCTGTGAGGATGCGATATCTCAGTTGTGGATTATAATTACTCATCTCTTCATTTTATGTTTATAGGGAAAGTCCAAACTTCTTTTTTATCCAACCATCATCCGGAATTTTTTCCGATACTATGTAGAGAACTTCCTTATCGATCTTGCAGTCAGCTTTCAAAAATGTGATCAGATCCTCGCATTCGTACGGATACACCCAGATACTGTTCTGCAATCTTTCAAAACCGAAGCGGATAAGATTGCGTCTCACTCGGTCGCGCTTCCCCTTCTTGGTTTCCTTGATATCGAAAATGACCAGGCGCCATTTCCCGTCCCATTTTTTCGGTTTCAACGTTTCTGCTTCCGCCGTGTAGTGCGCCAATTCCCGACTCCCCTTTTCCGTCAAGCGGGCCAAGGAGGTGTCTCCCTTTTTATCAAGACTGAGCAAGCCATTTTTCTGCAGTTTGCCGATGGCATTTTGCACATAGTAAGAAGAGCGATAGCGTCTATCGTTCTTTTTGAACGCAGTGAGAATGGAAAGAGCGTTTACGACGAGGACGTCCACACTCAACACACCTCCCCCTATTGACGTAAGGAGTATGTGTTGGACGTCTACTCTTCTACCGCTTTCTATAGCCATACCGTGCTTCTTTTTTGTTTTTTCGCTACGCTCATTTATCGAAAAATTGAATGCACACTTCACTACGTGGTAGCGTATCCAAATGTGCATATAGGCCTTGCACATTTAGTCACTCGACAGCGTATATGAATGTGCAAACGGAAGCCTGTCAGCGTTTCTCGTGACAGTCTTCCTCTGGCACACATTATAGCACGGTCACGCATCGAAGTGTGTATATCTTGTCAAGAGTCAAAAACCGGCAATTTTTATATTTTTGTGGAAGAAAAAATGGCTCAACCATGCCGATCCTACCAAAAATGAGTCCTTTCACTCTTTATCCATATTTTCCCCGGTTGATAACAGTGTGCATCCCTGCATCCCCTGCCCGTTTTTGCGGTATCCACAATGCACACTCTATTGCTCGACAGCGTTGTCTAGTGTGCTTACGAAAATGTACCTCTCATGACGTATACTATGCACACTCTATCACTCGACAGCGTGTTTGAATGTGCATACAGTAGTCTCCCACTTGCACACAGCATAGCACGACCGCATACTTGAGTGTGCACTCTCCGATTGCCAAAGAAAAAACCCTCCTTAAGAGAGGGTGCTGTCAATTTCTCATTCGAGTCTGAGCCTGAGGACTCATCCCTCAGAGTCGAAGACTAATATCCCTGCCTGCCGGCAGGCAGGTAATTTCTCCCGCCCCTTCGGGATCCCGCCAAGGCGGTGATAATATCTAATGAATACTTTAAATATCCAGATATCAAATCTTTTGCCATACACTCACGAACGACGTGGCTTGATACCGACTTTTTTCTCTACTATTTTCAAGCGGTCATTCATTTCAAAATTTTCCTCATCCTGATATTCCAACCGTCTCTCAACCCGCATCAGCGAACCGTCAACTCTTTTGAAACCAAGGCGTGTTTCTTCTCGTAAATCATCAATCTTACCCCTGACACTTCCAACCTCGTTATGCACTTCCTGTCTCAGTTCTTGAAAGCCATTCTGAACCATCATCGCCAATTCATCGATCGTGGCACTTTTTTTCGCTTGTTTTTTTGCCATAGGATATGAAGTATTCAGTGACGCTCTCTCAGGATATGCTTCTTCATTATTTTTGTCAAAAAGAGCATCTCCTCTCTCTTCCCTGCCCGCTATTCACGAAGACCGCCATCATTTTTTCGATATGCCCTCTGCACACTCAATCACTCGACAGCGTATTCGAATGTGCATTCGGTATTCTCCCGCTTGCACACAGTATAGCACGACCGCATACTTGAGTGTGCATCTTTGGATATCTCCCTCCATTTGGACGTTTCACGTCCAAATTTCGAGATGCCAAAAAAACTCCCCGGAAGAGAGTTTGGAAATTGATCATTAAAAATTATGTACCAAGCGCGCTACTTGTTGATGGCCCAGCCAAAAATATCACCTATGGCGTTCGCTATCAAATCAAACAGCGAGGCTGTCCCGGCCCCCGTATACACGGCATGCGGCTCGGACGTTGCCGCATTGCCGAATCGGTCCTGTGAAACAATCGTGTAGATATACGTGGAAGATTGTTCCAATCCGGAAATGATGAGGCTGTGATTCAAACTGTACTCTTCCTCAGTCACTGTTTTTGTGGCTTGTCCGGCACCCTTGGAATACGTGATGGTGGATTTTGCCAACTTATTTGTTTCCCAAGAAAGTGACAGTTTCACCTCCTGTTTATTTTTTTCCGAGAAGGCTTCACCACTGATGGAACTGATAGCGATCGGTTCGGGAGTGTCTTCGGTAAGCAAGAATTCAGCCTCACCGCCGATAGCGATATCCCCCACCCGAAAATTTTCACTCTGATAGTTGGCGTCACCGGGGAACGGTGCCGACTGAAGCGGAGTCGTCCCTACCGCGGTTTGAGGGGTAGGTGTTTTCTCCGATTGCAGCTGGACTGTCAGCCCTGTTTCTTGAAACCCCCGATTGGCTGTCCACCGAATAAAAAGATACGTTCCGAGCCCCAGAAGAACGAAAACACTAGCCGCGATAATCCACGTATTTTTTCGGCTCATCTTACCGAAAAGCATCCGCTCTTTCTCTGAAGCAAAGACATTGAATTTCCCTTTTTCTGCCATAAGTGCTTTTTTAGGTATCAGGTATCAGGTATAACGTATCAGGTATACATGAAAAGAAAAGCAAAATCTTATTCTTCCAGGCGCTTGAGCAAACCGTCCAAGTCCTCCGACGAATAGTATTCTATCATTATTTTTCCACCCTTCCCGAGTGGCATAATCTTGACCTTGGTGCCGAGAATTTGCGTCAAGTGCTCTGACCGCTGAAGTATCTCCGGATGGATCGGCACCGCGCTTCGCACATAGGGTGAGACCGTTATGCTCCGCACTTGGAGCTCCGTCTCGCGCACCGTCAGCTCTTCTTTGACGATCAGGTCAAATACCGCGCGCTGCTTTTCCGGATTTTCTATGGAGAGGAGCGCCTTGGCGTGTCCTTCGCTGATTATTCCCTCCGCCACCGCGCGCTGAATTTCGATCGGCAAGTGGAGGAGCCGCAAGGTATTGGCTATGGCACTCCGGCTTTTGCCCATTTTTTTTGCCACTGCTTCTTGCTGCATACTGAACTCATCGAGCAACCGCAAATACGCCTTCGCTTCTTCAATCGGGTTGAGATCATGGCGCTGAATATTTTCTATGATGGCCAGTTCCAATTTTTCCTGTTCCGTGACACTGCGGATGACGATCGGTACCGTCCGGAGACCGACCATTTTGGCTGCCTGGAAGCGACGCTCCCCCGCGATGAGCTCATACCGCTCTCCATCCTGACTCGCCTCGCCGGAGCTTGGGTGAAGCGGGCTCACTATGAGTGGCTGCAAAATTCCGTGTTCCTTGATGGACGCCGCGAGTTCCTCCAATTTTGTTTTATCGAAATGCAGGCGTGGCTGATGCGGATTGGAAACAATTTTTTCTACGGCGACTTCCGTCATCCCGTTATTGCTACTGCTGTTTTTGGTCATCTCTCCTGAACTCTCGGCTCGTCTCGGCGAGGCTGGCGATGAAACCGACGACTCGCTCCGAGCAGGCGTGGAATCGGGTGCGAAAACAGGCGTTCGCGAAGAAAATCCCTGTCCATCCGGCAGACGGACGCCTTGATGAGAAGCCTCTGTCTCTCCTTCATCCCCTGTTTTTTTCTTGGAAGGAATCAGTGACGCCAATCCGCGCCCCAGTCCGTATTGTTGAACCATACTCTAAAAAGTATCAGGTATTATGTATCAGGTATCAGGAATTATTTTTCAAATATTTTATCAGACCATTGATAATCTTGTGCACTTTCACTGTCTGCTCCGCTATCTTTTTGAATGGTTCTTTATTAAGAAATCCCACATCTCTTGCGATGAGCAACTGATTCTGTAGTTCTGTAACTGACCCTTGAGAAATAGCATAAAATTGTATCTTCTCTTTACTGGATTGTCGACTGAAACCCTCTGCAATATTCGAGGTTACGGAGACCACACACCTTCTCATCTGATTGGTCAGAGCAAAAATTTCTTTTTGTGGAAATAATTCTGTTTCTTTATAAACAATGATAACAAGTTTATGCCCTTCTTTCCATGCATCCAAATCAGTAAAGCTCTTTATTTTTCTTTCTTCCATACCTGATACACCATACACGATACCTTATACTAAAAAGTTAAAGTATTTTTAACTTTTTCCCCTCGTCCTCTTCGCTATCCAATATCTCCCGAGCCACTCCCTTGTAAGCGCGCGCGCCTTTGGAAAAAGCGTCAAAATCCAAAATGGACTTGCCATAACTCGGAGCTTCCGCGAGACGAACGGAACGAGGCACCACATTTTCGAACACCGGCCCCGGAAAATGCGCCCGCACTTCGGAAACGACTTGGCGGGCCAGACGATTGCGCCGATCATACAGCGTCAAGAGCGCTCCCATAATTTTCAAATTCGGCTGCAGATTGTCCCGCACCAACTCGATGGTGCCGAGAAGCTGTGAGAGGCCTTCCAAGGCATAATACTCCGTTTGCACCGGGATGACTACCTCGTCTGAGGCTACCAAACCATTGATGGTGAGGAGCCCGAGAGAAGGCGGACTATCGATCAGAATATAGTCGTAATAGGCTCGGATTTGGCGCAAGACATACTGCAAGCGGAATTCCCGATTCTCGATATGTACCATCTCGATTTCCGCGCCGGCCAGATCCTGCCCCGCCGGAATAATATGCAATCCTTCCGTGTTCGTCCGCAAAATGATTTCCTGAGGCGTGAGTCCCAGAATCATCGTGTGGTAAAGGTTTTTTTCGAGGCTTTTGGCATCGATGCCCAAGCCGGACGAAGCGTTACCCTGCGGGTCGAGATCCACCAAGAGGACTTTTTTCCCGGCTTCCGCCAAATAGCGCGCAACGTTAATCGTCGAAGTGGTTTTCCCCACTCCACCCTTCTGGTTGACGAATCCGATAACCTTAGCCATTACAAAAGGTATCAAGTATAAAGTATCAGGTATTACGTATGGGAAAGCAGAAAACTGTCTGCCTCTTTCGCCTGATACGTAATACATAATACGTGATACCTCCCATTATAGTCCATTGACAAATGATTATCAATTTTCTATCCTGCTTCTACACTCTTCACAGTGAAAAAACGATTGCCGCGGTGGTGGAATGGTAGACTTGGTAGCCTTAGGCTACCACACGGGACCCGCCAAAGGCGGGCAAGCTCAAAATCCAGTATGATTATAGTTTATGTCATCGAAAGCCAGATAAGAAAATATCGCTACATTGGCATAACTAATAATCTTGAAAGAAGGCTAGAAGAACACTCTAAAACAAAAAAGTCATACACTCCTTTCGAAGTTCTGTTAACTGAAATATTTCAAGATTATCAAACAGCAAGAATTCGAGAAAAATTCTTAAAGAGTGGGCGAGGAAGGAAATATCTTGATAGCCTGAAATAAAAAATTGCCGGGATGGTGGAATGGTAGACACACGGGACTCAAAATCCCGCGATAGCAATATCATGAGAGTTCGAGTCTCTCTCCCGGCACACCAAAAATACAGCGGTCCGACCGCTGTATTTTATTTAATTCAGGGCCATATCGGCGACACGAGCGAGAAGCGTTGCTACCGTCACCGGGCCGACGCCGCCCGGTACCGGAGAAAGATAGGCTATTTTGTTTTCCACACTCTTTCGCTCCACATCTCCCACCACTATGTCTCCCTTGTGCGCGATGCCGCCATCAATGACAATCGCGTTCGCTAACAGCATCTCTCCGGTAATAAAATCAGCGATACCACAAGCCGTGACAATCACGCGCGCGGCTCGTATCTTTTCCAAAAGTATTTCTTTTTTCTCGGAGCTCAGAACGTATTCGCTGTTGAGTCCCTCAAGCGTGAGGGCCTGTGCCATCACTTTTCCGAGTAACTCTGAATTGGCTACAACAAGCCCTTTTTCACCATTGAATGTCTGCTTTGTCCCACGGAGCAATTCGACCACAGCCCGCGGAAATACCGGACAGGCATCATATTGACCCAAAAGAAAACGTGAGAGCGTCTCGGGATGGAATCCGTCCGTATCTTTCTTGTGGTCGATGTGCGCAATAATTTCATCGGTCGGAAACCCGGAGGGCAAAGGCAACTGCACGATGATACCATGGATGTCATCCCTTCCGTTCAGCTCCGCGATCCGTTCAAAAATTTCCTTACAGAGAGTTTTTTCCGAAAAGAAGTGTTTCTCAAAATGGATCCCGATAGCTTGGGCCGCCTTTTCTTTGAGACCGACATACAGGTGGGATGATGCGTCATCGCCTATGAGAATAACTGCCAGCCCCGGCACAGCGGAAGCGCCGGCAATCCGCGCTCTCGTTTCCGCTAGAATCTTCTCCGCTATCGGTTTTCCGTACAACAAGACCATAGTTTTTATAAATACCTAATGCCTAATATCTAATACCTAATGAATAACTTAATAACAAATATCTAAAAAATAAAAAATCAAAGAGTCTTTCCGCATTTCTGAGAAAATTGTTTCCATGCCAACGGAAAAATATACTGAGAAACAATAGACGTCACGACTGCCGCAATCACCATGCTCCCAAAAATATCTGCAAAATGATGAATCCCCGCAAAAACCCGTGAGACTCCAACCAAAAAAGCTACCACAAACAACAAAAATCCGAGCTTGCGGTGAAAAAAGAATATCACGGCCGCCACCGCGCTACCAAGGAGGGTATGATCCGACGGGAACCCGTTATCCGCAGCGTGCGGGAGAAGCGGTGTAAACTGTCCAATCACAAATGGCCGCGGGTCGAAGTAAAAATTACTGACAATCTTTGCCGCAATATACGTAAGCGGTAAAGCAATTATGGCGCACAAAGCGATCTTCCAACACAACTCTTTCGGCTGCCAACATATGTATACGAGCGCCGCAATCACTATGACAAGGTAGAGATATTGCGCACCGAAGATAATGAATGAGTCCATGTTCGTATTACGTAGTATGTATTATGTATCACGTATGAGAAATGCGGATCCCCATACATAATACCTGATACATGATACTTGATACCTCTTAAAACAGTGTTCCAAACGGTTTGACGTCGGCCAGTGGGGCATGCTCCGTTTTGGCTGATTCAAGCAGTTTTTTGTTGCCATGCAGATCCGCCAAGTAATCCCAGTTCCGAAATTCCGGATACTTCTCGAGTTGTTTCTCGAGAATTTCCACCGTCGCGCGCACGTCCCCCGCGCCGGTATGCGCGGCAATGTGATCCTTGCCGCAGTAGAGTTTGTACGCCGCGGAGAGATTGCGCGGAGAAAACATATCACGCGCTTCTATCTTGTGGTAGAGAATTTTCGCATCCAATATTTTTTTTGACGTAAAATCGAAATTTTTTCCCACCGACGCGAACTCTCCCTTCAAAAACGGGAGATCAAAACCGGTAATATTGAATCCGCCCACGTCCGCTCCCTCAAACGTACTCCATAACTCATAGGAAAGTTTGGCAAAACTCGGGGCGTCGACTACATCCTTGTCATAGATACCGTTGATGTAGCTGGCATCCGGTGAGATCGGTTTCCCCGGATTGATCCTTTGGCAAAAAGAGACAATTTCTCCCGACGGCAAGATTTTTTCGTAGGCAATTTCGATGATCTTGTCCTCCCCGGGCGTGAGCCCCGTCGTTTCCAAATCGAAAATGATGAGTGGCCGATCAAGCGGTAAATACTGGGCTATAGTGGAATGCATAGGGAATTTCTAATACCTAATATCTAATTTCTAATGAAAATCTCAATGTCCTGTATTCTACCTTAAAACAGCATTTCCTTCCACTCAGTAAAATACAATGATCAAAATACGAATCAATCAGCTGAGAGAAAAGATTTCAAAATGTTTTTTAGGGAACCATTGAGCAAAACCGCTTTGGTCGGGTTCATCTAAAAACTTTTGAAATCTTTTCTTCCGAGCTTATTCAACAGTAACGCTTTTCGCCAGATTCCTCGGCTTATCAATGTCATAGCCTCTTTCCACGGCGACATAGTACGCGAAGAGTTGCAATGGGATGACTGCCAGAAGCGGCGTGAGCATCTCGAGCGTTTTCGGAATAAAAATCACATCCGCCTTTTTGGCGAGCATCGCATCCCCGTCCGTCGCAATCGCCAGTATTTTTCCACCGCGCGCGAGAATTTCTTCCATCCCACTCACATTCTTTTCGTAAACACTGTCCTTCGGCATTATCATGACCGACACGACCGACGCATCGATGAGCGCTATGGGGCCGTGTTTCATTTCTCCCGTCGGATACCCCTGCGCCGGCACATAGGCGATTTCTTTGATTTTCAACGCTCCCTCAAGCGCGTTTGGGTAATTGTATTTCCGACCAAGATAGAGATAGTGCGCTTGTTTCGCATATTTTTTCGCCAGTTTCTTGATAGCTTTTGCCTGTGTGAGCACGCGCTCCATATATTTTGGAATCTGCAGAAGCTCCTTGGCGATACGCTTCCCCATCACGAGAGTCAGCCCTCTTTGACGACCCAAATAAAGGCTGAGCAAAGCCAAAATAGCCAGTTGTGAAGTGAAGGCCTTCGTAGAAGCGACAGAGATTTCCGGACCGGCATGACAATACACTCCCGCGTCCGTTTCCCGGGCGATGGTCGATCCGACCACATTCACGATGCCCAGTACCAATGCCCCCTTTTCTTTGGCTTCGCGAATGGCAGCCAGTGTGTCTGCTGTTTCACCAGACTGTGAAATAGCGATAACCGCGGTCTTCTTGTCGAGGAGCGGTTTGCGATAGCGAAACTCCGACGCCATTTCCACCTCCGCCTTGATACCGGCATATTCTTCGAGCATATATTCCCCGACCAGCGCCGAATGATATGACGTGCCGCAGGACACGATGACAATACGATTGATCGAACGCAAACGCTTTTCTACCGTACGCAGTCCACCGAGCCGCGCCTTCCCCTCCCCCGGAATGAGGCGTCCACGCAAAGCATCCGCGAAACTTTTCGGCTGTTCGAAAATTTCTTTGAGCATAAAATGCGCGTACCCGCTGTGTTCGGCCACGGTTTTGTTCCACTCGAGTGGCAGCTCCTCTTTTTCCCGTTTCCGGCTGGAAAGCGTTTTGACGACATACCCTTCTTTCCCGATAACAGCTATCTCGTTGTCATCAAGATACACGATACGCTTCACGTCTCCGACCAAAGCCGATGCGTCGGACGCGATAAACATCTCTTCTTGACCGATACCCAAAACGAGCGGACTCGAAAGACGGGCAGCCAGCATTATCTCGGGATTTTTCGTCGCCATAGCCACGATACCGTATGCGCCTTTCAGTTGTTTGAGCATAGCGACAAAAGCTTTTTCGAAATCCACTTCTCTTATCTTTCCGCCCGAGGCGGATCTGCCTTGGGCAGACATTTCCTCTTCCAAAAGATGCGCGATAACCTCCGTATCCGTCTCAGAACGGAATGCATGCCCTCGCTTCCCGAGGGCCTCTTTGAGTTCGCGGTAGTTCTCAATGATACCGTTATGCACCACCGCCACATCTCCCTTGCAATCAATATGCGGATGGGCATTCTTTTCCGATGGCTTGCCATGCGTCGCCCAACGCGTGTGCGCGATACCCGCCATGGCGCTCGATGTGCTTCTCTCCATTTTCAACTGAAGCTCTGCCACTTTGCCAAGCGCTTTGACTGTCTTTATTTTCCCATTATCAAGAAGCGCAATCCCGGCGCTATCGTAGCCACGGTATTCCAAACGTTTCAATCCCTCGAGCAAAAAATCTTGTGCCGGCCGCTTTCCGATGTACCCGACGATACCGCACATAAAGTTTGTATTACGTATTTAGTATAATGTATCAAGTATACTTAACGTTCCATCAAAATGTTTTCTGCCTCTTCCAAATCACTCACCACATAGTCGCAAGACTCATTTGATTCATCGTGATAACGCCCTTCTCTACGCTGCATATGGATTGTGATAATCTTCGGAAATGTACGCTTCACGCTCTCAATCTGGTGCAGGCGGTCATCGACAAAACAACCGTTTACCTCCTCGTTTTCACCAAAAAACTGTCTGAGCACCTCTCCTTTTTCCTCCGGGCCCGTCGCCAAAGCGTCAAAATACTTTGCCAATCCCGAAGCCGCGATTTTTTTATCCTGAAAATCTCCCGTTTTGAAAGAGATAAGGTACAGAGCGTTTCCTCTATCACGCATCTTTTGCAAGAATCCTTCCACATCGGGAAAAACATACTCTCGCGTTCTCTCCCGATAAAAATCCTCCACTTTTTTCCTTGACTCCTTATCGTCAAAGTCCTTTTTCTTATGAAGCTCTTTCATATGTGCCTCAAAGTCGTACGACAACGATTCGAGCCCGCGCCACTCACGCACTTTCTGCCAAGCATCTTTATACATCTCTTCCGAAACACCAAAATCCACAAACAAAGATCGAGACACCCCGATAAAAGCGGCCGTATTGAAGAGTGTGTCATCAAAATCGAGAAATATCTTCATATTTTCCAATACTTTTTCAAAAACGCCTCACCTTTCTCTATATCCTCAGGACAACCTACCGACTGCCAAGCTGTCGCCATAATAACTTTCACCGGATATTCTTTCCCCATTTCCGCCAACGTCTGAGGCAACCCGTATTCTTTCTCACTGATCGGTACCAGCGGATAACGAAAAAACTTTTCATCCAGAATATAGGCTCCGGTATTCACTATACCCACGGTATGGCCATGCGGGCGCTCGGTAATTTTCAGAAGATTGCCTTCCTCCGTCGTTTCAAGCAACCCATACTGCTGTGCATTGTTCACTTTCAAACCGAGCACTGCCACATCTTCGCGCGTGAGCTGTTCCAAATCAGCCGGATGGTACAAATCATCCCCCATAAGAACCAAGGCTTTCCCTTTCATCATATCCTTGACGAGAAACATCGCTCCGCCCGTCCCGTTACGATCTTCCTGAACGACATAAGTAATCTTTATTCCGTGCCACTCTGCCCCGAAGTGCTTCTCGATCTGATTGCCATGATAACCGATGACGAAGATCACTTCACCAATCGTTTTGGGGAGCATCTCAAGTTTCCACTCGAGTATCGGCTTCCCGAAGAGCATAAGCATCGGTTTCGGAGTATTTTCCGTCAGCTTTCCCATCCTTACTCCCCTCCCCGCCGCGAGAATAACTACTTGCATGGAATTAAGAATATAGAATTATGAATCAAGAGTCACGATTACAAAAACAAACACTAATTTTGTCATTCCGGGCTCGACCCGGAATCCATGTCTTTCTTTCTGGATCCTGGATCCCTGTCCGCCTTTGGAGGAAAGTGCGGGACGACAGACAGATTAAACAACCAGATTCAGAATCTTGTCCTGAACATAAATTACCTTACGGATTTGTTTGCCGGCGATATGTGTCTGTACTTTCGCATCTGCGAGGGCGAGAGTTTTCACGGCTTCTTCATCACTGCCGGTCGCTATCTGAAACATCGCGCGCACCTTGCCATTCACCTGTACCACGACTGTTTTCACCTCTTCGACAATTTTCTTCGCGTCCCACTTCGGCCACTCGGAAAGGAAGATTGATTTTTTATTTCCCATCATATGCCACAACTCTTCGCTTATGTGCGGGGCAAATGGACTGAGGAGGAGAAGAGATGTTTGATAAGTGATACGTGATAAGTGAACTTCTTTTTCGAGCGCGTTCACCAATATCATGAGCGCGCTGATGGCGGTATTGAATTTGAAATTCTCTATATCCTCTGTCACTTTTTTAATCGTCTTGTGCAGCAAATTCTCTATGCTTTTTTCGCCTGATACCTGATACCTGATACCTGATACCTTTTCTTGAAGTTTCCACACTTTTTCGAGGAACCGTTTCGAACCAACGACGCCATCCGTATTCCAGGCGATCGATTGTGTGAACGGGCCCATAAACATTTCGTAAATCCGAAAAGCATCCGCTCCAAACTGGGCCACCATATCATCCGGATTGACGACATTGTTCCAGCGCTTGGACATCTTACGCCCGTCTGTTGCCACAATCAGCCCCTGATTCACCAATTTTTTGAAAGGTTCTTTCCCTGAAACAGCTTTGATATCATAGAGAAATTTATGCCAAAATCTCGCGTACAGGAGATGACGTGTGGCGTGTTCCGTCCCGCCGACATACACGTCTACCGGCATCATTTTCTTTTCTTTCTTTTTATCTACCAACGCTTTTGAATTTTTTGGATCAATGAAGCGCAAATAATACCACGACGAACCTGCCCACTGCGGCATGGTGTTGGTTTCCCGCTTCGCGGCACCTCGACATTTCGGACATTTTACATTTACCCATGACGCGATACTCGCCAGCGGTGATTCCCCTGTCCCTGTCGGCTCATAGGATTTTACTTTTGGCAGCTTCACCGGTAAATCTTTCTCCGGTACGGCCACTATGCCACACTTCTCACAATGAATGAGCGGAATGGGTTCACCCCAGTACCGTTGCCGCGAGAATGTCCAATCGCGCATCTTATAGTTCACTTTTTTCTTGCCCAATTTTTCCTTGATGAGCCAGGCTGTTATTTCTCTTCGAGCATCAGCCGAAGTAAGTCCATTAAACTGGCCCGAATTCACCAACACTCCATCTGCTTCAAAACATTCCTCCAGAGATTCTATTTTCTCCCACGAGAGTTCATTGTTTTGCGGTTTGATAGATACTTTCAGAGGAATATTATATTTCTTGGCCATCTCAAAATCCCGCTTGTCATGAGCATCGGCAAATACCGCCCCGGTGCCGTACTGCCCCAAAACAAAATCAGCTATCCAAACCGGGATTTTCTCCGTTGTTGCCGGATTGATAACAAAAATCCCTTTCAGCTCAACGCCTGTTTTTTCTTTATTCAGCTCGGTTCGCTCCAAATCAGATTTGCTGATTGTTTTTTTGATATATTTTTTGACTTCGCCGAGATTCGAAATTCGAGATTCGAGATTCTTTAACAGCGGATGCTCCGGTGCCAATATCACATACGTACAACTGAAAATCGTATCCACACGCGTTGTATACACGTGAATTTCTTCTTCCGTATCAGCCACACAAAAAGTCACCTCTGTTCCAACTGAGCGACCAATCCAGTTGCGCTGCTGTTCCTTGATGGACTCACTCCACTCGAGTTTTTCTCCGCCAGCTGGTGGATCCAAATCGGAGAGCAAACGATCGGCATACTGAGTCATCTTGAGCACCCACTGGCGGAGCGGTCTTTTCTCAACGATGCTCCCGCAACGCTCACACTTCCCTTGTTCCAGGTCTTCATTGGCCAATCCTGTTTTGCACGATGGGCACCAGTTGATCGGATCGTTTGATTCGTACGCCAATCCTTTTTTCCACAGTTGCAAGAAAATCCACTGTGTCCATTTGTAATACGTCGGGTCGGTAGTATTTATTTCCCGTTCCCAATCGTAGGTGAAGCCGATTTTCCCCAGCTGCTTTTTGAAAGTCGCGATATTTTCTTTGACCGCTTTTTCCGGATGGACTTTGTTCTTCAGCGCGAACTGTTCCGCCGGCAGACCAAAAGCATCCCAGCCCATCGGGTGAAGGACTCCATACCCCTGCAATTGTTTCATGCGCGCCAATACATCGGTCGCGATGTAGCCTTTCGGATGTCCCACGTGTAGCCCCGCTCCGGATGGATAGGGAAACATATCGAGCACATAAAATTTCTTCTTGCGACCATATTGCCGATAGACGCCGCTTTTCGCCCATTCCTTCTGCCATTTCGCCTCGATAGATTTTGGAGTATAGGCTTTTTTCATATTCAATAACTTTCAAGTATCGTTCTCCAACTTTACCTTAAATGAGGCTTTTTTTCAACCCCACATCTATTTCGACCAGAAATGGAGTGATTGGAAGTCGGAAGCCGCGAGGCGACTACGTCTTTAAATGAGACAAAACTACGCACTTTCCAAAAATAGGTGCGTGGTCAAGAAAAAACAGCCCCACTAAGACAGGGCCGCTTCATTTCGTTTACTCCTCTTTTCCCTATTGCCTCGCCAAAGCCTCCAGGGTGATATCCACCACTTTTTGCGGATCGGTCAGTGATTTCACGAGATAATATTGTGCCGCCCCCAGGTCCCCCACTTTCTGAAACATCTCTTCGCTATCGACATTGCTCAGTATGACAACCGGGATTTTAGTCAACTGTTGATCACCCTTGAGCGCCCGTAACACTTCCAACCCATCCATAACCGGCATCTGGATATCAAGCAAAATGACATCCGGTCGCTCTTTCTTGATCACCGAGAGGCCTTCTTCCCCATCTCTCGCTGTCACCACGGCAAATCCATCACGAGCAAACTTCACGCTGTAGATTTCTCGAATATTATCATCATCATCGACGATACACACGAGCTTTTTACGTTGGAGGTTTTCTTCCATACTCGAAAATTATGCAGGAGAAGGATTGGTTCAAAATACATCTTCATTCTACTCCGTAACAGGGAAATATCAACTCCCATTACCAAGAGAAGCCCCTCTCCGACTATGATGCTTGCGCGCCACTTTGATACGCGCGAATTCTTTTTCGATCAGCGCCGCTGTACGGGCGTACTCTTCCTCTCCCATATGCACCTGTTCTTTTTTCAAATTCTCGGCCCGAGACCTGGCTTCTTCGGCTCGAACCAGATCGATTTCTTCGGCCCGCTCCGCCGTATCGGCAAGGATGACCAAGGTATTGTCATGAAACTCCGCAAAACCGCCCGACGTGGCAAGATTGATCTCTTCTCCGCCGGCCACTTTACGCAGCATAATTTCTCCGGCTTGAATGGCGCCGATATAGGGCATATGGTCAGGGAGTAGCGTGACTTCCCCGCCTATGACCGGAAGAGTGGCCTGATATGTTTCAAGCTCGATCACTACCTTTTCCGGTGTTATAACTTTTAGTTTTATCAGTGCCATAAGTGAAATGTATCAAGTAGCAAGCAGTAAGTAGTAAGGGAAGTGCTCTTATACCCTTACTCCATTCTACTTTCTACATACTACTTTTTTCTCCCTTCCGCGATCACTTCTTCAATCGAACCTTTCATATAGAACGCCTGTTCCTGAATATCATCCAATTCACCGGAAAGAATCTTCTCAAACCCAGCAATCGTGTCTTCCAATTTCACATACTTCCCCTGACTCCCCGTAAACTGTTCGGCCACGAAAAAGGGCTGGGAAAGATACTTCTGGATCTTGCGCGCCCGGGCTACCGTCTGCTTGTCTTCATCGGATAATTCTTCCATACCGAGAATTGCGATGATGTCCTGCAAGTCCTTGTACCGCTGGAGGATTTTCTGCACTCCGCGCGCTACGGTGTAATGCCGTTCACCGATAATCTGCGGGTCAAGAATAGTCGAGTTCGAATCCAGCGGATCAACAGCCGGGTAAATGCCCAGTTCCGATAGCGCGCGAGAAAGTACCACTGTCGAGTCGAGGTGGGCGAAGGTTGTCGCCGGAGCCGGATCCGTCAAATCGTCGGCCGGCACGTACACCGCCTGCACCGAGGTGATAGAACCTTTCTTGGTAGAGGTGATGCGTTCCTGCAAACCACCCATTTCTTCCGACAGCGTCGGCTGGTAGCCTACCGCCGAAGGAATCCGTCCCAAAAGCGCCGAGACTTCCGACCCCGCTTGGGTAAAACGGAAAATATTGTCGATAAAAAACAAAACATCCTTGCCTTCGTCATCGCGGAATGACTCCGCCATCGTAAGCGCGGTGAGCGCCACCCGCTGACGCGACCCCGGCGGTTCATTCATCTGACCAAACACGAGTGCCGTTTTATCGAGCACACCGGATTCTTTCATTTCATGGTAGAGATCGTTTCCCTCGCGCGTCCGCTCACCAACACCGGCAAAAACCGAGTACCCGCCATGTTCTTGCGCGATATTACGGATCAATTCCTGTATCACCACCGTTTTCCCCACGCCCGCCCCTCCGAACAACCCTACTTTCCCACCTTTCATAAACGGACAGATGAGGTCAATCGATTTGATACCGGTCTCGAAGACTTCCGCTTTCGTCGACTGTTCATCAAATGCCGGCGCGGTACGATGGATGGATCGCCTCTTTTCTACCACAACCTCATCTTTACCATCTATAGCGTTACCTAACACGTTGAACATCCGCCCCAGAACTGCTTTGCCAACCGGCACCGAAATTGGGGCTCCTGTCGCTACCACTTCCATCCCACGGCGCACGCCATCGGTCGTCCCCATAGCCACCGCTCGTACCCGATTGCCACCCAAGTGCTGATGTGTCTCCACGATGAGTTTCCCATCGATAATCTTCACCTCCAAGGCATCATACACTTTCGGCAATTCGCTGCCATCCGCAAATTCCACGTCCACTACCGGCCCGATAACCTGAATGATTTTTCCTGCATTCATATGTGTTCTTCGTTAAATCCTCATATTATGTATGTCATTCCGAGCTTGTCGAGGAATCCCGTAGAATTATTCGAGATTCTTCGCTCTGCTCAGGATGACGCTAAAGCGTCATTTCGTTACTGCCGCCATACCCGCGCTCAATTCCGCGATTTCCTGAGTAATCTTTCCTTGGCGAATCTGATTGTAAGCGAGTGTCAGGTCAGACACCATATCTTTGGCGGCATCGGTCGCATTCCTCATCGCCATCATCCGGGCCGCTTCCTGCGAAGCATTGGACTCGAGCACCGCGTGATACAGCTCCATCTCAATCAAACGAGGAATCATTCGCCACAGTACTTTCTTCGGCGACGGCTCGATAATATATTCAGCCTGCAGAAGCTTTGCGGAGGCGGCCTCGGCCTGCGATGTACCATTCGTGATTTCATTCAACGCTTTCTTGGTATCCTTGATTGCCACCGGCAACAGTCCGCGCACTTTCACCTCTTGTGTCATAACGGAGATATAGTCCGTATAGACCATAACTACCCGGTCCACGCGTTCAAATTCGAATTCTTCCACGATGACGCGCGCTACGGCGCGCATCCCCGCAACCGTCGG
Source organism: Candidatus Moraniibacteriota bacterium (assembly GCA_030648835.1). Classification (GTDB taxonomy): domain Bacteria; phylum Patescibacteriota; class Minisyncoccia; order Moranbacterales; family UBA1568; genus UBA1568. Next base: position 131,959 of record JAUSGT010000003.1, on the reverse strand, counting down.
AGCCCCGATCACATGAGGAAATGACGCGATGATCTCTTTCCCTAACCGTCTCACTACCGTCTCACCCTTCTTCCCAAGCGTAATGAAAGCTTGTTCACGGTCGGTGTCTTGTGCCAAAATCTGACGCAACTTCCTTCCTATCTGAGTATTGAACGCGCCGCAGAGACCGCGATTACTCGTGATAAGAACATACAATTCCTTTTTCACCGGACGCACTGTAAGCAAAGGATGGCTATCCCCCTTGGTCGCCACATCCAGCTGTTTCAACAGCTCGATAGCAGAGATGGCAAAAGGGCGAATCGCTACTACCGATTGCACCGCTTTGCGCATTTTGACAGCCGAAATCATCTCCATGGCCCGAGTGATTTTCCCCGTGCTCTTGACCCCCTTGATACGTCTTCGAATGTCTCTTGCTGATGCCATACTTTGCTAGAATCATGAATTAAGAATTATGAATCAGGATTTTTTTGTCTTAGTCTTGATTCTTGATTCCCGATTCTCGATTCTTCTCTGATTACTGGAAACAATTTACGCTATAATAAAACTCTTTTTAAATATTGCGATATGTTTCTTCATCATCTCCTCCACTCCCTCCGTCAGCGCTTTTTCTTTGAGAATATTCTCCAATACTTCTTTCCCTTCATTATCGAGATAGGCGATAAACTCACGCTCGAAACGATTGATCTCCTCCACTTTCACGTCATCCACGTGTCCACGAGTCAACGCGTAGAGCACCGCCACTTCTTTTTCAACGGGAAGCGGGGCATACTGCGGCTGTTTCAAGATTTCCACAGCTCGGCGGCCTCGTTCAATGAGTGAGCGCGTCTTTTCATCCAGATCCGATCCGAACTGCGCGAAAGATTCCAACTCGCGAAACTGGGCAAGATCGAGACGGAGTGTCCCCGCCACTTGTTTCATCGCCTTGATCTGAGCAGCCGAACCCACACGCGATACCGAGAGACCGACGTTTAAGGCCGGGCGAATACCCTTGTAAAACAAATCGGTTTCCAAATAAATCTGTCCGTCAGTGATAGAAATAACGTTCGTCGGAATATAGGCCGAAACGTCTCCTGCCTGCGTTTCAATGATCGGAAGCGCGGTCAGCGAACCGCCACCGTTTTCTTTGTTCAGTTTGGCACTGCGTTCCAAGAGACGCGAGTGCACATAAAAAACATCTCCCGGATACGCCTCGCGGCCCGGTGGACGACGCAGAATAAGAGAAATCTGACGATAGGCAACCGCGTGTTTGGAAAGATCGTCATAAATCACGAGTACGTCTTTACCTTGATCCATAAAATATTCACCCAAAGCACAGCCTGCGTACGGAGCAATAAATGAGAGCGCCGCCGGATCAGAGGCGCCGGCCACTACCACCGTCGTGTATTCCATCGCCCCGGCTTTGGTAAGTTCGGAAACGATACGCGCCACTTTGGATTCTTTCTGCCCGATGGCCACATAGATACAAATGATATCCTGACCTTTCTGATTGATGATGGTATCCACAGCAATAGCCGTTTTTCCCGTCTGGCGATCACCAATAATGAGTTCGCGCTGCCCACGGCCAATCGGGATAAGGGCATCAATAGCTTTGATACCGGTTTGTACCGGCTGATTGACTGATTGGCGAGTAATGACGCCAGGCGCGATTTTTTCTACCGGATAAAATGTTTTGGCTTTGATATCTCCCTTACCGTCAATCGGGATACCGAGCGGTGAGAGGACACGGCCGATGATATCCTCTCCCACCGGAACAGAAAGGATCTTCCCCGTGCTTTTTACCACCATCCCTTCCTTGATATCATCTGTTTCACCCAAAAGCATTACCCCCACTTCCCCCTCTTCAAGGTTCTGTGCCACGCCGAACGTCCCGTTCTCAAATTCCACCATTTCCGATGCCATTACCGAAGAGAGGCCAGCCACACGAGCCACGCCGTCACCTATCTCGAGCACCGTCCCAATCGCTTCCGCTTTCGGTTCGTGATGAAAATGTTTGATATTCTTCTTTAACTCTTGGATAAGGGAGTTGCTCATATGGTTTCAACTTTTAAGCCTTTAAGAGGGACTTTTTTAATAATGAAATTTCATTCAAAAGGGTCGCGTCGTAGAGAACCTCATCCGTCCGGAACACCACTCCACCGATCATCTCTCCATCTATCGTGTAGGAAAGTTCTACCTTTTTCTTCGGAAAAAGCCTTTCGGCTCGTAAGGAAAGTTTTTTCTTGGTTGCTTCATCCGCACTATGCGCGAGTATAGCCGTCACCGCTATTCTCCCTTCTTTCTCCGCTTCGATTTTTTGGAGCTGTTTGAGAATCGCGGGAAGTTTCTTTTCCTCGCCCCGCCGTCTCAAAAATCCGGCAAAGTTTTTCGCGATAACCGATACCACTTCTCCTGTAGCTCCTTGGGAAAGCTCTTCCAAACTACGGGCATATTGTGAAACGGTCGGACGCATAAATTACTTCACCATTTCCTGAATCAGCTGCTTATCTTTTGTCGCGTCCACTTTTTCTTTGAGGATCTTCTCCACCGAAAGAGCCACCACTTCCGCGATTTCCCGCTTGGCCTCAAGAAGCACTTTCTTTTTCTCTTCTTCGATCTTTGTCCGCGCCTCCTCGAGGAATTGCTTGGCTTTACCCTCCGTCGCCGCCAGATGCAGGGCATCGCGTTTCTTGGCGGCTGTTTCGGCAGCTTCTATGAGGGTTTTGGCTTCGCTCCGCGCCGCCGTGAGCACTTTCTTCTCCTTTTCTTCCATCTCAGAAAGTTTCTTGGTGGCCGCTTCAGCATCTTGCAGCCCCTTTTCGATACGCTCACTGCGCTTCTCCAGAAAGTCGAGCATCGGGCGATACGCAAAACGACGCAGAATAAAAAGCAGGATCAAAAAATTCACTGCTTGCGCCAAAAAAAGTTTCCAATTAACACCCAAATTCGCTAAAGCTTCCATAGTTACGGACTTACGACTGACTACCAACGACTGACAACTATGTCATCCAATATATGAAAATGCCTTCTTCGTCGTGAGTTGTAGGTTGTAAGTTGTGAGTGAATTTTTTACGAGAACAGGATCATAAGAGAAATGACCAACGCATAGATGGCGATAGCTTCGGTGAATGCGATACCGAGAAACATCGTCAGTTGGATTTTTCCCTGTGCTTCCGGATTACGCCCGATTGCCTCCAAGGCCTTGCTGAAAAGAATCCCCATGCCCGCGCCCGGCCCGATGGCTCCCAAGCCGATGGCCAACGCCGCCCCTACCATTTTGGCTGCTTCTGTGTCCATAATATTTTACTTAATTAAATTATTTATAATATTAACAATTGAGTCATTATATAGCTATTTTCCATATCTGTCCATCCGGAGCGAAACCGAAGGATTTACCCTTCGACAGGCTCATGGTGATTCCACCAAAGTGGAATCAGTGAGCCCCTTCCATCATCGCCATCTTGAGGAATACCAAGGTCAGCATGGCAAAGACCGCTGCCTGAATGAACCCCACAAACACCTCGAGAAACAGGAACGGCAAAGGGATGAAATACGGTACCAGATGAAGCATCACGATGAGAAGAATCTCTCCGGCAAAAATGTTCCCAAAAAGACGGAAGGAAAAAGAAAGCAGTTTGGCAAACTCACTCACCAATTCCAAAAGCCCCATAATGGTACCCAAACCATACGGTTTATGAAAAGGACTGACAAAAAACTTCTTCCCGTATTTCACGATGCCCAAAGCCATAATGCCGCTCACTTGGATGGTCAGGACAACGATAATCGAAAGCGCGATGGTAAAATTGAGATCTGCCGATGTACTGCGCAAAAAGGGAACAATGGTAGCCTGTCCATCCTTCAGATGCGTGAGACCGATAGTCCCCGCGCCGGGCAGAAGTCCGATCCAATTGGAAACGAGGATGAAAAGAAAAATAGTCGTGATGAGCGGAAAAAATCTTCGCGCCTGAGCTTTGTCTCCGAGAACACTTTCAATGAATGAAAGCAACCCTTCAAAAATAACTTCAAGAACATTTTGAGCTCCGCGAGGGATGAGCGCCATCTTCTTCACAACAATTTGCGTGAGAAGAATCAAAAAAACACTTACCAAAAAACCAATGAGAAAAGCATTGGTCACCGGGAGCCCCCCGATGCTGAAAAGTTTTTCTGCGGCGATGGATATTTCCATGTGACTGACTTACAACAAAGAAATTATATAAGAAAAAGCGCTTGAGTAAACACAAAAGCGCTTCTATTGTATCAGCGAAATGCCTATACGTCAACCAAAAAGGATTTACTGCTTCGGCTCTCCATCAAACTCCGCGAGCAATTCGTCCTTCTCTTTCTGCATCGACACCAGTATCTCTTTATAAACACGCACCATCGGATCATCCACGGCAAGTTTGGCAGAAACCTCTTCGGCTTTTTTTCTCTGTGTTTCAAGCTTGGCTAGACTCGCTGCGATCTCTTTGTTGCGCGCCACTTTCTCCTCGCGTGCTTTTTCCGCGGAAGCTACCTCTTCATCTTCCACGCTTTCATACATACCGCCATCAGCCCCCTTAGCCTCCCCCCGCTCTCTCCGAGCTGCTGCTTTTTGCGCCGCTTCTTCCTGCGCCTGCTGTTCTGCCGCTGATGTCGCTACAGCCTCTGGTGAATCAAAATCCATACTCTTGCATCATTTGTTACGCCTCAATACCTCAAATATAGCCCAGTCCATATAATCTAGCAATTTTCCCGAAACACTCGCTCGCTGTTTTCAATCACTCTTTGATTGAGCTCCCCAACAGATACCCCCTTGAGAGAAGCAATTTTCTCGGCCGTTTCCATAACAAATGCCGGTTCATTACGTTGACCACGCTTGCTCTGCGGTGCAAGAAATGGGCAGTCCGTCTCGACAAACAGCCTCTCCAGCAGCACCAGTTTCACGGTTTCAGTCGCATCATTTTTCGTTCCCACAAACGACCCTTTCACCGGATAAGTGATGTTGCCAGCAAAGGAGAAATAAACGTTTTCGAGTTCAAGAAATTTTTTGGTTATTTCCGTATCACCCTGATAACAATGCAAAACCGTATTATGTATCATGTATTTTGTATCACGCAAAATTTTTAAGACATCTGCGTAGGCATCCATGCTCCCAACAGATGGGCGGGTATGCACAATAAGTGGCAAACCAAGCTCTTGGGCAATCTCAATTTGCGCAAGAAACCCCTCTTTTTGTAACGCTTTCTGCTCATCCGTGATGACTTTTGTCTTGTCATGCGAATAGTAATCCAAGCCACACTCCCCGATAGCTACAACTCTCGCATGTTTCGCCAGTTTTTTTAAATCATTTACCAAACCCTCAAGGACTGTCATCCCGGGCTTGACCCGGGATCCAGAATTTTCTTTGTTTCCTGGATTCCCGCCTTCGCGGGAATGACACAAAAAAATATTCTTATTGAAAAAGTGTGGGTGTATCCCTACCGCAGCAAAAACGCCCTCATATTTTTCGGCCATTTTTATAGCGAGAGGATTATCCTCCGGCTCGGTGCCAACGCAGATCATCTTCGTCACCCCCGCTGCCCGAGCGCGTTCAATCACAACGTCACGATCCGTATCATACGATTTCCAAAACAAATGGGCGTGAATATCAAGCATACCAGAGGTATAATGTATCGTGTATTATGTATCATGTATTTTTGCAGAATCTAACAAGACATCGCCTAATACCTGATACATGCTACCTGATACAAAAATCAGATTCGTTCAAAAAGCGGTACTGTTTTCCTTTCTTGTAACGCCTGCTTTATTTTCTCCGCTGTTTCCGGCATGAATGGTTCTATCCAAGACGCTATAAAAGCAATATCGCCCAGAAGCTTTTGCATAACTGTTTCAAACTCGGCCTGATTCGTTGTCACCAATTCCCACGGCTTCGTTTCATCGATATATCTGTTCGCCTCAGCCACTTTTTTCCAAATATACTGGAGCGCCTCGGAAAGTTTGTATCCACTCAGAAGTTTTTTTAAATCTTCAGGGTATTCCTCCCCCCCCTGTTGTTGGCGGTAAGTTGTTGATTGTAAGTTTGAGGCGAGCTTCACCACCCGCGAAACCAAATTCCCTAAACCATTCGCCAGGTCGGCATTATACTTTTCCGTAAGCCGCTCTACGGTAACATCAACATCCTCCCCGAACGGACCGGCCGAAAGAAGAAGATAACGCGTCCCATCCACACCAAAACGCTCCAAAAGATCATCAATGGCGATGACATTACCGAGAGTCTTGCTCATTTTTTTCCCTCCGGAAAGAATATGCCCATGGGTAAAGAGAGTCTTCTGAACCGGGATTCCAAGATGCATAAGTATCACCGGCCAAATCGTAGCGTGTACCCGAAGAATGTCTTTCCCGATGAATTGAACATCAGCCGGCCATTCCTTGGGAACATTCTTTTCATCACCGTCCCACCCGAAGACAGTCAAATAATTCAAAAAGGCATCTACCCAGACGTATGTCGTATGCGTCTTATCAAACGGAAGCGGGATCCCCCAGGAAACATTTTTTCTTGAAATAGAAATGTCCTCAAGTTTCTCGCCTTCCAAAAAAGAAAGTATTTCTTTTTTATAACGTTCTGGTCGTACCGCCAGTTCATCGTTTTTAATTTTTTTTGTCAGTTCAGGTTGAAGCTCAGTCATCTTCATAAGGTAACTTTCTTCCTTCATGAGCTCCGGCACGCTATTGTGATCCGGACACTTGCCATCCACGAGATCATCTGCCGTTTTAAACTGTTCACAACCAACGCAATAGAGGCCTTCATAGAAACCCTTGTAAATAGCTCCTGTGTCAGAGAGAGTTTGCAAAACTTTTTGCACAGCGGCAATATGCTTCGGATTTGTTGTTCGAATAAAACTCGAGTACTGAATATGAAGTTTCCCCCAAAGTTTCTTGAATTCTTCGCTTATTTCATCAACAAAAACTTGTGGGTCTTTCTCGCTCTCTTTTGCCTTGGCGGCAATTTTCGCGCCGTGTTCATCGGTTCCCACAGAGAAAAAGATCTCTCTGCCACTTCCTTTTTGAAAACGGGCAACCACATCGGCAGCTATTGTCGTATAGGCATGTCCGATGTGAGGCTTACCATTCACATAATAGACCGGTGTAGTGATAAAAAATGGCTTGTTTGAGGCATTACTCATATAATATACTTGACGCAAACAGTTTTTTAGTGTATAATGGACAATTGTAATAGTTCATAAACAATTTTTGCTGAGTGATTTTATCACTGAACGCCAACCAAAGGAGAAAAGTCATAATGAATGCCTATAATAGGTCTCAGCTCGCCATAATAGAGCGCACCGTACGCCGGCAAGAGCAGAAAGAGAAAAGAAGGAAGTTTCTGCTCAAAATGCTGGCCCGTTTCGGTGTCGTACTCTTGATAGGCGGATTGGTTTATACCAACCTGTCAGCCGACTGTGACACCGGTGGTGACTGCACTTTCGCCAACGGCGCCTGGTTCAACTGGATCGCCACCCACGTAAGCAACGTGGACGTCGCCAGTAACCAGTAATCCCCAGTAACCTCATCTCTCTCCAACCGAAGCCCGATATGTCTATCACGACTGTCGGGCTTCAAAACTTTTTAAGCCTCAACTCTCTTCTCATCATTATACCTCATCAATAGACAATGATAGTAAACTCCCCCTTCACTTTCTCCGGATGCTCTGCAAAGTACCGGAGCCCTTCCTCAATACTCCCCCGCACAACTTCTTCAAACATTTTCGTCAGCTCTCGCCCGATAATTATCTTTACATCCGGTGCGAATTTTTGTAAAAGTTCCAAATTCTTCATCACACGATGGGGAGATTCATAATACACGACCGGCACCTCGCTTGCCGCCACAGCCTTGAAAAAAGTTTCTCGGCCTTTTTTATGCGGCGGAAATCCTCTGAAAAGAAACTCTTGCATACTGATACCGGCCACCGAAACAATGGTAGCGAGCGCCGAGACCCCCGGGAGCGGTACCACGGAAATTTCTGCCGCGAGCGCCAACTCCACCAAACGATTGCCCGGGTCGGAAAGCCCCGGCGTTCCGGCATCGGATACGAAAGCCAGGTTCTCGCCTTTTCGCAATCGTTCGATGATCTGCCCAAGCTTGCGTTCATCCGTGTGCTCATGACACGAGAGAAGCGACTTTTTGATTTCATAATGTGACAGAAGCTTTCCTGTCACTCGTGTGTCCTCGCATAAAATCGCGTCCACTGTTTTCAGTGTTTCAAGAGCGCGGAGCGTGATGTCGGAGAGGTTTCCGATCGGAGTAGCGACAATGTAGAGAATCCCAGCCATAGTTGTATCTCGTATCAGGTATTATGTATCAGGTATGAGATATGAAAACTTCAGTATCCACATTATACATAATACGTGATACCTGCTACATTATACTTTTTTTATTCCTGTCTCTTCTCCAAAATATCATCCACAAAAACGGAGAGCATCATCGTGATCGGTACGGACAGAATGATACCGAGCGGACCGGCCAGCTCCGCGCCGATCAAAATAGCGATAATGAGGGCAACCGGATTGAGTCCCGCTGAATGTTTCATAACTTGCGGAGCGATAATATGCGCTTCTACCTGATGGGCGATGATGTAAAAAATCAAAGCCGAAGCGCCAAGCACGGGGGAAACCAAAAATCCGATCATAATGGCCGGGATAGCCGCGATCACCGGCCCGATATACGGTAAAATCTCCATTATCCCGCCGAAAAAGGCGATCGCCAGGGCATACGGGACGTGGAGCACAGTCAGTCCGATATAGTACATAACAAACGCGATGAGCATAAGAAGCGCCTGGCCTACCAGCCACTGACTGACCTTGCCCTGCATCCGAGAGGCGATCGAGAACGCCTGCGTGTGATACTCTTTTGGCGTCAACAGGAGAAAGAATTTCTCAATTCCCCTTTCCTCCAAGGAAAGATACAGCGCAAGGAAAAAGAATCCTATCAGATGGATAAAACTCTGAAACAACCCAAGCGTCGTGGAGAAAATGTGAGAAAGCCATCCGGCGACATTCCCTTCGATGTCCTGAAAAAACTGATCTTTCTGAAAATCGATTCCGAGTGTGCTCAGATATACCTGAAGATTGGAAAGAAATGAATCCAAACGTTTGACATATTCCGGCCAGTTCTCGAGGAATTCTTTCACTTCCGAAAAAAACAACGGGAGCAATATCACGAGCAGCGCCACGCCGCCCAAAAACAAAACCGCATACACGATAATGACGGCGGCCGCCCGAGAAAGATGCCACTCCCGCAATTTATTGATGGCAGGTGAAAGCGCTGCCGCGGTCAAGATCGCGAACAACACAACCAAAACCACATCTCGGACAAAGTAAAGGAAGTATGCCGCCAAAACAACCAAAGCCAGCCGCACAGCGATATTTGTTCCGATAGCGACGCGTTCGTCTGACATAGTGCGGGAAGTATTACGTATTATGTATCAGGTATTAAGACTTCATAGCTTACACCCTTTCTTCCATCATGCCAAGATTCAGAATCCCAACCTCAATACTCTCGAAAGTTTCGCTTCCGACGTGTGCGGTCCGATAACCGCCAAATTCAGTTTCTTATTCTGGAAAATATCTCTGGCGACACGCCGGATATCATAAGCCGTGACACGATCAATCATCTTGATACGCTCCTTGGGGAGCATCACCTCGTGACGCAAGACTTCTTGGGTAACGAGATAGCCGACCACATCGTCCGAACCTTCCATACCGAGGGCGAAGTGCCCCTTCATATACTCTTTGGCTTTCCGCAGTTCTTCATCGGAAACAAGCTCCGCTCTGATCTTTCTGTACTGCTCGAGAATCACGGCTACCGTCTTTTCCACATTCGCGTGTTCGACACCGCACTGCGTCGCGAGATAACCGGCATCATGGTAGGTATCCACGCCGGTCGAAACATTGTAGGCCAGCCCACGCCGCTCGCGGACTTCTATCCACAATCTAGATGACATCCCGCCGCCAAGAACGACAGACAGTACCGCGAGGGCAAACCGATCTTTATGAAACATATCATAGGCCCGCACTCCCACGATGAGGTGTGTCTGATCCGTTTTCTTGTGATGGAGGGAGATTACCGGAGCACTTTGCTGTTCCTTGATTTTTTTGAACGCCGGTCTCGAGCCTACACGGATATGGGCAAAATGTTTTTCGATTTCCCTCTTTACTTTTCTCGGACTGATTTTCCCAGCCACGCCAATCACAACGTTCTCTGCCGTATACCCGCGATTCAAATATTTGATGAAGTCTTTGCGTGTGAAAGATTTGATGTTTTCTTTCGGCCCAAGAATTTCCCGCCCGAGTGGGTGGGTTCCATAGAGCATTCTTTCAAAGTGCTCCCCGACACGCCGCGCCGGCATATCCTCGTACATATTGATTTCCTGAAGGATGGTACCGCGCTCACGATCGATCTCTTCTTGTTCCAACTTGGCGTTAAGGAACAGATCGCTCACCACATCGAGCGCTGTGTCCCAGTGATGCGCCTCCACCTTGGCATAATACGCCGTGTGATCCTTGGCGGTATAGGCGTTGTATTCCGCACCGATAGCATCCAGCTCTTTGCTGATCGTATGGGTATCGGGCCGCTTCTTGGTACCCTTGAAAAACATGTGCTCGAGAAAATGCGCCAAGCCATTTTCCTTTTCCGTCTCATAGCGCGACCCCACGCCAGTCATCACGATAACTGTCGCCGTTTCCGTATCCCGCATCGGCGAGAGTACTATCCGAAGGCCGTTCGAAAGCGTGTATTTCTGATATTTCATTTCAAAGAGAGTCAAGAATTACGAATCAAGCTAAAACTTTTCCGCAAAGAACCCTTTGAGACGCTCTATTGGGACGCGTTCCTGCTGCATCGTATCGCGGTCACGAACAGTGACGGTGCCTTCGAGCGATTTGTCTTCCCCTGCTCCGATCGTATCAAAGTCCACCGTCACACAGTACGGCGTACCGATCTCGTCCTGGCGACGGTAGCGCTTGCCCACATTGCCATTATCATCAAATTCGCAAGTGAAATCTCCTTTGAGAGTGTCAAATATTTCCTTGGCCTTGGCCACCAGTTCCGGTTTGTTTTTCATAAGTGGAAACACCGCCACCTTCACCGGCGCGAGTTTCTTCGGCAGTTTCAGCACTACTCGAATCTCTTCGTCGCCTTTTTCTTCCACGTAGGAAGAAAGGAGGATAGCCAGCATCGCTCGATCGGCGCCAAATGCCGGTTCAATGACATGTGGGAGAACTTTCTCGTTGGTTTCCGGATCCAGATAACGGAGTTCCTGGCCACTGGCTTTTTCGTGCTGAGCGAGATCATAATCCGTCCGATACGCCAGACCAAAAAGTTCTTTCTGACCAAACGGATACAAAAACTCAAAATCAATCGTGCGCTTGGAGTAGTGTGCTCGCTCACCATCGGGGATTTCCACCGCTTTCACCCGCTCCATATCAATACCCACCGCTTTCATCCATTCTTCTATGGCTTGTTTCCAATTTTCGAAAAGATCTTCCCAATTACTTTTCTTGGGATTGAAAAAATACTCAAATTCCATAAGATCAAATTCACGCGTCCGGAAAATAAAATTGCCGGGTGTGATTTCATTACGAAAAGCCTTGCCCATCTGCGCTATCCCGAAAGGCAACCTTTTGCGACTGGTTTGTTGCACCGTCACAAAATCTATAAACATGGCCTGTGCCGTTTCAGGTCGGAGATAAGCCACATCAGCCGTCTCTTCTGTCGGTCCGAGGAATGTCTTCAGCATGAGGTTGAAATTTTTCGGCTCTACCAACTTTCCCTTGCCACAATGCGTACAGGGCTGACTCATATCAATCTGATCGGCCCGAAAACGTGTATGACAACTACCGCACTCAGTAAGTGGATCGGAAAAATTTCCTGTATGACCGCTGGCTTCCCACACTTTGGGATTCATAATAACAGCAGCATCCAGACCTACCATATCATCACGACTTTCTACAAAGAATTTCCACCAATGATCTTTGATATTTTTCTTGAGCTGGGCGCCATACGGCCCAAAGTCCCAAGAATTAGCCAGACCGCCATAAATATCACTCCCCGAAAATACAAAACCCCGGCGCTTGCACAGCGACACAATTTTCTCCATTAAATCGTTTTTTTCTTCTGCCATACTTTTTTGACAAAAAGGCTTATTTTCTGTACATTTGCATCATTCTTTAACAAGTTCATAGTACAGGGAAACCCCTGTTTTTTCAACCCACACCTACCGACAGAGGAACTCATGATCAAAACAATTATTGGCGGTCTCGGTCTTGTCTGTCTTTCGGGGCTCTTGCTTGCTCATCTTCTCGGTTTTGTAAAAATTGCGATGCAAGACCTCCCTGCCATCATCCTGTCCGCGTATGTATTCACGGCTGTACTAGTGTGGCCCTTACTCTTCCCGCAAGAAAGACAACCTACCCCTCCGGAGGTCGAATGAAAACGGAAAAGAGCATCCGCAGAAAACGTGTTACCAAATACATCCGGCGTATCGGCGCTTTGTGGAAAGCATTCGCCCACCACGACCAGATTGGTGCCGGATACGTCATGCTCGATGCGGAGGGAAAGCGTTTATTACAAAAGTGCATCGACTTGCAACGGGAGTTCGTACACTATTATCCGCACCCGGAAAATATCCGACTGCTAAAACTGTTTGAAGGGTTTATCCGCCCTACCGGTTCCCCACCCACAGGAGGCAATTCCCAACGCTCTGAAGCGCTACTCAAAAATGAGAGCGCTTTTATCCTTTTTGTAGGAGATCCATCAGCTTCGCGTAGAAGCGAAGATTATGCAGCGAGGCAAGCCGCGCAGCCAATGGTTCACCAACCTTGAAAAGATGTTTCAGATAGGCGCGCGTGTATTTCGTACACAGTTCGCAATCGCATGTCGGATCGACCGGAGAAAAATCTTCTTCATACTGCGCATTTGAGATATTTATTGTCGTGTAAAAATTTCTGTCATTCTGAGGCGCAGCTGAAGAATCTCGAGATTCCTCGCTCACGCTCGGAATGACTTCACTTTTCCAAACGAACAAACGGCCATGTCTCCCTTCGCGCGTCGGTATCACGCAGTCGAACATATCCCAACCGAGCGCATGACACCGAGCGATATCCTCCGGCGTTCCGACACCGAGCGCAAAACGCAGGCTGTCCTCCGGAATGAGCGAAGCGGTATACAAGAGGATATCTTCCAAAAAATTTCCCTCCATATCGATGTGCCGCCCTCCAAAACCATAGCCATCGAAATTGATTTCGACCAATCCTTCCACACAGCGTTTGCGTTCTTCCCGAAACATGCCACCCTGCACCACTCCAAAGAGCAGCGGACGTATTTCCCCCGTTAACCCGCGAAGGGCAACTTGTTTTTCATACTCTGTTTTGGAGCGCTGTGCCCAACGCAAAGTCCGCTTTACCGCCTCTCTTACTTCTGTTTCCGGAGCGCTATTGGGCCGCGGATCGTCGAGAACCACCATCATATCGACATCGAGATCGAACTGGATTTGGATGGCCCGCTCCGGCGTGAGCAAATGTTTGGTTCCATCAAGAACCGAACGGAATTCCGCGCCTTCCTCCGTGATCCGCCCCATCTGTGGATTCTTGTGAATAAGCGAGTATACCTGATAACCTCCCGAGTCGGAGAGAATCGGCCTGTCCCAATGCATAAACGTATGTACACCGCCGGCGCGCCTCACAAGGCTTTCCCCCGGCTGAAGCATCAGATGGTACGTATTCACAACGAGCGCCATGGTGCCGCTCATTTTCAATTCATCCGAAGTCACTCCCCGCACCGTCGCGCGCGTCGCGTCTGGCATAAAAAACGGAGTTTGCAACACTCCGGATTTCGTAGTGAGCATTCCGACGCGTCGCCCACCGCTATTTTTTTGTTGTTGCCATACCAACATATTTTTCCCATCGCACATCTGTTTAATCGGCTCTTTGCACTACACTCACATTCCCATTAAAAGAAGAGTTGTATACGGTGTCGCCACTGAGAAAATTATCCTGTTTATCCTTTTCGATACGAATCTCCTGATTGGTAAATGTGTCTTGAGCAGTAAAAACCATATTACTCACCAGAACCAGTCTTTCTCCGACCTGGTCCGGACTCGGGGTAACAGACACCTGAAAAACAATTTCACGCGGCTTCCCCTCTGTCGCAGCAAATGTCCCCAATTCCCAGACAAGCTCATTACTACGTTCATTGAAAGTGACCGTTTCTTCTGTCTTGGCATACTTTCCACTGTAATGAACGCCGGTTGGGAGAATAGCCGAAATGCGTGTTTGTCTGAGGTCATTCAGAGAATTGGTTACACTCAAGTGTATTGTGTAACTCGTTAACTCTCCGACTTTCGGCGGGACCGGACCACTATTGGGGAAAAGGGTATCGGTATACAAAACTGCCGTGCTTATACCCACAGCGGATTTCAGTTTCACATAGAGCGTATTGCTGCTAATAATCTTATTCGATCCTATCGGCGTCGGTATATCAAGACTATCAATCCTGGCAACGGTTTTGACGGAAATATTTTTTTCACCGGTTACAACAATTTTTTCCGCCACAGGAACAGAGAAGGATACTTCGCCTTCCGCCCCCGGTTCAAGTTTCCCGAGACTTGAAACACCCGAGGCTTTCCAAATAATAACTTTGCGCGCCGCGTCATAAGCGCCGTTTCCCGGTGTTAACCGACTCATATCGAGCATGGTTGGATCGATATCTACGGTGACAATGGCATCGCGTACGCCAACATCGCCGTCGTTTCTGAAGCGAATCACATACCGCAAAGTGTTTCCTTGATTGACAGCGATATCCGTCAACCCGTTGACTGTTTGGGAAATGGAAAGCGGAGACGCGATAATCCGTGTCTGCCGCTCATTTTCCGCGTACGCGACAAACTTTCCTTCACCCTGAAAAAACCCGATCATCCCTTGCACGCTCTTGTGCTCTTCGCGCGCGCCGGAAAGCACGCCACGGATAGTAATTTTTCCGTTGGCCTGCGCGTCAAAGTTACCTACATACCAGACAGACTGCCCCTCGGAAGGTTTCGGCTCCGAACTGACAAATTGGAACCCATCGGGGTATTCCATTTTCACCCGCAGATTGGGAAATGATACATCACTTTTATTGGCGTAATCAACGACGTATACCACATCCTGACCCGTAGCCAGCTCAAGTGGCGCCGTAATCTCAAACGAGAGTGGAGAAGACCCTACATTGACGACAAATTGCGCGGTCTTTTCAAAAACAGTAGCGACATTCTTCGGCGAATAACGCAGGGTTGCCTTGAGGGGTACCAGGTCACCTTTGGATCCATAAAATTTTCCCGTGACAAGGATCTTTCCCTCCGTATTCGCCTTGATTTCCCCAAGAGGAATTTCCGCCAAGGAACCCTTTATCTGCGCTGAATTCCCGGCCTGTAAATGAAATGAATCCGGATAGGAAAAAACCAGTGTGGCATTGGCAAGTCCGGCCCAATTTTTATTGGAATATGCGACAGTAAAAGTAGTTTCTTCGACGCTGGCGACATCTTTCGGCCCGGTGATGGATATTACAACACGCGTTTCGTCAAAAAGCATCGCGTGTATCTTGTAAACGATTCCCAAAGCAAACGCGAGAAGAGCAATACCCCCGAATCCGATAGCCACCCACTTCCGCCACCGATGTTCCCGAGTGGCCACTACCGCCAGCTCTGCTGTCGATAGTGATTCTTCCGCCACCGGTGCCTGCCACTCTTCCGTTTTTTTGAACTGGGCCGAAACATGTGGATCAACCACTATCTGTCCGGGGTCAAAAGCCGTATGGGGCCGAGCTCGATCAAGATGAATATCGCGCCCGTGCAATTTTTCGTTCAATTCTTCAAGAGCCATAAGTTTAGAGATGCTGTGTGTTGATTTTCCAATATGTCTATCTTATCAAATGTGAGCTTTATTCACAACGCTAGCCGTCCAATATCTAATACCTAATTTCTAATATCTAATGAATGCTTAATGCCTCAATACCAAACCGCGCAAAGCGATCGCGATACCGATTCTTTATTATCTATTTTGATATTTTTTGTATTTGGTTATTGATTTGGTATTAGATATTAGGAATTAGATATTCTTTACCTCTCTATCCACTGATAAAACCGCGTGGCGACCTGCTCCACTTCACGCAATTCTCTGGAGTCCACCTGGACACGAGACAAAGATTCCAAACGATTACCGAGAAAGAGGCGGAGCAACTTGATCGTGTTTTCGCTCACAGGAAAAGCGTTTTTGGTATCGTACGAATGTTCCCCCATAAGCATCCCTCCCGCACTCGGGCTAAAAAAATGCTGCTCACCGGAATGCAATTTTTCCCCCGATACGGCGCAAACACCGGTTTCGATCCTATATCCGAGGTGCGCGAAGAGCTGGAAAAGGAATCCTTCCGTGAGGAGAAGCACTTTCTCTTTTTTCTCTTTCGCCAAATCATTGGCCAGTGTCAGATACATCGAAAGCAACTGAAAGAGTTCTTTATCCGGCTCGTCGAAATCCACCAACCGGTTGAAAATATTGACTGTTTCGAGCACCCGCTTCAAGACATCCACGTCGGTACGCAGATGGGGAAAATTCTTTTCCGCCACCGCTCCGGCTATTTTCCCCGTGCCTCTCCCCTTCACCACGATAACGAGCCCCTGCATAAGCGTTTCCAACTGACCTGCCAGCTTGGCTTCCGACTTGCGCACTCCCTTGGCCACCAGCTGGATCTTGCCCTGCTCCAATGTATATAGCATATACAAACGGTCGGTTTCTCCCACCTCTTTTTTCTTCAGCACGATGGCGTTGTAACGCAGTTCCATGTTGTAAAGTAAAAATGTAATTCAAAAACATTTGATGGCAAGCAATCTTCCCGAGAGACACTCATTCACCCAGCGGTTCACTCACTTCTGAAATTTTTTCGAGCACGGTGCCATCGTAACGATGGATCGAAAAAATTTCAAGCCTCTCTGGAAGATTCTTGCCACAAGTGTTTCAACTTACACTCTTTTCAACGAAAAACTGAACTGTTCGCCATCCAGTTCAACAGTTTCATTGTATTCGGCATCGGCAAGGTTGCCTCTTTGTACAGATGTCGCGAGCACTTCTTTGGCAATCTCATTTTCAAATTTCGCAAAAACATTTTCTTTGCCCTGATAGCCAAGAATAACTCTGTCTTCAACATTAAATTTGGCTTTCTTGCGCCCTTCCTGGATAGCTCGAATGATTTCCCGCGCTGCCCCTTCGAGTTTGAGTTCTTCAGTAATTTCAGTATTGAGAGTGATATTTCCAATTTGTTTTTCATCAACGACAATATTTTTCACATTCAATTCTTCTTTGAGAATTTCCTGCATCTCGCCTGATACCTGATACCTGATACCTGATACACCTAGTGGCTGTCTCACCTTGATTTTTGCATCGGAACGAAGTTTCAATCCTTCTGTCACGAGGTCACGCGCAGTTCTCATTTCTTCATTCAACTTCTCATCAATCAGTTCTTTCTTTACGATTGGCCAATCTGCTAAATGTACGGATTCTTCCTCAGCCAAATTTTTAAATATTTCCTCAGAGAGAAAAGGCGTGAAGGGCGCCATCACTTTTACAAGCGTCACCAAGACATCATACAGAGTCTGATAAGCATTTTCTTTGTCGTTGTCGTCTTCACTTTTCCAGAAGCGCTTGCGGCTGCGGCGGATGTACCAATTGGAAAGGTTGTCGATAAACGGTGTGAACAGGCGCGTCGCTTTGGAAAGTTCGTATTTTTCCATGGCGCTTTCCACTTCCTGAATCAGAAGCTGTAATTCCGAAAGAATCCATTTATCCAAAATACTTTCCGAAGGTTTCGCGCCTTTCTTGGGTTCCCAATTATCTATGGAAGCATATGTGGTAAAAAACGAGTACGAATTCCACAACATGCGGAAAACATTGCGACTGACGTCGTTCAGATCACGCTCGGAAAAATTGAGATTCTCCGCAGCCACCACCGGTGAAGAAAGAAGATAAAAACGCAACACATCCGCGCCGTATTTATCCAGTATGGTCATCGGATCCGGATAGTTCTGCAATTTTTTCGACATTTTCTTGCCATCTTCAGCAAGCACGATACCGTTGACAACGACATTCTGAAAGGCACCCTTGTCTTTGATGCTCGTGGCAATGATATGAAGATAGTAAAACCAGGCCCGCGTTTGATCGATGCCCTCAGCAATGAACTGCGCCGGAAAACTCTTCTCGAATTTTTCCTTGTCCGCAAACGGATAGTGGGCCTGCGCGTATGGCATCGAACCGCTATCGAACCACGTGTCCAAAACGTCTGGGATACGCTTCATCATTTCCCCACACTTTTCACAGGGGAATGTGATTTCATCAACGATATGCTTGTGAAGATCCGCAACTTTTTTCCCGCTCGCCTTTTCAAGTTCTGCTACCGAACCAAACACTTTCATCTCTCCGCAATCACATTTCCAAAGTGGCATAACAGAGGCCCAATAACGCTGCCGACTGATAGACCAGTCACGCGCCCCTTCCAACCACTTGCCGAAACGCCCAACTTTAATATGTTCCGGTGACCAATGGATACTTTCCGCTAATTCCAAAGCCCGCCCCTTCACTTTCGTCACACTGACGAACCATGAAGAGGTCGCGTAGTTGAGAAGCGGCGTATCGCAACGCCAGCAATGCGGATAGCTGTGCTCATATTTCTCTTTGACAAAAAGCAGCCCTGTATGAGCTAGATATTTTATAATTTCCACATCCATAGCCTGCGGATTTTCTTTGGGCTTCACCGACATTCCCGCAAAGTCTGTTACTTCATCTTTCATCGTCCCATCCATCTTCACGTGCTGAACGAAAGGTAATTTTTCTTTTTTCCCCAACTCCATATCTTCTTCACCGAAGGCCGGCGCTTCATGGGCGATCCCTGTCCCCACTTCCGTCGTTACGAAATCCGCGTGATAAATCTTCCAGCCATTTTCACGGTTTTCCAGTTTTTTATCTTGAGTATAATAATCAAACAACGGCTTGTAGGATTTACCCACGAGTTCTTCTCCTTTGAATTCTTCAATAATTTCATATTCCCTGTCTTTAAACAGGCCCTCTGCCCTATCTTCTGCCACAATGTACTTTTCTTTTTCTCCCTTAATACGTACTACTTGATACCTGATACTCTTGCCTACAGCCAGTGCTACATTCCCCGGAAGCGTCCACGGTGTTGTTGTCCAAGCCAAAACAAAAGTTCCCGGCTCGTCAACCAGCTCGAACTTTGCCGTAACGGCCAAGTCTTTCACATCTTTATAGCCTTCCGCTACTTCCGATTGCGACAAGGTCGTCTCACAGCGCGGGCAGATATGCATCGTCCGGTAACTTTCATAGATGAGTCCTTTGTCCCACAATTCTTTGAACACCCACCAGATGGATTCCATATAGTCGAGGTCCATCGTCTTGTAAGCGTTCTCCATATCGGCAAAGCGGCCGAAACGGCGGATCACTTTTTTCCATTCCGCTACGTATTCCAGGACTTTGGAGCGGCAGATCTCGTTGAACTTCTCTACGCCCAACGCCACAATTTCTTTCTTGTGCGTGATGCCCAATTCCTTTTCCGCGATATTTTCGATCGGCAGGCCATGACAATCCCAACCCCATTTGCGTTCGACTTGAAAACCTTTCATCGTGAAGTAGCGCGGTACGGTGTCTTTGATGGCGCTCGCCACGATATGCCCGTAATGCGGTGTCCCCGTCGCAAACGGCGGTCCATCATAGAAGCTATAGCCTGCCTTGCCTTCTCGCTGACGTATCGATTTTTCAAATATTTTTTCGGCATCCCAAAACTGAAGGATGGCTTCTTCCATCTTCGGAAAATTTACATTGGCGTCCACTTTTTTAAACATATATTCGCTTACAACCCGGTAAACGTTAGCTTTTGCATCGCTTTTTGAATGTCTTGGGAAACGGCTTGGATTTCTTTTTCGCTCATCACAACGCGTTTATTCCCCTCGTGATCCAAATCGCCGATGTGCTCTTCCGGAATAATATGATAGTGCAGATGTTTCATACTCTTGGCATCATTCTTCCCTTCCCGAACGACCACAGTATAGCTTTCGTATCCCAGTTCAAGCAAGATAGCGCTCGCCTTGCGGATGATATCCCATATCTGTTCTGCTTCATCTCGGGCAAGTTCCATAAAAGACTGCACGTGCCTCTTCGGTATAACCAATAAATGATGTTTATGATAGGGGGCAATGCCATACGTGAGAAAAGCTCCCTCGTTTTCGATAAACTTCCGATCACGCGGGTTACAAAAATGACAAACATCTTCCGCCGACCGAACAAGATATTCCGAATACAGCATTTTATTTGTCTCACTATTTAGCAAGTCTGCCCCCCTCTCATTTCGCTTCCCACTTTACTTCCATATGCGAAGCGTTTTCGGGCATCCAACCGGAAGCCGACTGACCGGGGCTTTCATTGGTAAGGATACCATGAAATTGCTCCAACGGATCACCATGAGAAACAACTATTATTTTCCCCTCCGGATAACGCTTCTCCACATCGCGGAGAAAGCTTTCGAGCCGTCCACGCATGTCTATCAAACTTTCTACGCCATCTGCCGGATCAGGACTGACACGCATATGCGGATCGGGGTATTTCTCCAAAAATTCCCGTATTGGACGATTGTTGAATATACCATTGCCCAGTTCGCATAAGCGCTCATCAAATACGATCGGCAAACCGGTTTTTTCGGAAATAATTTCTGCCGTTTCACGGGTCCGGAGAAGCGGTGAGGCAAAAATCGCGGTCGCCCCATTCTTCGCCAACAGCATGGCCGTTTCCTCGACCTGTTCTCGCCCCTTTTTGGTAAGGTGATATTGTATCTCTTCCGGCAGAGAGTTGGCGATATTGCTCACGTTGTTTTCCGATTCGCCATGGCGAACGAGGTAGAAAGTGATACGAAAAGACATACTGGTTTAATGAAATATATGATACGCATCCATACCGATGGCGGCAATAAAAAAGAGAGCTGCCGAACCAAAAACCTTGACCATAAAATGAAGGGCTTTCTCATCAAAGTTGAGCGCCCTTTTGTACTTCTTTCTTTGTTTGTATCTCTTGAGCATTTTTTATATCTGATCATTCGATAATAAAGACCATTCGACTCCGCTCGCCTTTAGCGATGCTCCGCTCAGGGTAATCCCGTTTCAACGGGATTACATTTTTTCCGGTGCCGTGATTCCCATCACGTGGAGCGTCTCTGCCAAAACGATTTTCACCGCCGAGATAAGCTCCAAACGGGCGTATGTGAGCGGCTTATCCTCTTCATCCAGCACGCGACAGTCAGCATAAAAAGAATGGAGTTTATCGGCCAAACGGATGGCATACTGCGGCAGTCTGTGCACGGAGAAATCTCGGGCAATCGTTTCAATCAGTTCCGGAAAGAACATAAGCTCGCGAATCAGTCCCCGCTCTTTCGGATGGACGAGAAGATTGAGATCACCGCCATTTTTTGTGAAACCCTCCTCCTCAGCTTTTCGCAAAATACTGGCAAGCCGCGCGTGAGCATACTGGACGTAAAAAACCGGGTTCTTCTCCGAATGTTCTTCGGCCAACCCAAGATCAAAGTTCATTTGGGTTTCCGGCGCGTACAGAAGGAAAAAGAAGCGCGCCACATCGTGTCCTACTTTCTCAATCAGCTCGTCGATGGTGATGACATTCCCCGCCCGCTTGCTCATGCGGACTTCCTCGCCGTCTTTCACTACCTTGACCAGCTGCACCAACGTAAAATGAATCTCACCCGTGAAACCAAGCGCCCGAGCAACAATTTCAAAACGTTTCGTATACCCATGATGATCGGCACCAAAAGTTTCTAAAATAGTATCAACCTTGCTCTTGAGATAACTCAGGATATGACCCGCATCGGATGCCAAATATGTTTTTTTGCCGTCTGCTTTGATAAGCACACGATCCTTGTCATCGCCCTGTTCGGAAGTTTTCAGCCAAAGGGCCCCTTCATTTTCGAAAGTCATTCCTGCAGATTTCAGTTTTTCGATTGCTTCATCAACCAAGCCATCCTCGAAAAGCTTCCGTTCGGAAGTCCAAACATCAAACGAAATATGCATCGCTTGCTCGACTGTTTTTTTGATCATGTTTTCCAAAATCTCCTGCGCTGCCCATGCTCCTGCTTCTTTAGAATCACTTTCTTCCGTGATCCCTGATTCATGATTCATGATTCGTTGATGCAACGCATCAACATAATTCCCCTCATACACCACTTCACTATCCTTGAGAACGCTGTGCCCCAATTTGAGAATCTGCTCCCCGGCATCATTCACATAGTATTCGTTAACCACATCATAACCAACTTTACGCAGTACGCGTGACAATACGTCGGCATAGAATCCACCCCGTCCGTTGCCAAGATGCAGCGGCCCGGTCGGGTTGGCAGAAATGAATTCATTATTTACTTTCACTCCTTTGCCAATTTCACCGGCCCCGTACCGATCCTTTTTTACCAGCACTTCTTCCACAACGGCCCCCAAAGCTTTCTGGGAAAGATAAAAATTAATATACCCGGGACTTGCCACCTCAATCTTCTCTATAATTTCATTCTTGTTTCCAGATTCCAGATTCAAGATTCCAGATTCTATTATCTGCGCCAATTCCATCGGATTTTTCTTCGCCTGTTTGGCAAGCATGAGAGCCACATTCGAACTGTACTCCCCGAATTGATCTTCTTTGGGCCGCTCCACCAGAATTTCCGGCAACGGAAAAGGAGGCAGAGCTCCCGCTTTTTGCAACGCTTCCAAAACAGTCCGAATTTCCCGTTCCAAAATCATTTTCATACTCCTTATCGTAGCGTATAAAAGCCAAAAAGGGAAGAGTTCAAAGTTGACTCCGCACCCTCTATCCTGTATCATCGTCTGTATAGTTATTTTAACATTTGGCATCTCGATCAACCCTCACCAAGGAGCAAATCCATGCACCCCATGCACCCTGTGGCACAAATGATTTATGCGGCACTGTACCCGAATCTCGATGAAAACGCTGCCGTCAACATCACGCCGGGGTACACGTTGTATGAAGCTTCCTACCGTGAATTCTACACCGAGACTGACCCAAAAGCGGCGTCTCTCGAAACGCGTATTGGTCCGGTTACCATGAACACGCCTGTTTTGGCAGCCGCTATGGACACGGTGTCCGGCACACCAATGGCTCAAGCTATGTCAAAAATCGGTGGCGCTGCGGTTATATTTCGTCATCGTCTTGCAAAAACACAGCTGGCCTGGGCCAAGGAAGCCGTCAATACGAAACCGTTTCTGAAAGCCAAGCCGATATGCCTGCGGATGAATGATCGGATTCGTAAAGTGGAGGAAACATACAAACGCACCCACCACTCGACATATCCCGTTCTTGAAGGGAAAAAATTGGTGGGGATGATATTCGCCCGTGACATCTCATGGGAAGGGAAAGAGGAACACTCTGTTGCAAAGTGGATGAAACCACTGAAGCACTTGAAAACGGTGTCTCCAGAAACCCCCTTTGAGACTATCCGACATCGGCTATTAAACGAAAAGAACTGCCGTGTCTTGCCGGTAATGGATAAAAATGGTATTTTCCACGGCATGTATTTTGTCAAAGACGTACGCCATGCAAATCCTGCTTGGCATAACGGCAAGCCTCTCGTCGGCATGGCCATCGGCGTTCATAACAGGGATATCTTGCGCGTAAAGCGCGGACTCCAACTTGGCGTAGCGATCTATGTCATCGACAGCTCGCATGGAAATTGTTCCCCCGTCATCAAACAAGCCAAACGTGTAGTGAAACTTGTCGCCGATCGTGGAGCAGTCATCGCCGGCAACGTCGCAAGCGTAGACAGTTATGTGCGCTTGGCCGAAACCGGTGTGCATGCCGTCAAAGCCGGTATCGGTTCGGGTTCCATATGCACGACGAGCCAAGTAACCGGTGTAGGCGTTCCCATGTGGACGCTGATTCGTGAACTGCGCTTTGCTCAGAAATACCTCAAGGCCAAAGGGCTTCATGCTCCGGATATTATCGCCGATGGAGGCATTTCCGGTCCTGGGTTTGCAGTGCGCGCGTTGCTCGCCGGCGC
The DNA here is from genome assembly GCA_030648835.1 of Candidatus Moraniibacteriota bacterium. Taxonomy (GTDB): domain Bacteria; phylum Patescibacteriota; class Minisyncoccia; order Moranbacterales; family UBA1568; genus UBA1568. The sequence goes on along the minus strand of JAUSGT010000003.1, from coordinate 107,857 downwards.
CCATACAGTCATGGCCGGAGAGTGGCTGGCGGCAGCAAACGAGTCCGGATCGCCTGAGATCAAAAACCTCAGAAGAGAGATCAACGGTTTCATGGAAAATCGCTACCGTGGGATGGCCAGTGTCGGCGCTATCAACGATCGGAGTTCGGATCGCTATGGCATTACCAAGTCGGCACCGGAAGGTGTGGATGGTTGGGTACGTAATCGCGGACCGTTGCTCGACTGGTGGGACAAGGACGATGAGCTCATGCGCGGAGGCTTCGGCCACCTCGGAGTGAAAAACATCACCGAGCTGCATAAGCGTGGTGATGACCCGTACACATGGCTCCGCTTTTCGGGAGCCGGTCAACAACAAATGGCCGTACGTGTCACAACGAGCTGACAAATTTTATCGCAAAGCTTTGCGAAACAAGGCGGCGTGCTACTCTTGGCGCCGTTCTTTTTTTGTCTCAATTATATATGAAATGAAATTGACAGAATAAGCGATGAGAGTATGATACGAAAGGTTTTTTCCCAATTTTTTAACGGCGTTTTCCTGATAACGAAGGAGCACAACATGCCAGTCACCGTGATTTTAGGTACTCAATGGGGCGATGAAGGAAAAGGTAAAGGCGCCGATTTTCTGGCTGAAAATGCCGACATTGTCGCCCGCTTCCAAGGCGGACCGAATGCCGGCCATACCATCATTATCGATGGTCAGAAAACGGTCCTCCATCAAGTCCCCTCCGGCATTCTGCAACCGAGACCGCTCTGCATACTCGGAGGCGGTATGGTGATCAACCCGATCACGCTCTGCCAAGAGATTGCCGCCCTCGATAAACAAGGCGTCCAAAACATTCGCGGACGTCTCCACATTGCGCGCAATGCCCACCTCATCTTGCCGCTCCACCGTGATCGCGATGCCAGGATGGAAAAATCACATGCTATCGGGACGACGGGGCGCGGAATTGGCCCGGCCTACACCGACAAAATAAGCCGTTTGGGCTTTCGCGCGGGCGACATACTTTCACCCCTCTTCAAACAAAAGACGCGACTGCGCGTTGATGACTACCTCAAAAGTATCGATGAAAAAGAGGATGCTTTGGTTCTCGCGGAATTCTTCTCGGCCTGCGAGGATCTCCGGCCATTTGTAAGCGACACGGTGGATCTCATTCACTCGGCGCTCGCTGACAACAAGCTCGTCCTGGCGGAAGGCGCTCAAGGAACCTTGCTCGATATCGACCACGGCACCTACCCGTTTGTCACTTCATCCAACACCACGATCGGCGGAGCGTGTACCGGTCTCGGCATCCCGGCCCGAGCCATCACCCGTGTCATCGGCATCATCAAAGCTTATACGACACGAGTCGGCAATGGTCCATTCCCCACGGAACTGCTCGATGAAACCGGAGCTTTGTTGCAAAAACGCGGTGATGAACGCGGCGCCACGACCGGACGCGATCGGCGCTGCGGCTGGCTCGATCTGCCTGCCATCAAATACGCCGTCAAAGTGAACGGCCTCACGGAAGCTTGGCTTACCAAACTCGATATCCTCGACACGCTATCGGAAATCCAGGTGTGCACGGAATATTTCGCTGACGGATTCTGCGCAAAGGCATCCGGTGTCATCAACTGTTTGGAAACCGTTACTCCAAGCTACGTGACCGTACAGGGGTGGGAACAGGAAATTCGAGGAACTCATAAATTCGAAGACCTGCCTCAAGCCGCCCAGAACTACGTGCGATTCATCGAACAGCGTATCGGCGTCCCCATCACCCAAGTCGGTACCGGGCCGGACCGCACAGACAATATCAACCGCTGAAAAATACTTCCGCTACGCCGGATACCCAGCTCAACTTGTAGACCTCACATCCACAAGACGAGCTGTTTTTTTATCACTCAATAGAAATTTGTCATTGCCATAAGCACCTTCTTTCGCTACAGTACAGGTACACGCTTATGACAGTCATCGCCACCAACAAACGAGCCGGGTTCGACTATGCCCTCGAAGGACACTTCGAGGCTGGTTTGGTGTTGACCGGATCGGAGGTAAAGTCGGTCAAAACAGGCCACGCCAGCCTCAAAGGCAGCTTCGTGACGGTCAAAGGGGACGAATTGTACCTGACGAACGCTCTCATCCCCCGTTATGCCCATGCCCATCGTGATACGACACACGAACCCGGTCGCCCCCGTAAACTCCTCCTCCGTAAACGGGAAATTCGCTCTCTTATCGGGAAATACCGCACCGAAGGCTTGACACTCGTGCCTATCCGCCTGTATACTAGGAAACAACTTGTCAAGTTGGAGTTTGCTGTTGGAAAAGGAAAAAAGTCCTACGACAAGCGCTCAGATATTGGTAAACGCGACGCCAAAAGAAGGATAAATCGGGCAATGAGATCGTAGACAATTGCGCAATCCTTGTTTGCAAGAAAAAGGGCCTGCCCCGCACTTCTTGCGAAGCAAGTAGTGCGGGGTTGTTTAGACTCGACAGGGCGTACTTTCAAAATAGGCAAGCCGATCTTGAGAACATGATCGTAAAAATCGTTCTCACGATGATAAATGCAAACTTCATCACAAAAGCAAAGAATGCGATCGCGCAAGCGTTCGCACCAACTTTCGCTCTTGCTCTCGCCTAAATTTTAGCGCGGAGCCATCAGAATCCCGATTCTCGGTAAGGAATCTCTGGTGTCATATAATCGAGACGGCCGAAGAGTTTCTTTTTCTTTCTTCTTCTCAGCCGTATTGCGAAAGAAAAAAATGAATGGAGATTTTGTCTGCTTTTTACTTCTTTCATTACACAAAGCACTCTAAGCTTGTAGAATATTTTGGGAAAATGTTTCTGGACATGGGTGCAATTCCCATCAACTCCACACAATTTTTGAAAAAAATAAAGTGAGACGAAGACGTCACAATCGACCGAAACCGAAAATGCAGTTGAAGATTCGTTCGCGCGTGAATGAACTGATTCTTGCCCCGCAGGTAGTGGTTATCGATATCGCCGGTATCAATCATGGCACCATGGATATTGCGGCCGCGCTACAATTGGCACGGGAACAAGAAGCGGACCTCGTCGAAGTGTCTCCCCTGGCAGTCCCTCCGGTGTGCAAAGTGACCGATTTCGGCAAACTCCAGTATCGTCAAGCCAAGCAGGAGCAGCAAGCCAAATCAAAACAGAAAAAAGTCGAGACCAAAGGCATCCGCATCGGCTTCCGCACCGACACACATGATCTTCTTTTTAAAAAAACGCAAGCGGAAAAATTCCTCACCAAAGGAAATAAGGTGCGTGTCGAAATAGTGCTCCGCGGTCGGGAAAAAGCGATGTATGAGAAAGCCAAAGGAAATCTCACCGGATTCCTCAAAAGTATCGCCATCCCACACCGTTTCGAAGAAGAAGTGAAACGTGGTCCGATGGGGTTTACCGCTCTCATCGTAACGGAATAATAAGTTGACAAAATATCTAATACCTAATATCTAATTTCTAATAAGAATCCTGATAAGACATTAGGAATTGGAAATTTTCAAAGTTATGCCAAAACTCAAAACCAGAAAATCAGTCAGCAAAAAAGTGAAAATTACCGGCAGCGGAAAATTGAAGACTCGCGCCACCGGCCAGAATCATCACAATTCCCGCGACAGCGGCAAACAGTCGCGAGCCAAGCGCCAAGACAACAGCGTCTACCCGGCAGTCGCCAAGAACATCAAGAATTCCCTCCCCTATTCGTTTTAACCAGATGAATCAAGAATCAGGAATAAGGAATCAAAAAATTTCTTTCCGCTCAAGATTCACAATTCCTAATTCATAATTCGTTTTTCTCCATATGACCAGGATCAAAAGAGGCGTCATGACCAAGAAACGCCACAAGAATGTTTTGAAAGCTGCCAAAGGTTTCCGTTGGGGACGCAAGAACCTCTTCACCAAAGCCAAAGAAGCTGTCATCAAAGCCGGAAAGTACGCTCGGCGTGACCGCCGCTCCAAAAAGCGCAGTTTTCGCAGTCTCTGGATTACCCGCCTCAACACAGCCCTCCGCTTACATGGCATAATGTATCGCCAGTTCATCGCCATCGCGAAGACCAAAAACATCGCCCTCGACCGCAAAGTGCTTTCGGAGCTCGCAGTTGAAAATCCTGACATTTTCAAAAAATTTGTCGAATCAGTGAAGTAAACTTCTCTCACATAAAAACTCCTGTCACAAAGACAGGAGTTTTTTTATTCTACAAAAAGTCTATTCCCAAATGAACTTCACCTGCGATCCACTGTCATTCCCTTTTTACGCCGCATCCCCATAATGAACCAGATAAACGCCCCCATCAGAAGAACACCAAAACCATCCACCAAAACATCACTTACCTTGGCCCCCCGATAGAGCACAAAAAATTGATGTAGTTCATCTGTTGCTCCATACGCGATCGAGAAAACCACCGCCAGAAGAAAAATCTTTTTAAATGTTTCTCGAGGGAAAGTGACCAGTAAAAAACGCAGCGAGAGAAACATAAGTACCGCATATTCAACAACATGCGCTCCCTTGCGTTCCACATAGTATGAAAGCGTTACTTGGTAAGGATGTTCGCTCCCGGGGAGAGAAGAAAAAAAGAAAATTACTCCCATCCACATCAAAAGCGGTAATCCTCGTAAGAAAATAGGAGAAAGCCTGGTGAGAGTCGCCATACCAGGTTATTTTTTATCAAAACGTTCCATAAGCTCCTTGATAAGAGCAAAGAAAGCATGGAATGGCAACCATAGCCACAACGTCGCGAGCATGAACTTATCGAGGTCTTTATTGATATTCATATGTTTGGACTATGAGAGCATCCTGGCTCTATTTCATAAACGACATCCTTTTTCTCCACGACTATTTTCCACTGTTCTTTTTCTGCCACCGCTTTCAAATTCTGATTGGGATTGAAAGCAATCGGGTTTTCCACAAGTTTGAGAAAGCTGATATCTGATTCCGTATCACCCACACCATAGGAACCTTCAAAGGTGAGTTTATGCTCATACATATATTGTTCTACCACATGCCCCTTGTTTTTGGAAGGTTCGAACTCCGCTTTGCCCGTATAGCGCTTTTCGTCATCCATGGCGTAGACACTCCCAAACGCGTAGTCAAATTTGAGATAATTCCGATTATATTCCTCAACCACCTCGACAGGTGAACCGGAAACCGCAATCAAGTGATATCCATCGACACGCAATTTCTTGATAAGTTTTTCCGCAAAAATATAGGTGCGCTTGGCATGAAAAGGAACCATGACCCGACTGGCTTTGAGCACTTCATCCTGCGAACAGCCCTTGATGTGCTCGGAATAAAGGCTCACAAGAGCCTGGCGATAGTCATCGTACGTCCCCTCGTGTTCCAACCAGTTCGTATAAATTTCCGTCAACGTGTTGCGTGCTTTAGCGGGAAAAATTTTCATCCACGTCAATTCGTTGATCAGCTCGAAATGGAGATTTTTACGGAAAATCGTTCCATCGATGTCAAAAATCGCTATCTTGTTTTTCTTGTTATTCATACCCGGTAGTGAAACTTTGAATAACTATTTAAAATTACCGTAATCTAAAAGCATCTTTTACTCTATTTGTACTTTCCAAAAGATATAACCTCATTTCTATTACTTTCAAAGTTCTACTACCGGGCATACCATGTACAACCATCTATTACTTCGAGTGTTTCTTCAAACGCAAACGGAAGTGTGATCCGACACCCTCGATGCTTTCAACCGTCAGGTCCCCCCCCATCTTACGCGCAATTTCTCGGGAAATCCAGAGACCGAGGCCGCTGCCGGAAATTGTGGCCGTTTGGTCGGTTTTCACGCGATAGAATTTCGAAAACAAGTGTTCGAGAGATTGAGAAGAAATACCGAACCCCGTATCGGCTACCGTCACGACAACGGTGTCCTCCACTTCCTTGGCGGAAAGCTCCACTTTCCCCGCTGCCGTGTACTTTACGGCATTACCCAAAAGATTGATGAGTATCTGTTTCATACGCTCCGGATCAGCGGTAACCGGCGGCATTACTTCTGGTTCGTACTGGAATACGAGTCCTTTATTTTTGGCAAGCAGTGAAAATTCTTTCGCCAAATCACCTAGCACAATACCTATATCGACAGATTGCAACCCGATGGGCAGACGGTTTTGTTCGAGACGAGAAACATTCAAAATATCTTCCACAAGATTGTTTAGGCGCAGAAGAGAAGTATCCATATTCCCCAAATATTCAGTCGTCTGTTTTTCCGTTTCCGGGGCGCTGGGCTTCACGATGGAATCCCGCAAAAGATCGATGTACCCGCGCAACACCGTGAGTGGCGTCTTCAGCTCGTGGCTCGCCATGGAAATGAAGTCATCTTTCATCCGATCCACTTCTTCCAATTTTGTAACGCGCAAAGCGTAACGGAAGAAGCGCATATGATTCATAAGAAGAAGCAATACGAGGATGAGTGAAAGAATAGCGACACCATACACCTGCAAAATCGCTTTTCGCACGAAAGCATCGTGTTCTTCAAGTGAGAGTTGAAAAAGTACCAGCCCCAATCCGCGACCATCCGTATCGGTCACTTTCTTAATGACATTCCAGTAACGCTTGCCATTCTCATTGGTGAGAAATGCCGGAACGATCCGCGCGTCCTGCCATGCGATAAGATACGGCAGTGACGTCTCTTCCACAACCGTCCCAATAATTTCATGATCAGTCGACGCGACGACAGAGAAAGGGGCTTCATCGGTTGGACGCGTAAAAACCGCCACATTCGTCACATCGCTGTTCTCTTCTTGTATCCGATCAAGCTTGTTCTGCAACAGGGTGGGGTCCTTCAGAATATCGCTCCCCAAAATACGAAAGATATTTTCCGCCAGTACCGCTTTGCTTTTCAAAAGCGCGTCGGATGTCACCTGAAATTTTTGGAGGGAATAGTAACTGTTAAAAAACAAGGTTCCGGTCACGGCAACGATCAAAAACAACGAGTAGAGAATTGTCGGGTTCCGTTTTGTAAAATCCAAACCTTTTTTAAATGATCCTTTCAACATGAACGCCATTTATTGAATTATGGATGACTTGCGGCCGATCACTACCAGTGCTATCCCCAAGAAACTCATGGCTATAATGATGGCTATGATGATAAACTCTGTCCGTGAACGCTCGAGTGGCGAAGCGTTCTGCAAAGCCTCTGCCGAAGCGGCAGCCGCCGGTTTTATCGCGACAGCTTGAGCGGTCTTTACGAAAGGGATGGCCTCACTTTGCGCGGAAATCTTTCCAACATTATCCGTCACGGCTACGTAGATTTCATGATCGCCATCCGGCAATTCCTTGTCCAAATCATACGTCCAGTTGCCATCCTCGTCCGTTTTTACCGTCACAATGATCGGATCGCTGTAAATATAAAGTGTAATAAACATATTTGGCAAAGCCTTCCCTGAAAATCTTGTCGCCTTTTTCCCGTCACTGCCTGCTTCAACCAGCTCTATCATATCTACTCTGAAACGTTTGTCACTCTCTTTCTCCTTGATTGGCTCACCCCCACCAGTACTTGTTACAAGCTCTTTTGGCGATTCAAAAACTATCTTGTCACTCTTATCACCGCTCGAAAACTTCAGTGGGTCAAACCCGTTTTTGATTTCGTCACCATCAATAAAACCGTCTTTGTCGGTATCGGCCGATTTTGGATTGAGCCCAAGTCGTATTTCTTCCTTATCGGAAATACCATCACCATCCGTATCTCTCTCTGAATTCTTAAACACCTCTTTTTCCTCTTGTGAAATCGGATTTTCGGGAGTTGCCACATACAATTGAGCGGGCCGGCTCTCTACCACCGTTCCGTCTCTCTGTTCAGCTCTCGCGGAGACATCATAAACACCGTTCGGCAACTGATTCGCCGCATTGATATCCAGACTCCACGTCCCAGAGGACGTATTTTCCGCCGCGCCTAAATATGTTTCGGTGTTCCCCTGTTGATTTTGACCATAGTATTCCACACGCTCAGCATTTGGAGTTGTTGTTGTCACTTGCACCGCGCCTGATACCGGAGCGACATACGATGTTCCCGCTCCGCTGTTTGTCGCTCGCGTAGCGGTAATCGGGGCAGTTACTGGTGACACCGTATTGGAAGTAGTCTGCCCGGAAGTTGTGCCTGTCCCGCTGCTTATCGATTGTGTATTGGTAGTTGGAATAGTTGTTGGTGACACAATACTGGAAGGAGTCTGCCCGGAAGTTGTGCTTGTTGTGCTGTTTGTCGATCGCATAGCGGTAGTCGAGGTCGGAATAGTGAATGTTGGTGTCGCAACCGTCGTATTCGTTACATCTGGAACAGATTGCCCGGAGGTTGTCTCTGTTTCAACCCTTGTTGATCGCGTGCTGATGGGCAATGACAGGGAGGATGTTGTCTTGGGGAAAAGAGAAGTATCTTCTGCCCACACAAGATTCGCAAAAAGAGCAGCTCCTTGCCATCTCGCTATGAAAATTCCAAAAATCGCCAAAATGATAAGAGGTAAAGTGATCCGTCGAAACATAATTTTGTGTGTATTTTCTGTTAAGGATTCACTCCCTTTTCTTCATTGTACCCTTTATTTGATAGAGAGCAATGCCCCCGGCCACCGACACATTGAGCGAATTTTTTTCTCCGTACATCGGGATTTCGATAATTGTGTCACATTGTTTCAGGATTTTCGCATCTACGCCGTGAACTTCATTCCCGACGATAAGCGCCACACGAGCTTCTGGAACATACTTTTGATAATCAATACTTCTCGTAGCCTGCTCGAGCGCCACGATCTTATAGCCTTGTTTTTTGAGCATCGTGATAATTTTCCCGAGAGGGGACTGCTTTTGCCACACCACATACTTCTCGGCCCCCAAAGCAGTTTTCTTGAAAGATTTTTCCGCATCGGTAAGATATAACGCGTCTCTCTTTGGAGGCGCCGGGGTATAGCCGGTAAGAAAAACCTCTTGTACCCCAACCCCGTCTGCTGTTCGAAACAAAGATCCGACATTATGGGCACTGCGAACATTGTGAATGATGAGAACCAACCTTTTCATATGAAATCAATGAAAAATATAAAAGCTAATGTAGAAAAGGTTTCAAAATGTTTTTTAGGGAACCATGTCGGCAAAATTGCTTTGGCGCGGTTCATCTAAAAACTTTTGAAATCTTTTCTACAGAATAATTTTTAAACTCCCACGTTACCGCTGTTCACGAAAAAGTTCCTTTCCCGTTTCCCAAAGAGCCGGGTAATTCTTTTTTTCTTTGAGCCAATACCACCATTCTCCACCCCATAGATACACTTCCCCAAATCCGACTTGCTTGGCGTATTTTACATTTTCCCGCAGTTTGGTCTCATCCATTGTACGAAACTGCTCTTCAAGCGGAATATCGACTATCCAGCCGGATGCCCATGGTTCCGCCTGCAATTCGATAACCATAATGTTGTACTGATGCGCGAGGATATTGATGAGGAACGCTTTGACCCGGAAAAAATTCGGCCCAATCGGATAGGTAAAATACCCCCCGACTTTTGGACTCCAAATACGCCGATACATCGTCGTACCGAAAACATCCCCCAGACTGGCCGCGCCATACCAAAATGAAAGTTCCCCGCTATCCGTCAGGAGTACTTTACGAATTGGATCCAGTGTTTTTACGAAAGCTACTTCTTGCTTCAAAAAATTTTTATCGAGTGGTGGGCATATCCCAAAAGCCAAAAAAGGTTCGTTCTCGACTTGCCACATTGTTACAGTCTGATTGCTTTTATAACGCTCCACCACCCTACCCATAAAATACAAGAGGGCAGTCTGTCGTTTCTCGCTATCGGCGCCCACCCACTCCGGAATATGACACTCGGGCCAACGCGGCACTTTCTGGCCGATAGTGAGAATAACCTCTACCTGATATTTCTCTGCTTCCTTAAGCTGCCAGTCAAGATCATCCCAAACATACTCGCCCTGTTTCGGTTCCGCGAGATCCCAATACACCGGTAGACGCAATTTCTTGACTCCGATCTCATCAAGAAGCGCCAAATACGTCTGTTTCCAATCGAGTCCGAGGTCTGTCGCATAGCGTGACGAAAACGTCATCCCCAACTGCACATCCTCACGCGGAGCCGGCCCCGGAAGATTGAAATACCCGAACAAGAGGGCTGTGCATGTGACAATAATCAATACAACTCTCCCGATTATTTTCAACAAATGACGCATAGAATGAAAAAAGGTATTAGGTATTAGGTATTATGTATTATGTATTAGGTATTAAGAATTTAGACAAGTAGTTTTATTCCACTCGTGGCAGAGAGCCACAAACCAAGCCCGATAATTATGATTGCGCAAGCCTTCTGAAACCAATCCCAGAAGAACAGCCTTTCACCGAACACTTGAGGATAACGCAAAGAAAGCGGCAAAGCCAAAAGAAGGAGAAAAACATACTGCATCCCGGAAAGCGCCTGTACGAAAGAAACCGGGCCGAGATAGGTCGCATAAATAATGAGGAGGCTCGCTCCTCCGGCACAGAGCTTATTCATCACAAAGATCGCTCCCGTATGGACTACCGAACGGGAAATTCCGGAAAATGCGCTCACTTCATTCAGAATCTGCCCACGGTACGTTGGTACCAAAAAAAGAGAGAGCCCGGCCAAAAACATTCCTATCCGCGACCATATCAAACCGCTGACAAAATTCGCATCAGCGTATCCGTATTTCAAAAGAAGCAGCGATACCCCCATAGCCACACCCGCAATAACGACAGAAGAAGAGATATGCTCCTGTTTTCGCAGTGGCAAATCGAAAGAAATAAGCAATCCACCGCCGATCAATAAAACAAGCACCACTATATGAGACAAAGAAAAAGCGGTTTCTGAAAAAGTTCCTGGAAAAAATCCCACTCCGATAGCAACAAGAGAAACTACTGTTCCAACCAAGGGCGTTATGCGGGAAATTTCACTTTCTTTCACGGCAGTATACAGAGCCACCAACCCATAAAGAAACAAAGCCCCCGAAAAAAGGAAGATCCCCGTTGTCTGCCAATTGAAAAACCGAAATCCGAAAGGAATAAATATGAGAACGAACAAACTGAACAAAGAAACAAAAAAAGCATACACCGCCGGCGTCTTGATACGCTCGGCAAGCAGATACTTATCGAAAATCGCCGTCACGGCATTGAAAAAATACCCGAAAAGTGCTACTCCAATCCACGACATAAATAGTTTTTACTCAAGAGTTTGCCCCCGCTACGGTATAGAACCATTATACCTGAAAAACCACGAATCAAAAACAAAAGTCTCTCGAGAGATAGCTATCGAGAGATTGGGATTACGAAAAGAAATTATTCCGCCACTATACGCTGATAATAAAGAGAAACGTCAGCAACCCATTTTTTCACGCTCTCTTGGCTGTGACCCTTGCAACTGGAGCCGCATTTCCAAACAACCATATTTTTCGGTTCGCTTGTCTGACGCAAGGAAACGAGTTTTCGAAGACGATCACCGACAGTTACCACCGCTTCTTCAGGGCTACCAAAACAGCCATGCCCCATCGCCACACCACGGCTTCCCGCCCCCTTGTACCCCCAATAATTGAAACAATCCGCTCCACTTTGATCGCTTGGGCTGTGCTTTCCCCAATCGCTCTCTTTTTTGGCGATGCCTACTATGAGCGCCGCAACTTCCCGATCGTATCTGGCGATAATCGGCGCCATCTTTTCCATCGGGTAACCAATAGTCATTTCTCGAATCGTATCACCCAAGGCCTTATCAAAGTGGACATCCCCTTTTCCTACCGCCTTAACCATGGTTTGAGTTTTTTTATCACACAAAGTATCAGTTTGAAGGATATCATTCTTTTGCTCCTGCAAAGCCGTAAACAACGCCACATCCGACTGCAGGCGGCAAAGTTCGGCAGCGTTTTCGTTTGCTTCTTCTGTCGTGACCATGCCCACAGATTTGGCTTCCGAAAGAGAAATATCGGGAATCATCTGAGACGCTGTGGGCAAAACGCTCATCAATCCAAAAGAAAAAAAGGCCAAACAAGAATACAGGCCGCTTTTGGCAAAAAACAATTTTTGGCAGAAATTTTTCATAGACACACTAACTTTTGCCTTCTCAAAGAAATGGCTTAAAACAGCAAAAACTCTTTTGAAACGCAAGCCTAATAATACCAAGTTTTTCACCTTCCGTCAATCATTTTATCCCCATAAATACAAAAAAATCCCTTATACAAGGGATTTCCCACGTTTTCTCTTTTCCTATTCGTCGCTCAGCTGTTTGAAATACATATCCACGTCGCTGATCCATTTTTTCACACTTTCACGACTATGCCCGCTACAGCTGAATCCGCATTTCCAAACAATCATTTTCTCCGGAGTATTCAATTTTTCCGAATGGATAAGCGTATTGAGACGCTTGGCAACCGTTTCCACGGCATCCTTGCTGCTATTGAAACAAGTGTGCCCACCTGTCCCCATGAGCCTCCTCACCCCCCGATAACCCCAGTAGTTGAAACAGTCCTGCCCATCCAAGACCGGGATACGCTTGCCCCAGTTGCTTTCCTTCTTGGCAATGCCAATCAAAAAAGCGGATGTCAGTCGGTCTTGCTCAAAAATATAGGGGAGCATTCCTTCAATCGGATACCCCTTGACCATATTTTTGACTGTTTCCTTGTATTGTACATCCGAAGCTTCATTGAAATATTCAAAAAAGATGTCCGTATCGCTATTGTAACCGGTTTGTTTTATATCTGCGTCCGTTTGAGACACCGCCGCTACTCCGGTTGGCGAAATTGTCACTTCCTGCGCCGAATCCGAGGAACGGGCGAAAACGCCTGGCCCGAAAAAGTGTTCCATAAAGGCCATGGAGACCATCCCAAACGCCACCCCGCCCACCAAGGAGCCGTAGAGCATTTTGTGAGGGGTGATGTCCGGAATAAGCCGAAAAAAAATACGTTTCACCAATCGATAGTAAAGTTCCCCTTTACGGAAAAAGCGCCAGAGAACGTCTTCTAATGAACGCTCTTGTAATTGCATGAGAAGCGTCTGCTTTTCCTTCTGCGCTCCGTCAAGCCCCCGCTTTTTGGAAACTTCAGGCAAACATCCCGGCAGCATGTGGGTATTCCGTGGTGGCTTCAAAACCAAAACGGTTTTCTTGGATACGGCAATATCCAGCGCCCGCTTTTGCGGACTATACAGAGGCCCGTTTGAGTAAGAAGAAGAAAGTTCCATGAAAATTACCTTTGTGTTTCAGAAGAAGTGTCCGTACTCATACCGCTCTTTACCTTGAAAAAATTGACGGCATCCACTTCACCAATATAGCATTTTCCATCCCCACCATAAACAAACGGCACCCCCATCCCCTCCGGCTTGACACCACATGCCTTTGCCCGGCGCCCCATTTCACTAGCATTCGTTTTATTGCTCCAGACTTCTTTCTTTTCAAAGGAAACTTTGCTGGCGATATCATTCGCCTCGAGAAAATCACTGACTATCTTGCAATGCGGACAGCCATCGCCCCAATAGTAAACAATCGCCGTCTCATCATCAACCACCGTCTGCCCCCCATCCGAGAGGCCCCAATAGACGAAGCCCGTCACAAGCACCAGCGCCCCGACGAGAACAGTGATTATTTTTTTATCGAACATAGAAAAAATGAAGAATAGTTTAGGCGTTGTGTACTATTTTAACACGATTTTTTCGTTTGAGCCACACGAAAATCACCACTGTTATGCACAACATCGCAAAAGAGAGTATCTGCCCGAGAGTAAATCCTCCGGTTGGCGGATTGAAAAAAAGCCCCAATTGCGGATCCGGTTCGCGGAAATATTCACTGCCAAAACGAACGCCGGCATACAGCGCCAAGAAAAAACAGGCTAGGGCTCCATCAAAACGCGCCTGGCGTCGTAGAAACAACAGTATGCCGAGAAGAACCACCCCCTCAAAAAAAGCTTCGTACAGAGTGGATGGGTGACGCAAGACTCCTCTCGGCAGAGTCCCCGGAAACACCATCCCCCACGGAACTGCGGTTATTCTCCCCGGGAGTTCCACATTGAAAAAATTCCCCAATCGTCCAAAAAATATGGCTACCGGAGCCAAAAGAGCCGCAAAGTCAGCCATCTTCCAAAAAGAAAGCTTCTTCCTGGCGCTAAACCAAACCAAAGCTACAGTTACCCCGATCAATCCTCCGTAATAGCTCATACCGGAAAGCCCCGTCCATACCCCGCGCCCGAAATCATAGGGGGAGAAAATCATAATTGGATTCTCGAGAAAAACATCCGGATGATACAAAAGCACATATCCGATACGCCCACCGATGAGCGCGCCGAAAAAAAGGACTGCCAACATATCGAAAACTGCGTCCCGAGGATACGCCACAACACCTCTCTGTGTCAGATGAAGCGCGAAAAAAAACATCACAAAAAATCCGATGAGAAACCACACCGCATACCAATGCACCGAAAAAAATCCGATCGTGCCGGCGATCGGATCTATAGTTTCCGGAAGATGTTGCCACCCATTCATAGCTTGTAGATTCTAAACAAGGATTTTTCTAAAAAGCTAAGAAACTACCCCTTACAAGCTCGCTATTGGTTGTATTCTTTGAGCTGATCACGGAACTCGATGCTGTAAATCTCACCCAAAGCCAAGAAGAGAGAGACAACAATTGGTCCGATAATAAAACCCGTCAACCCGAAAAGTGATATCCCGCCCAGAGTCGCGAAAAGGACAAGCAGCGGATGCATCTGCGTGTCTTTGCCAACCAATTTTGGGCGAAGGACATTGTCTATCACCGAAATAATTCCCATCCCCACCGCAAGGATGAAAACTCCCTGCCAAATATTCCCAAGCAAAAGCATAATGATACCGGCCGGAAGCCAGACCAGTCCCGATCCGACCATGGGAATAATCGAAGAGAGCGTCATCACCAGCCCCCAAATAACCGGCGATGGAATGCCGGCCACCCAAAACGTAAACCCTCCCAAAAGACCCTGGATGATGCAAATGACAATCGTCCCCTTGAGTGTGGCTCGACTGATGGAAACAAATTTTTTGATGAGAAGTCTGTCATGTTCATCTCTCAAGGGGCTCAACCCCATAAGCCGCCCCAGCATCCGTTTGCCATCGATCAAGAAATAAAAAAGTGAAAAGAACATCACAAATACCCAGAAAATAAAACTGGTAATCCCCTGATACGCGGCCTGGAGCAAACCGAGAGCGTTCTGGCTGAACTCTTTGATATCACTTAAGATCCGCCCTTCATTGAGTGTCTCCGTATCGAAGAAAATATTCAGATACGGAACAGTGTGAGCTATTTCGACATTTTTGTTGATAATTCTTTCCAGAGCCGATTCCTCGCTCAAAGTGTGGTACAGATTGTTGGCCTCACCTATAGCGAGACTCAGTACCAGAAAAACCGGCGTCACAACGATGAAAATCACCAGAAGACAGGTAAGGAATGCGCTCCAGCCCCTGCTCCCCCTCGTCCATTTCTCAAGGGTATTGTAAGGGTGTTTGAAAAGAGCCGATAAAATAGCAGCCGCCACGACAGCCGTCAAGAACGGCTCAAAAACAAAAAACACCACTATCCCCACCCCAAAAAGGAGGAGAAAAAAGAAATAGACATTGAATGAGCGCAATTGCATAAATATTTTTCTTCAGTATAGCACTCTTGGGACTTTTTACCAGTGCAAAAAAGCCGCCCCAACCAGGTTAGGACAGCTTTTGCAAAGAATGCCACGTTTATTCAACAATAAGCTTCCCCGTCATACCGCTGTGCCCCTCACCGCAGAAAACGGAACATTTAAAGGAGAATTCTCCTTTCTTACTGGCTACAAATTCCACCGTCGCCGTTTCCCCCACGCTCACCGTCTGGCTGTTCACTCCCAATTCGGGGATAGAAAACGCGTGCGTACCGGAAACCCCTTGCAGGGTAATTTTTACCTTTGTCCCTTCTTTGACACGGATTTCCGCCGGATCAAACGCCCAGCTGCTCGCCTTCACAACCACTTCCTTTGTCTCCCCGGCTGATGTACCAACCGGCGCGGCTGGTGTACCCACCTCTGCAGTCGGTGTGGAAATAACCGGCGCCTCAACCTTCTGCCCACCCTTGCCAAAAATGAGAAACCCCCCTCCAAGAACGACGAGAACCACCAATAGCCCTAAAAACTTTCCCATACAATTATATTATTATTTATGCCCCTCGGAACAAAAAATGTCCTGGTTTTTATTACCAAACGAAGTGAGTGTAGTACTAGTAAAATCGGGTTTAATACCCGTTATTATACTCTTTTCCGGGTTTTTTCGGAAACACCCGAAAAACCGGCTCCCCGAGAAGAATCTGCGCATTCACAAAAAATATTTGTTTTCCTTTGATACTCTCTTTCTTATAAGGTGGCCGGACAGAAAGTGTCAATTGATATTTCTCCTGAAAATATTTCTTGATGCCGGAGCGTGTATTATAACCAGAAGGTAAAACAAACGGCCTAAACTGCCTTTTGCTGGATGAAAAATATTTCCGATGATTCTCATGCAAAAAAACATATACCTGCGCGTTTTTCCAATCTTGTTTCTTATCTTCTCCTTTGTTTTTTGCCTGCCTCGCCGGCAGGCGGGTTGACTGTTGACTGCTGACTGTTTCCTGTCTCCCCTTCTCTCGATAGTACACGCACCGATTCCGCAGAGCGCAGGCCTCGCACTTGGGCCGACCGACACACAAGGCGCTCCCAAAATCCATAAGCGCCGCGTTCAGTGTTTTCGCGGGGAGAGAAAATTGTTCCTCTAACTTTTTTAATGTCATCCCGGATTGCCTGCCCACCTTCGGAGGAACCCGGGATCTAGATTCCGGCTCGTAGGCCGGAATGACAGAAGCAAAATTCTTCGTTCCGAAAAAAAATCGCCCGATCACCCGCCTCAGGTTCGTATCCCAAGCCAGATGATCATCACCGTAGGCAAAGCTCATGATAGCTGCTGCCGTATAGGGACCGACACCTGGCAATGTCTCCAAAAGTTTTTTATCCCGTGGAAACTTTCCACCGTAATCCTTCACCACTTTTTTCGCCGTTTCAAGCATATTGCGGCCACGCGTGTAATAACCCAGCCCCTCGTAATATGGCAGAAATTCCTCCCACGAAACTCGCGCTAGTTTCTGAACGATTGGGAACTGCTTCAAAAAGCGCTCATAATAACCGATAACACGCGAAACCTGCGTCTGCTGGAGCATCACTTCCGCTACCCACACTTCATAGGCCGTGATTTTCTTTTTGCGCCACGGCAAATGCTCCCGCCCCGCTTTGCGGAAGAAATCAAAAAGCGACTTTTCAAAAAAAGCTATTTTATCTTTTCTGATAGTCATAGACATCTTCTGAGAGTTTTAATTTTTTTCTAAAAGCCAGAAACTAAAAGCTATTCTATAGTTCCCCCGCCAAGACAAATTTCACCGTCGTAGAAGACGGCAAACTGACCCGCGGCAATGCCCTGGTCAGTCTCTTTTTTTAATGAGACTTTTATCTGATTTTCTCCTAAAGACTTGATTACTGCGGGATACATTTTAGCGCCATGTCGCACTTTGATCTGAAATTCAGTTTTCTTTGAAGGCGCGCCAGAAATCCAATTCAGCCCTCCGACTATGAATGAGCCACGTGCCAATTCTTCGTGATGCTCTCCGTGCGAGATGAAAATTTCATTCGTTTCGGCATCCTTCTTCACCACATACCATGGCCCACCAGATAGCTTGATGCCACGCCGCTGCCCCACCGTAAAGTACCAGAAGCCGCTATGCTCGCCCAACACTTTTTTGGTTTCATATTCAATAAGCTTTCCCGGACGTTTTCCCAAATGATATTCCAGAAACTTATCAAAAGGGATCTTCCCCAAAAAACAGATGCCCTGGCTATCCTTGCGTTTGGCATTGGGGAGTTGGAATTTCTCTGCCAATGCACGCACTTCTTTTTTTGTATATCCGCCGATTGGAAATAAAGCTTTGGAAAGTTGCTCCTGCGAGAGTTGCGAAAGAAAATATGTCTGGTCCTTGATAGTATCCGGAGTCTTCTTTAAAAAGAACCGACTTGTCGTTCCGGGCTTGACCCGGAATCCAGACCCTGAATCGGGTTCAGGGTAGCCGTCGACTACATTCGCATAATGTCCCGTGGCTACTTTGTCAAAGTTCTTTCCAAAGACATCATAGAACGCGCCAAATTTAATGCGCGCGTTGCAGAGCATATCCGGATTGGGAGTGCGTCCGGCCTTCACCTCATCAATCGTGTACGCCACCACCCGCTCCCAGTATTCTTTCTGAAACGGCACAATTTGCAGCGGCACACCGGCTTGTTCGCAGACGGCGCGCACGTACGACAAGTCATCCTCCCAAGGACACTCTCCTAAGAAAGCCAATTCATCCTCCAGCCAGATTTTGAGATAAAAAGCAGTCAGTTCATGCCCCTCATCTTTCAAAAGACGCAAAGCCACCGAACTATCCACTCCTCCTGATACCAATACGGCAATTTTCATAGCTTAAAAGTCTAAAATTATTGAGGCCCGCAAAACAGAAGGGTACTTTTTCCGCGATTGCGACAAAAGTACCCCTCTCACGTTTTCAGTATGTGAAGAATTTCTGTCTGATTCTTCATTGTAAAAGACTTTTTGATAAAATACAGCCCCAGCATAGCCGTCAACGCCAGCGCCATCACATTCGCCCGATAACGGTATTCTACCGGATAGGCACCGAGTAGCTCGAACACAGTGACCCAGACAACAGGGCCGATGACAGTAGCCGCTCTTTCAAAAATAACAAACGAGCTAAAATATTCCGCTTGAGATTCTTTGGGTACGATATCCGAATACAACGAGCGAGCCAATGGGAAAAAGAGACCGTAAGCGATACCGGCGAAGGAAAGGCTCAAATAGCCATACAACGGAACATTCGGAGCCAAACCGAAAAGAATAAAGGCACAAATATAGACAGTACCACCGAGAGTGAGCATCCTATTCTTGCCAATAATTTTGTGCGCCCAGCCCCCGACGAGCATACATGTCACAAACAGCATCGAGAGACTGATAACACCACCAAGACTCGACATTCTTTCCGTGAAACCAAAAACATTTTTGAGGTACAGCGTCATATATATCTGAAGCGTCGCGATAGAATCCGCCACGAACATATAGCCGAGCAAATAGAAAAATAGTTTTTTGTTTTTAAAAACTTTCTTAATAAATTCACCGAACGTGAATCTTTTTTCTGCCTCTTTTACTCTGCTCACATCCGCGTCTCCCACCTTCTGTATGAGAAAGGGGATGGCTAAAACGATAAATATCGTCGCCCCAAGAATGAGTGCTAAGCTATTGCCATTCACCCCAAATAGCATAAGCGAACTGTTTACCACGAATGCTCCCATAATACCGATACTCACGGCATTACCCAACTGTCCCAGTCCCATGCCGAGGCTAGAGACTCGGTCCTTGTTATGGCCGGTGTCTCTAAAGTTTTGCATGAAAGCCGTATAGAATACATACGATCCTTGAAAGGAAACCTGAAAAACAATGTAAAGCAAACACAACAGAAACAAGAGAAAAAAAGTGTAGTGTTCGGCATAAACATTCGTTATGATGCCCATAGCATACAACGCCAGCAACATAGAAACGGACGAAAATATCATATACTTCATTCTTCTCTTCTGGCTCTCATCTGCTCTACGTCCGAGACCAGGGTAAAATATGAGTAAAATGACGGTCGATATGGCCGTTGCCAATCCGATCCATGTATCGCTGGCACCGCCTCGTAATAATAAAAGCGGAAAATAAAAAATCACCACCGAAGAAGCAAATGAATTGGCGAAGTCGTAGAGATACCAGAGTTTCACTTTTGACATAAACTGCTTTATTTCACTTATTTGGTACGTTCTTCATTATACAGAGAATGGCTAATTCAAGCTACGTCTTCTTGACTCTCCACTCTCGTTCCCCTATCATGAACCAAAGCCGAAACATCGGTTTTGCAGTCCTTGAACAACTTGATCAACGAATTTTGAAAGGAAAACCAGACCATGAACGACATTCCGAAAGTCGGCAACGCCGCTGGCACATGTAATCGGCGGAGTCTCTTCGAAAAACTCCTGAAATCGGCCGCAGATATCATCACGGTCGGGCCTATGTCAGTAAAGCAACGTGATACCAATCCCGGAAACAACGAGTACCAAGATGATAATGGCAGCGTAAATTCATTGGGACTTCCCAATGGCGGGATCGAGTGGTACCGGGAGCACTTACCGGAAATGATTGCACAAGCAGAAGCTTGCGGAAAGACACTCGCGCTGAGCGTTCCACCGATTGATCCTGGTGACATGGTAAAACTGGCGGAAGAATGCGTGAAACTGCGTGTTCCCATAGCTGAACTCAATGCCGGTTGTAATCATGTCTTCGTCGGCAACGCGCAAAAGATCCCGCTTTCCTACTATCCGGAAGATTTGAAACGCGCCATCCACACATTCGTCGGCATCGCCGGTAAAGCGTGCAAACTACGTCTCAAACTTTCGCCTTACTTACCAGTTGTACCGACAGAAGTGACTGACGCGATCCGTCCTTACGACATAGCCGTCGTCGCTTGCAACACCGCGGGCAACGCCTATATGTTCCGTGAAGATTTTCGCCCAGCCATTGATTTTGGCGAACACCTCGGCGGCTACGGCGGAAGTGGCTTCAAACCAATTGTCCTCGGACAAATTGTGCAGCTGCGTAAAATGCTCCCAGACCATCACATCATCGGCGTCGGTGGCGCTAAAAACGGCCGCGATATGTGGGAATTCATGAAAGTTGGTGCTAATGAAGTACAATTCGGCAGCGCCTGGTATTTCACTGAAGACGCTCGCGTTTTCGGTGACGCCCTTGCTCAATTCGTGGACATTATCGAACAACATCCTATCTGAAAATCCCAGGCCATAGTTCGGCCACAAATACTGAAGGAGAAGATTCATGTCAATGCAGGTAACTACGCTAAACCCGAATAGACCCGTCAGAGGCTTCGCCAAGAAGCCACTTGAACGGTTAGAATTGACACAGCCAGACGATTGGCATCTTCATTTGCGCGATGGCGAAGCTATGCATGACATAGCTTATCTCTCGGCCAAGGTCTTCGGACGGGCGATAATCATGCCTAACTTGAAACCTGCCGTAACGACTGTGGCACAAGCACGCGGGTATCGCCTCCGCATCGTAAAATCGCTCATCGAGCATGGCTCCCCCCTTGATGTGGCTGAGCGCTTTCCGCTCATGACACTTTACCTGACAGAAGCAACAACTGTTCAGGAAATTGAGGAGGCGGCTAAAAGTGGATTTGTCATCGGGGCAAAGTATTACCCGGCAGGGCAGACCACCAACTCCGAAGCCGGTCTCACAAGTCTCTCGAAGATACCACACGTGCTTGCGGCCATGGAAAAACACGGTCTGGTATTGGAAATCCATGGAGAGGTAGCTGACCCCAACACCGACGTCTTTTACCGCGAACAACGTTTTGCGGATACAGAACTCCCATGGGCATTCAGGAAATTTTCCGGACTCAAAATGGTGATTGAGCATCTGACATCGGCTCATGCTCTGGCCGTCGTTCTCGAAGCGCCGCCAACCGTAGCGGCTACCCTCACTCCACAACATCTCATGTATGACCGCAACGATATGCTGGGAAATTCTATCCAGCCACATCTCTATTGCAAGCCTATCCTCAAGAAACGCTGTGACCGAGAAGAGCTCGTTAAAGCCGTCACCTCAGGTAATCCCAAGTTCTTTCTCGGTACTGACTCGGCACCACATGCCAGGCATACCAAAGAAAATACTTGTGGTTGTGCTGGGTGTTTCTCAGCACCTTTCGCCCTGTCGCTTTATACCAAGGTGTTTGAAGACGCCGATGCGCTCGACAAATTTGAAGGGTTCGCATCCCATTTTGGTCCTGATCACTACGGTCTGCCACGCAACACGGCAAAGATTGTGCTCGAACGCAAGCCGCTCCTCGTACCGGCCGAATACGCGTTCGGCGAACATACCGTGGTGCCCCTCTGCGCCGGCGAAACGCTCCCATGGCGTGTTGAGCGTCTGGAGTACTTGGAGCTTCGGGAAGCGGCATAGTACAAGACCGCTGTTCACCACCTTTTCAGGCCCAACTTAGTGCAACCAGAGACCCCCGGCGTATAGCATTACGCGTCGGGGGCAATTTTTTTATCAAGCGACTACTACAGACTGAACTGCAATATCAGGATAGCTTTTCAAAAATTCTTCTATCGTTTTTTCTACATCCTGCGCGCTATGGCACGCCATCAGTTTCGCGCGCAGTTCTTTGGCTTGCGGGAAATGATTGACGTAAGCCTGGTAATGTTTCTTCATCAGCTCGAAACTTTTGGTATCTTTCCACACCTCTTCAAACAGTTGCGTATGAAAAACAGTTGCACACAATTTTTCTTCTACCGTGACCGCGATTTTATTTCTATCAAATAGCCACGGGTTACCAAAGATTGCCCGCCCAAGCATTGCGCCATCGGCTCCGGTTTCCCGGATCTTGTTCCCCGCGTCCTCTAGATCTTTTACATCGCCATTGCCGATGATGAGCGTACCGCTCCACGCTGCAATTTCTACCGCGCGCTTCACGGATCCCCAGCGAGCCGGCACCTTGGACATTTCTTTCTTCGTCCGGGCATGTACCGTAATAACGGCCGGTCGCATTTGGAGCAGTGCTAACAACCAAACTTCCAAATTATCTTCATTGAAACCGAGACGTGTCTTCACCGAGATAGGGAGTTCTCTCCCACAAGCAATTGTACCCTCGCGCGCAGCAATGATAAGCTCTTGCGCCAGTTTTGGATCTTTCATCAGATTTGCTCCGGCACCCTGCTTCATCACGTTCTTGTCCGGACACCCCATATTGATATCGATACCATCGAAACCCAATTCCGCTACCAATTTCGCCGCTTCAAACATTTTTTTTGGATGCGCGGTAAAAAGCTGCGCCACAATCGGCCGTTCTCCTTCGGTATATGAAAGATCTCGTAGAAGAGCGGTTTTCCCGTCCGGGTGACACAATCCGTCCGCCGAAACAAACTCTGTCCACATCACATCCGGCTTGGAATATTTATTTATAACACGCCGAAAAACAGCGTCCGTGACGTTGGCCAGCGGCGCCAGAACGAAAAATGGCTTCTCCAATTTTTCCCAGAACCCAAGAAAGGGTTTGTTTATATCATTCATAAAGCGCATATAGTATACCACCACGCCGGGTGTAAATCGTATGACATTTGACAAAGAGAGCAACTTATTCTAAAATCAGACAATATTAGTCCACATTTATGAAAATCTCAAAAAAGGCTTATTATGGGCTTCGGGCGGTGCTCGCTCTCGCACAGAGTGACAAACCGCTGTCTACTCATACTATTGCAAACGCAGAACATATCCCCGAAGATTATCTCGAGAAGATTCTTCAATCCTTACGCCGAGCCAACTTGGTTATGGCACATAAAGGTATGACCGGTGGATATGTCCTGGCCCGTCCCGCCAAAGAAATCAGCGTCTGGGATATCCTCTGTGAGCTCGACGGTCCCATCAAAACTTTCTCCGCACCCGTCAAGGGGGCTCTCCCCTGCCTCCAGGTCAGTCATTGCCAAACCAATGAAGTATGGCGCACCCTGGAAAATAAAGTCAAAGAAACTCTTTCAAATATATCACTCGGCAGTTTGGTTCCAAAGAATACTACTTCCTAAAGCCCATACTATGCTACACATCAAAAACCTTTCCGTCTCTATCGAAGACAAGAAAATTCTAGACAATATCTCATTTGATTTTCACGTAGGAAAAACCTACGCCCTTATGGGTCCGAATGGATCCGGAAAATCCACCCTGGCAGCCGCCATCATGGGGCACCCCCAGATCACGTACTCGCGCGTATCAAAAATTCTCGTCAGTGGTAAGAATATCAAAAACCTCTCGCCTGATAAACGCGCCAAGCTTGGAATATTTCTCTCCTTCCAAACACCCATGACACTCCCCGGTGTGACCGTCTTCGAACTCCTGCGCCTGGCGTTGGAAAAACAGATTGATCCCGTGACACTTCACGGCCGAGTGAAAGCCTATGCCAAAGAACTTCACATCAAAGAAGAGCTTCTGAAGCGATCCTTGAATGACGGATTCTCCGGTGGAGAAAAGAAAAAGCTTGAGGCTCTCCAGGCAGTTCTCCTAAAACCACAGTTCGCTCTGTTCGATGAAATCGACACCGGCGTTGATGTGGACGCTCTGAAAACGATTTCCCGGTTTTTAAAAAAACACCTCTCCAAAAAAACCACGCTTGTGTTCATTACCCACTCCACGCGCCTTTTGCGCTATATCAAACCACAAGAAGTCCTCATTATGAAGGTAGGGCGCCTCGTCAAAACAGGCAAGGGCGCTCTGGCGAAGAAGATCGAGAGAGAAGGCTTTGAAAAAATCTCATGAAAAATGTAAAGAAAAAAACCGTTGACATCGGTGATTATAAGTATGGATTTGCCATGCCAGAGCGCTCCGTCCGAAGAACCGGTCTCGGTCTCACTGCCAAGATCGTAACCGAGATCTCCACTATCAAGAACGAACAAAAATGGATGCGTGATTTTCGCCTGCGCGCGTATGAGACATTCAAAAAAAAGCCTCTGCCAAGTTGGGGCGCCGATCTTTCCCCAATCGATTTTGAAGCCATCACCTATTACCTCAAAGCTACCGACAAGCAGGCTCGCTCTTGGGATGATCTGCCAAAAGAGATTAAAGAAACCTATGACCGCATCGGCGTACCGGAAGCGGAAAAAAAATTCCTGGCCGGGGTCTCGGCCCAGTATGAGTCCGAGGTCGTCTACGAAAGTTTTAACCGTGAGCTCAACAAGCTGGGAGTCATTTTCTGCGATATGGACACGGCTGTCAAAAAATATCCCGTGCTTGTCAAAGAATATATGAGTACGCTTATTCCGCCTCACGATAACAAATTCGCCGCTCTCAACTCGGCCGTCTGGTCCGGCGGCTCGTTCGTCTACATCCCCAAAGGTGTCCACGTGAAGCTTCCCCTCCAAGCCTATTTCCGCATCAATGCTGAAGCTTTTGGTCAGTTCGAACGAACGCTCATCATTGCTGAAGAAGGAAGCTACGTCCACTACATCGAGGGCTGCACTGCGCCGATCTATACCACCAATTCGTTGCATTCCGCTGTCGTAGAAATATTCGTGAAAAAAAACGCCCGCGTTCGCTATACTACCGTTCAAAACTGGAGCAAGAATATCTATAACCTTGTCACCAAGAGAGCCCAGGCCGGTGAAAACGCCATAATGGAGTGGGTGGACTGCAACATCGGTTCCGGCATCACTATGAAATACCCGGCGGTCTACTTGACGGGGCGCGGGGCTCACGGAGAAGTGCTCTCTATCGCCTATGCCGGTCAAGGGCAACACCAGGATGCCGGCGCCAAAATGGTGCATCTCGCACCGGATACCACCTCGCGTGTCATTTCCAAATCCGTCTCCAAAGACGGCGGACGCACTTCCTATCGTGGACTCATTCACATTGGGCGTGGAGCCAAAAACGCCAAGGCCTCTGTTGTCTGCGATGCGCTTCTCCTCGACGACCTTTCCCGTTCGGATACCTACCCCACGATGAATATCCAGGAACCGAGCGCTGTCGTCGAACATGAGGCCACAGTGGAAAAAATCGGAGCGGAAAAACTTTTCTATCTCACTTCGCGCGGTATCAAGAAAGAAGACGCGGAGGGGCTCCTGGTAAACGGCTTCATCGATCCGATTGTCAAAGAGATTCCTCTCGAATATTCCATCGAACTCAATCGACTCATTAATATGGAAATGGAAGGAAGCGTAGGATAAAGCTTATGCAATATAAAGATATCTCACAAGATGCAACTCCACTCTATCGTCTCAAAACAAACGAGAAGCGTGTGTTCTTCATGCTCAATCGTACAGGAGTTATCACGATTGAACTCGCGGGGCACGGAGCGGAGGCTCATATTTTCTCTTTCTTTATTGGGCGTAATACCGACAAGGCAACGCTCAAAATTTTTCAAAAACACCTCGCGCCAAAAACTACTTCTCACGCGCTCATCAAGAGCGTTCTCTCCGATGAATCCGAAGTCGCCTACGAAGGATCTATCTTTATGAACAAACAAGCAATACAAGGCGATGCTTCACAAGAAAGCCGTGCTATTCTTCTCTCCCCCAATACCAAAGTCTCTCTGAAACCGACGCTGGAAATTCTGGCCAATGATGTGCGCTGCCGACACGCCGCCACTGCCGGCCCCATAAGTCAGGAGTCTCTCTTTTTCGCAGAGTCGCGCGGGCTTTCTAAAACACAAGCGACAAAACTTCTTATTGATGGTTTTTTCAACGATGCTCTTCAGAAGATGGAGAAATTGGGAGTTGATATAGTAGAGATAAAAAAGATATTAGGAATTAGGTATTAGAAATTAGAAATTTTTACAAGACTATGCTCAGCTCAAAAATTATAAAACTTGATTTTCCTATTTTCACCCATCATCCGGATCTGGTGTACTTGGACTCGGCCGCAACAACCCTCAAACCACAAGCGGTGATCGATGCCGAAAAAGAATATCTGGAACAGTACTCCTCCAACGTCGGACGTGGTCTGTATCCGCTGGCGGAAACAGCTACGGAAAAATTTGAGGCTGTCCGCAAACAAGTTTCTGCCTTCATTGGCGCCAAAGGCCCCCAAGAAATCGTTTTTACCGCCGGGACGACCGCTTCCATCAATCTTGTTGCTCAACTCATTGAAAAATCTCTTTTCTCTGCCATTCCGGCCGACGAGCCAGAATCTAGATCCCGGATCAAGTCCGGGATGACAAAAGCAAATATCGTCACGACGGAGTTGGAACACCATTCCAATTTCCTTCCATGGAAAGAGCTCGCCCGCGCGAAAGATGCCACCTTCCGGGTTGTCCCTATCACAGAAGACGGACTGATTGATCTTGAGGCACTCCGAAATTCTATCGATGACCACACCCGGGTGGTGGCTTTTTCCGCCGTTTCAAACGTACTGGGAACCATCAGTCCGGTTTCCGAAATCGTAGCCATGATCAAAAGCATCAATCCGAAAACTATCATTCTCATAGATGCCGCTCAAGCCATAGGCCATGCTCCCATGGACGTTTCCAAGTGGAATGCGGATTTTGTCGCATTCTCCGCTCACAAGATGTTCGGCACAACCGGGGTCGGCATTCTCTATGGGAAGAAAACCCTGCTCGAAACACTCCGCCCGGTTATATTTGGCGGAGGTATGGTGCTCGATGCCTGTGCAAAAAAAACGCTCTATAGAGAAAGCCCATACTGTTTCGAAGCCGGGACACAAAACATCGGAGGCGTGATCGCGCTCGGAGCGGCTATAAAATATATCGAAAATATCGGCCGTGAGAATATTCGTGTCCATGAAACGGCTTTGACAGCATATACCTTGAAACGTTTGCGAGAGACCTTTGGCAAACATATTCGGATTATCGGTCCGGGGGAAGCGAGTGAGCGCGGAGGAATTGTCGCATTCTCGCTCAAGGACATTCATCCTCACGATATCGCACAGCTCTTGGGCGAACGAAACATCTGCGTCCGCGCCGGTGAACACTGTGCCGCTCCGCTGCACCGGAAGTTCCATCTCAACGCCACGACACGGGTAAGCCTCTCAATCTATAATGATGAGAAGGATATAGATAAATTAGTTGCTAGGCTAGAAGAAATAAGCGAGATAATGTCTAATACCTAATTACTAATTTCTAACAAAAATCTCAATGACAAATTTCAAAATTATGACATTAGGTACTTCATTAGAAATTAGATATTGGTAATTAGAAATTTCATCTATGTCTCTCTATCAAGATCTCATCCTCGACCACTATCGCAATCCGCGTAACCACGGGACGCTAAAAAAAGCGACTCACCGTGCCGCGGGGAGCAACCCGCTCTGCGGAGACACCCTGCAAATGGACATAATCGTCAAAAATGATATCATAAAGGATGTAAAGTTTTCCGGTTCCGGATGCGCTATTTCCCAGGCTTCCGCTTCACTCCTTACTGAAGCAGTGAAGAAAAAGCCTATCAAAGAAGCGCTCTCCATGGAACCAAAAGATGTTCTCGAGCTTTTGAATATGGGGCTTTCTCCCAATCGGCTGAAATGCGGTCTTCTCTCGCTTGAAACACTTAAGAGCGCTCTACGTCATAAAAGGTAAATCGTAACAAAAACTCTATGCCCCAATGGAAAGACGATGCCAAACCACATGGCCCGATAAAACTGAAGAATGGCTGGACGGTAGAAGTCGATAACATCGCCTGTATTGGCGCCGCACCCTGTACCGCTATGGCTCCCAATACCTTTGGTTTGAATGACGATGGCAAAGCCGCCATCCTCGCCACGGTCGACCAGGACGACCAAGAGACGATCTTGAACGCTGCCCGAGCCTGTCCGGTAGCCGCCATCATTATCAAAGATGAAACGGGGAAAGTTATCTTCCCCGAGTAAGAAGCAGTGAGTAGCAAGCAGAATGCAGCAAGGACTGGGTTTTTCCTTACTTCTTGCTACCTACTCCTTGCTACTTTTTATATATACTTTCCAAAATATGCCAAAGAAAATAGGGGGAAATCTAGAACAGCAAATCAAAGATAAGCTCAAACTCGTCCTCGACCCTGAGCTGGGCGTGTCTATCTTGGACCTGGGGCTCATCTACGAAATCGTCACGAACAAAGAAGGCGTGTGCGTCATCACGATGACCTTGACCACGATTGGCTGCCCTCTCTTCGCGCAGATTCAGAAAGAAATTGAGGATCGCGTGATGGAAATTCCGGAAATCAATGAAGTAAAAATTGATCTCACCTTTGACCCGCCTTGGACCATCGACAAAATGACCGAGGAAGCTAAGATTCAACTCGGCCTTGATTAAAAAAACCACTCATTCCGAGTGGTTTTTACTTATATGTATCGATGAGGTTTTCGAGCGCTGCCTTATCAAAAGATTTTTCATACAGCGGCTCACTCCCCTCCCGTACCAGCGTTTCGTATGTCGGCTTGCCTTCGCGCTGATAGATGATACCGAGTGCCAAACGCTCGAGATCAAACGCCAATTCCATTGCCTTCATTTTGTCTGTCTTATCGTGGCTCCCATCCACATAATAGCCTTTTTCCTTAAACCATTGATAGGTATTTTGTTTGTTGTATACGACGCACGGCTGGAACACGTCCACCAGAGCATAGCCCTTATGGAGAATAGCGGCCTTGATGATATCTTTCGTCTGAAGAATATCTCCGGTAAAGGCCCGCGCCACGAATGTCGCGTCAAGTGACAACGCCACCGCCAGCGGGTTGAACTGCTCCACAATGACCCCTTCTTTCTGAATGGGATTTTTCATACCCTTTTCGGACGTCGGCGACGCCTGACCCTTGGTCAAACCATAAATCATATTGTCATGCACGATGTTTGTGATATCGGGATTACGTCGTATGGTATGCATGAAATGATTGCCCCCCTCACCATAGGTATCCCCATCACCGCTCTCGGCGATGACCGTCAACTTGGGATTAGTTACTTTGATGGCGATGGCCGGAGGCAATGCCCTGCCATGCAGACCATTGAAGTAGTTCACACGCAAATAGTGCGGTGTCTTGGCGGCCTGACCGATACCGGAACAAATAACCGCGTCCTGTGGCTTGATATCGAGTTCTGCAAATGCCATTTTCACAATATTGAGAATAGGAAAATTACCACACCCCGGACACCAAGCCATATCCGTCCCCTGCGGCATATCATATAATTTTTTATCAATCATACTCATCAGCTTTTAGCCGTTAGCTTATAGCTTTTAGTTTTTCAACCACTTCCTCTACCGAAAATGGGTCACCGTCATACTTGAGAATGGTATCCGTAATTTTGACTCCGTATTCGAGTTTCAGAAGATTGGTGAATTGCCCGGAAAAATTATTTTCCAAAACAACAATCTTTTTCTTCATCAGAAGTTTTTTCACTTTTTTCGGCAACGGATAGACTTGATGGAAATGCAGTCCAGCCACATCATCCCGCTTTACCATCTCGAGAGCCTCTTCTATGACGCCTCGGTTCGATCCCCAAGAAACAATAATAATATCCGCGCGCGCTACATCCCCGATTTCTGTCGGAAGAAACGCCTCATCACGAACGCCCTCCATTTTACGCCAACGCTTTTCATGCATGAGAACACGCATCTTTGCACTCTCCGTGATATGGGCGTCCTCATCGTGTTCATCGCTATCGATACCGACCAGTCCATCGCCATACCCCGGTACCCCGCGCGGAGAAACTCCATCAGCAGTGATGGCATAGCGCTTATAACCTGCTTTGGTTTCAATAATGAAATTCTCTGACTGTATTTTCTGCAAACCATTTTCTTTGAAACTCCGGACCGAATCCAAAAAATACTGGTCCGTCAGAATAAAAACGGGGACCTGATACTTGTCAGCGATATAGAATGCTTGCTGTGCGATGAGAAAAGCTTCCTCTCCCGTACCTGGAGTAAAAATAGCGCGGGGAAATTCTCCGTGTCCGGCATACAAAACCAGATTGAGGTCGGCCTGTTCGGTGCGAGTAGGCAATCCCGTCGCCGGTCCGGGACGCTGACCCACGTGCACAACAATGGGTGTTTCAATAATCCCTGAGAGACTGACTCCCTCCACCATCAGATCGAAGCCACCACCTGACGTGGTAACAATGGCTCGCGCTCCGGCGTACCATGCCCCCAATCCCTGATTGATGGCGGCGATTTCATCTTCCGCCTGATCGACGACCACGCCAAAATCTTTACTGTGCTCAGCCAAAAAAGTGAGTAGTCCCGTCCCCGGTGACATCGGATAGGAAGAAATATAATTGCAACCTGCCGCCAACACACCGAGACCGAGGGCTTCCGTCCCATCGAGCAAAATTTCACTTTCTACCGCCTTGCTCTTGGTAAGACGAACTTCAATCCCTTCATGATATGCGATATGTTTGCCGAACGCATAGCCTTTCTCTGCCGCTTCAATATTTTTCTTTACCACTTCCTCACCTTTGCGAGCAAAATGTTCCCGTAAGTAGTTTTCAAAAACCCCTTCATCGGCGCGCAAAATGCCCAGAGCCACTCCAACCGCTACCGTACTCGTGTAAAGAGGATTGCCGAGTTCGTTAGCAAAACGGGTAAAAGGGATATCGATGGCATGACACTCCGGGGCTGCCCCACACACTTTCTCCCGTTCGCCTAAAACGATAGTCTCTTTCGAGATCCGCCCCTTGAGATGTGGTATCACATCTTTGTCCATCGCAAAGAGAAAATCAATGCGTTTGACAAACGCACTCCTTTTCTTGTCGGTGAGCCTGATTTCCGTCGAATTACTCCCGCCGCGGATGCGCGACATATACTCTTTGCTCGCAAAAACATGGTAGCCTTCGCGCTTGAGTACTTGGACCAAAAGAGCTTCGACGGTCTGCACCCCCATACCGGCCGCCCCTCCCAAAACGAGAGAAATATCTCCTGAAAAACGTTTCATACCCTCCTCCTTATTTATTTTTACACTTTTTTCTTTATTACCAAACGAAGTGAGCGAAACGAAAGTAAACTTTCGTTTCCGAGCGCAGTGCCGGTAAAATCGGGCAAATAACCATTATTTTCTTTTTAGAAACTTCAACACATTTGAAAGAGGATTTAAGATTCATGAATAGCGACAGATTCTAAAATCAAAAATCTATACTCATAAATCATTCTTTTTCCAATTCTTTTTTCACCACCTCGAACTCATTTTCGATTTCTTTCAAACGCGTCCGGCTCTCTTTGATGAGAACTGTCCCCTCTTTGATTTTTTCCAATCCTTTTTCCACATCCACTTCTTCTTGATTATCGAACCAGTGAATGATTTCCTGCACTTTTTTCAAAGAATCGCTCAGATTTACTTTTGGCATAAGAATTATTACTGTTTAATTATAAAAATTACGCATTTCATAGCACCTGTCATTCTGAGCGAAACGAAGAATCTCGTAGATAGAGGGTTTCCCTCTCGTACAGCGGGATCCCTGTCCGCCGGCAGGCAGGCTTCACTGCGTTCAGGACGACACGGGAGCGTCGAAAATCTCTTCCACCTTCGCATTCATTTTTCCATGACTCAGTTGTATGTCCAGTATATCACCAATCCGCATATCCGAAATATTCTTTACCACCCTTGTCCCCTTCCGCACCAGACTATACCCCAACTTCAATACTTGTTTCGGATCATACTGTTCCAAACGTTCGCCCACGTGCAAGATACGCTCCGTGACCCGTTCCAAAATAGCTCCAAATCCATTTTCCAAACTTTTCTTTCCTTGCCTGAGCAACTCGACTTTCTGCTCTATCGCCGCTCGAATAAGGAACAGTCTCTCGGTCAAATCCTGCCGCAATGTCGCTACTATTTCACGAAAATCATGCAGATATCCAAGTAACGCCTCGCTCTCTCTCGCCAGTACATTCCCGACATCCGCCAGCATCTCTCGAAACAACGTCGGCAACTGGACTTCGAAGTGACGTAGGAGTTGTCTGGCCTCGTCAAAATGCAAACGCAGTTGTTTGGCGGTCGCCGTGGGGGTCGACACCATCATATCGGCGACGAGCGCGGCCAGTGTGACATCTTTTTCGTGACCGACCCCAAGCAGAGTCGGGATCTTCGACTGGGCTATTTCGCGAACGAGAGCTTCATTGTTGAACGCTTGCAGACTTTCCAAACTTCCGCCGCCGCGCACGATTACCAACACATCATATTTTTTGAAGTGTTGATCAAAATACCGTATGGCTTTGATAATTTCAAACACCGCTTTTTTCCCTTCGACGCTGACCGGATAAAAATCCACTTTGAAACCCTGCCTCCCCAAATTCATCGTAAAGTCTCCGATAGCCGCGCCCTGCTCTGAAGTAATAAGCGCAATACGCTCGGGAAATTCCGGAAGCGGGCGTTTGCGTTCCGAGGCAAACATCCCTGCTTGTTCCAACCTTGCTTTCAGCGCTTCATAGGCTTTCTTGAGCGCCCCCTCACCAAACAGTTCGATGACGCCGACTTTCAGACTCAAGCGCCCACTCGGTTTGTAAATTTCCGGAACGCCTTCCACAATAACCTCGTCCCCCTGGGCAATCTCTACCCCGGAAACATCATACTGGTAACGAAAGATGAGACAATTGAGGGTACTTTCGTCCTGACTGTCTTTGATGGTGAAATATATCACTCGCTGACGGATATCCACGCTCGATACTTCACCCTGTACTCGTGAAGCCATCCCTGAGAGCTCTACGTTCAAGCCATCGAGGAACTGACTGACGGAAAGCGTCTGATCTTCTTCTTGTTTTTTTTCATCATCCAAAGAATTTGGCAGTTGAACTTCCAAATTATTTTTGTCATCCCCGACTTGATCGGGGATCCAGGATTTTTCTTTCTGGATTCCCGCCGGATGTTTATCCGCCGACTGGAGGACGGGAATGACAGAAGAGTGAGAGTGTTCTTTGATGATACTCAACAAAGTCACTCCATACTTCCGATATTTGGCTTCTTTGATACCTTTGATGGCAAGCATTTCTTCCTTATTTTTCGGCAAAGTTCCTGTCAACGCCTCCAAAGCGGCATTCGGAAGCACACGAAAAGTATCTACGCCCTCGATGCGCGCCTGGTTATTCCGCCACTGTCGCAGCTGGTTCAATAGAGACATACTATAAGAAATATCTAATACCTAATATCTAACTCATTATACCAAAAAAGAAGAACTCTGCCTCTCGACAGAGTTTTCTCCGGAAATCCTTCGTGTTATCTCTTCTTTTCGACTATTTGAGATATTTATCAATAACCGTCTTAAAATTATCGATCGGCGCGGCGCCAACGATTCTCTCACCGGTAACCGTGCCATCCGCGTTGAGAACACCAATAACGAAGCTCGGGGTACCCGTGACGCCGGCCTTTCCTCCATCCGCGATATCTTTGGCAATCTCTTGTTTCACAGCATCGGTTGCCGCACAAGCGGTCACAGTTTTGACATTCGCACCCACCTGACCAATCAACTGATTGAGTTTTCCCTCAACCAAACCTTTCCCGTTGGCTTGAGTATTCTGATAGAGAAGTTTGCCAAAAGCGAAGTATGCTTTGTCTCCCTTTTCTTTCCGCACGCATTCGGCCGTTGCCGCTTCCATGGTGGCATTCGGATCGTGGAAAGAAAGCGGAAAATCACGGAAAGAAATCAACGCTTTCCCCGTATCCACAAAATCCTTCACCAGCGTATCGAACGTATTGGCATGAAACTGCTTGCAGAAGGGACATTCGTAATCGCTGAATTCCACGATAGCTATTTTTGCCTTGTTTTTGTCACCAAGAATCGGGTCATCATCAAGTGAAATAACAGCGGTTGTATCCGTTGGCACAGTTGGCGCCTGAAGAGCGGCGTCTTTTGCCGCGGATTGGACAGTCGTGGTGGGTGCAAGCTTCTGAGTAACCGAAACAATAGATCCCGCAATAATCAAACCGGTAAGAAGCACGGCTCCAGCCACCAAAAGAGCGTCCTTGCCGAATGTTTCTTCTTTCTCTTGAGACACTGTGCTATTTTCCGTATTACCTTCCATAGTATTTCTTTACCCCGTGAAATTGCTCGCTCAGCGGGCACCCGCAAAGCGGGATTTCACAGGGTGAATTAGTATTTAACTTGTTTAGTATACCAGATACCACCTCAACGCTCAATCGCTACACAAACCGGAGTAGTGCCGGATAAAAAATGAGAAGATAGCCTAAGATGAGCATCAAAATACCACCGATGAGATTGGACCAGCGGGCATAGACTTGAGTCAGATGAAGCTTTTCAAATCCCCAGAGAGCCAACCCAAAAACCAGAAAGTCATCTACCATGTAGAAGAAAATATAATCAAACATATACCCCTGGGTCTGCCAAAAATTCAGATCATTCATCTCGATAATCTTGGTAAAAGCCTGCGGGATCCCGATGGAACAGGCAAATTCGATAACATTCACCGAAAATGCCAAAGCGATTACCCCGACCGCGGTCAGCCACGTGAACGGCTCGCTGGCCAACCTCTTGATACGACTGGAAATTTTCGCCCGACCTTCGGGGTTAACAATTTCGCACGTGCCGTCGGAATGATACCACTCATAAAGAAAAAACAGCCCCCCTCCGACAGCCACTGCTCCCACGATCGGCGTAACAAAACGATCCAGTCCGACAAAGTCCCAAGCCGTGAACCAGACATTGAGAATCAGATAATACATCAGAGTCTCCGCAATGATGAAGAGCCCAGCCACTACCCACATCCGCCGGCGTGACCCCATCTGTATAAGCACGATAAGGAAAGTCACCAAGACCCACATCGCGCATGGATTGAACCCATCGACCAACCCAAGCACGCTCGCCAGCACCGGCAGAGAATATTGCATCACATCGACTGTTTTTCCCGTAAACGGTATTTTTACAAAAACCGGTTCCGGCGCCGGCAAAGTACAGATGCCCGTCGTACTATCGCAGACCGCTCCACCCGTTTTCTCAATCTCACCCACTTTCCCCGCCAAAATCCCCTCCACGCCAACCGGCGGCTGCCCTTTATTTTCGTTAATTAAACTTTCGATACGCTGGCCCGTCGTTTCTCCTGAATCAAAGCCCTGAAGCACCGCGCTGCCGATAACCGTAATGGGAGTCGCCTTGGAAAGCTTCTGTTTTTCCGTAAATTGGCTAAAAAGCTGCTTTCCTTCAGGAGTGTCAATATCTATAAAACGCACCTCAACATCGCCGCGGCGCGTCGAAAATCCTTCCAAATAGGCTCTCTCTGCCTGGCAATGAGCGCAGTCCTGCCGTTCGAACATCTCAACCAGCACTTTCTCGCTATTCGTATCGGCTGGTCCCACCGCGACAGCGGTCAGCGACAAAACAAAGAAACTTCCGCTCAAAACCAAAACGCTTGCGACAAAACGGAAAAATTTCATACTCAAAAATGGATACGTGATTAAGAGCTGGGGATGCCCTCTCCCCTCTTCGCAAGGACATATTTTCCATACCGCTCACCTACGGATACAATTATATCACGAAGAGGCGCAATAAAATTTTTCCACGCCAGCACTTTGAGCAACACATAGCCAAAAATAATACCGGCGGGTTGAATCAACTCCACTGCATTGTAGCCCCTTCCCACACTCTGGACAAAGAAAATATGCAAAAGCGCGGTGAAGAGAATCACATACACAAGCCGATGCAGCGCTTTCCATTTTTCTCCACCCAAAAAACGCAGACTGAAATTATTCGAGGTGAGGAGAAGCGGCAGAACAAGAATGAGCGAAAGAATGCCAAAGTAAAAAAGCGGCGGCATGGAGAAAAAGCGTGTATTCAAATATGGCTCTATATTGAGAGAAAATGTGACCGGATCAAGAAAGTAGGTCACTCCGTGAACGATGGCCAGACAGCCCATCAAGATGCCGAACTCTCGACGCAATCCCATCATTTGGAGCAGTAAGCGCGCCTGAAAAATTTTTGACAATGGGCTGAGAAAAAGGATGAGAAGAAGCATATACTCCGCCAAAGAACCAAACCCTTTCCGTAAATCCGGGAAGAAAACCCCAAACAAGCTTAGATAAGCCACAATAAGAATACTTCGCTTTATCAAAAGAAAATTTTTCGCGATATATTCACTGGCCAGATCATGTACGTCAAAGCAGAAAATAACGAACGGATCGATTTTTTGAAAAAATTTTTGCATCATCAGCGATAAAAGAATAATCCCAGAAGCGTCAAAATGATGATTTCAACGATGCCGAGAGCAATGAAGATCAATGGTTGTTTCATAAAATGGTTTTTCTCCCGTATTCTATTGTAGCGCATATCGCTACTGTCAAGCAACGCTCTCGGCAGGCTTAGTCCCGATAGAAAAATATGCTATGATATGGGTAAAATGGCAACCGAAAAACATGAATAAACCAATTATCGTCGTCGATAAACTGCGCGTCATCTACAACCAAGGAAAGTCCAATGAGATGCGCGCCCTCGAAGAAACCAACCTCTCGATCTACCCGGAGGAATACGTTATCATTTATGGTCCGTCCGGCTGCGGAAAATCGACGCTTTTATACTCCATTTCCGGGCTACAGTCCCCCACGTATGGTGATGTCTACATCCGAAACAAGGCCATTTCCAAAATGACCGAAGAAGAGGAGCTGAGGCTCCATCAAACCGGTATCGGTATGATTTTTCAGGCCTTCTATCTCATTTCTTCGCTGGATATTCTCGAGAACGTCTGTCTTCCAAAAGTATTCCGCGGTGAAAAACCAAGCGATCGCAAAAAAGAAGGAGTGAGGCTCCTCCGCCGTTTTGGTATCGTCGAACAAGCCGATAAATTCCCCAGCCAGCTTTCCGGCGGGCAAAAACAACGCGTTGCCATCGCGCGCTCTCTCGTCAACAACCCGGAAATTATTCTCGCGGATGAGCCGGTAGGAAACCTCGATAGCGAAAGCGCCGAAAATGTGCTCAAGATCTTGAAAGAACTCAATGATATCGATAAAAAAACGATCATTCTCGTGACGCACAACCCGGAACATCTTGTTTATGCCGATCGCGTCATCCATATGAAAGACGGTCGCATCACCAAAGAAGAAGTGTTCAAAGAAAAACGCCCGCCGGAAGAACTTGCGAACAAGCAGGAGTACGGTCCCATCGATAGGTCTCCGGAAAGCAGCGAGTTGAAAATGCTCATGTCATCATTCAAGAGCCTCCTCCCCCAACAAGTCGACGTGCTCTTGGTTCCATTCAAGGCGAAACAGCTCCTCAATCACCTCCTCTCGGAACTGAGCGATGAACAAGTAAGCATAGCGGAAGCTTTCATGAAAGAGCTCCTCTTCAAAAATATCGACATGCAAACCTTTGCCGAACACCTCGACTTGGATCTTGACGAGGGAGGCGCCGGCTGGAATAAGGTACGCGCCCGTTCGTTTGCCGAACGCACGCAAGCCATCATCGAACAAGTAAATGGGCTGAAAGATTCTCCGGAACAAAGCGCTCTTTCACTCACCGAATACCTCACCACCCTCTTTCATCTGAAACTTACCGAAACCCAAAAGCTGCGTTTCCAAGCGACGCTCAAGCTCCGCCTCGAAAGCCAAATTGGGCAAATCGAGCTTGAGAAACGCCTCGATACCCGAGTTTCCGCTGATGGTGTCGGCATCCACAAGACCACTGCCGAGAAAATAGTAAGAGAGATAGAAGTTCTTATGCTCCTCAAATACTCCTAAATTGTATGCGCTTTTTCGATCTCCTCAAACTGTCGCTCCGAATGTTCAAAGCTCGCACGATGCGGACGCTCTTGACTATTCTCGGTATGAGTGTCGGCATCGCCGCAATTATTTTTCTCGTCTCTTTCGGGTATGGATTGCAACGGACACTGCTTCAGAAAATTACCACCGCGGATACCCTTGTGACATTGGATGTGACGCTTGGAGAAACGGGCAACAAGGAAAAACTCGACAACACAACTATTGAAAAACTGAGAACCATCCCAAATGTCGCCGATGTCATCCCGGTATTGGAACTGGCCGGACAAGGAAAGTTTGACAATATTACCCTCGATATCGGTACTGTCAGCTCTACCGTTTCCTTGCTCAAAAACGAGGGATTGAAACCCGATTTTGGACGGCTTTTTACCGAAACCGAAAGTCAAAATATTGTTATCACTTCGGCCATTACCAAAGTTTTCAACGTCCCCCCCGAAGAGATGCTCGGCAAGACCGTCTCACTGACTCTTTTCCAAACAGATGCCTCCGGTCAAACAAACAAAAATGCTTCCTTCGAACCAAAAAACACTTACACGATTGTTGGCATTATCCCGGGTGAGGAAAATATCGCGTACCTCTCGCTTGATTCACTCACTGGCTTTTCTTTCGAAAGCTACACCGAATTGAAAGTGAAATGTTTTTCAACCGACGTACTCAACTCGGTACGCGCAGAAATCGAGAGTCAAGGATTCGGCGTCTCCTCCATCTCCGAAACCATTAGCCAGGCAAATAAGGTATTCCGTGTCATCCAGATTGTGCTCATGATATTCGGTATGATCGCCCTCATCGTTTCCGCTATCGGCATGTTCAACACGATGACTATCGCCCTTCTCGAACGCACCGAAGAGATCGGCATTATGAAAGCCATCGGCGCTTCACGCACAAACATCTCAATGATGTTCATTATGGAGTCCACCCTGATGGGGTTCTTGGGAGCTCTCGGCGGTGTTATCTTGGGATATCTGGAAGGGAAAATATTGAATGTCCTCATCAATCTTGTGGCCAATCGCTTCGGTGGAGAATCGGTCAGTCTTTTCTTCAGTCCGTTCTGGTTCGTTTTCACCGTCATCGTATTCGGCGCGTTTATCGGCTTCTTAACCGGTGTTTTCCCGGCCCGCAAAGCTTCTCACATCGATACTCTGGACGCCTTACGCTACAAGTAGAATAGGGATAAAAAATCAAGAATTTAAAAAGCTCGTTAAAACGAGCTTTTTTTAATATACATCTATATCTATCCTTTTAAAAAAGAATGAAAGATTCTTTACAATCCTAATACGTCGAACGGAGAGCGTTTAATATCACCACAACATCAATAATTTCTTGAAAAATTGCGCCATACAGCGGTGAGATAAAACCAAAAAAGGCAAACAACATCCCAACAATGGAAAGTCCTATACCGATCAGGATACTTTGCAACGCCACATGGTAAGAGCGCCGACCGATATGGATCGCGTCATGAATGAGCCACGCGTCATGCCCGAAAATTGCCACATCCGCCGCCTCGATAGACGCGCTGTTTTCCGTACCGGAAAATACAATACCGATATCCGCAAGAGCCAACGCCGGCGCGTCATTCATTCCGTCGCCGACCATCCCGACAAGCTTTCCTTCACGCTGATAACGCTGTATGAGCTCTGTCTTCTTCTCCGGTCGACACTCGGCGTAAATCGGCAACTGAAACTGTCCAAAAAGACGCTCCGCATTGCTTTTCCTATCCCCTGTCAGAATCCCCAAAGTGTACTGACGCCCACGAAGGTAGGCGAATACGCGTCCGACGTCTTGCTTCAATTCATCGTCGAAGAGAAAGCGCGCGATAGCATCCCCATCGACAATAAGGTCGACCGCGATGCCACTCTCTCTGTTTTGTTTCGCCTGTATGATGCCATAACGTTTGCCTCCCACCGTCCCAAAAATTCCTTCACCAATTTTTTCTTCCACATCTTGGGCGGTCAACAGTTCCCCTTCGGAAGAACAATGTTCCTGTACCAAAGCTTTGGCAATCGGATGGAACGAATGCCATTCGAGAGCGGCGGCGATAGAGAGCGCTTTCTCTTTTGAGAGAGATCGGTCGAAAAGCTCTACCTTTTTCAAACGCGGCCGCCCCAGTGTCAATGTCCCGGTCTTATCGAAAAAAAATAGTTTCGTTTTGGCAAGAAGTTCCAAAATAAACGGGCTCTTGATAATGATATTTTTGCGGGCGGCCTTGTTCAACCCGCCAATGAAACTGATCGGCGCGGCAATAAGAAGTGGGCACGGTGTCGCAATGACGAGAACAGCAAGAAAACGCTGCCAATCACCAAAAAAGAGATATGCGCCCAAAGCCAGAGCCAGCGAGAAAAAAGTAAAAAAAATATTGTAGCGCTCCGCGAGACGGACGATAGGAGAGGGATGCAACTTCCCTTCTTCAACCAAGGATAAAATCTTTCGGTAACTGGAGTGTTCGAAGTCGCCCAAGACGCGAAGCCTGAATGTCTCACCGACATTCACCGCGCCGCTTTTGAGCACGGCCGTTTCCACATATGCCACAGGTTCCATTTCTCCCGTCAGATTGGCTTCGCTCAAGAGCGCTCGATCCGACATGAGATACCCGTCAAATGCCAGCATTTCATTTGGCCGAACCAGGAGCACATCCCCTTTTTGAATTGCCGGAAGCATTACCTCATGTGTTCCCGCCCCGGTCACAATAAGCGCCGTTTTGGGAATATTTTCAAAAAGTCCCCGCAGTGTTTTCTCGGCGCGTATCACGCCATACTTTTCCAGAGCGGCACTGACAGTAACCATAAGAGCCACCACCGCTCCCGCCAAAAAGGAACTGAGGACAAA
This sequence comes from Candidatus Moraniibacteriota bacterium, assembly GCA_030648835.1. Classification (GTDB taxonomy): domain Bacteria; phylum Patescibacteriota; class Minisyncoccia; order Moranbacterales; family UBA1568; genus UBA1568. The sequence goes on along the minus strand of JAUSGT010000003.1, from coordinate 66,778 downwards.
CGCCGTCCCCAAAGCAATAAACGCCAAATAATCCAAATTCCACTTGCGAAGCCTGATCCGCTGATATGACTCGACAAATAGCTGTCCCATACCCAAAAGTATCGCCAGTCCATATACCCCATTCTCCTGCAAAAGGGAAGCCAATAGAATGCAGATAACAATGAGAAACGGCAAATGAAATTCTCTGCTCCGCAGAATGTCAAGAATGCTGATCATAGATAGTTTTCATAACGAAAAAGATCCTCAAACGGGTTCTCAAATAACCTTTTTCTCTTTTTGAGATGTGCTCTTTGCGTGTGATTGATCTGTCTTTGCTTGCACCACACCATCATATTCCATGATGTGGACTTCATCAACGTAGAGCCTGGTTTCAAGCGCTTTGATTTCTCGCTCTTCGCGCCGTACCTGACGCAAAATCAAAAACAAGGCCCCACCAAAAACAGAAAAAAGAAGGATCGATCCTACGCCAAAATAAAAAAGTGGATTGCCCAGGGCGTGTATACTGTCTCTCCATTCATCAAAACGAGTATTGAGAGCTAACCCTGTTTTCTGCAATACGTCACATTGCTTGAAATACAACGCCAGATATTTTTCCGAAATGAACGCTTTGTTGCTTTTCCCCAACGCCAAACGAAAATTCTCCTCTGCCTTACTGCAACGTTTTTCTGAAAAATCCGAAAATCCTTTCTTGAAATACTCGCTATACTTTCCTTCGGTGGGAGAAATCTTGGCCGCGAGCGCCGCCGCTTTGACAACTTCGATCGGCAGGGCAAAAGCGAAATTATCTCCCGAAGTGCGATTGAGTTCGTCTGTCTGAAAAGTGACCAGTCCGACGACGACGCCATGCTCATCAAAAAACGGGCCACCACTCGACCCTTCCGACACCTTGGCATCGGTTTGAAAAAGTTTGAAATTCTTGTTCGCGGACTGCTTGATCGCGCTCACCAACCCACCGGTAAACGTCGCTTCCTCCGAACTGTTCTGCCGCAATTGTGCTGTTGCCGGGAAACCAAAAACAAACGCTTTTGTCCCCACGACAATCCCTTCGCTATTCCCGAGAGAGAGCGCCGGGAGAGAAGACTCTCTTATCTTGAGAAACGCAACATCTTTCTCATCTTCCAAAAAGTTGTCGTTCTCGTAAACTATGGTCGCCGGGAACCCTTCAAGAAGCAATTCCGGCAAAGTTTTCTTTTCGGAGTTATGCCGAAGCACGGCCACATTGCTCTGTAACTGGAAAATACTCTGCCTCATGACATAGTTCAGTACCTCTTTACTGAAACTCTTATCCGTCTCGGTCTCAAGAAAACTTTGCATCTCCTCATCACTCAAAAGAAGCGCGCTGGCATACAGCGCCGCCAGAGCGCTTTCGGAAGCCAACCGTTGCTTGACTGTCTCCTCCGAAACAACATGCGCGTTGGTCACGATATAGCCATCCGGGTGGATGATAAAACCGCTCCCGATGAGATACTCATCCACCGGAACATCATTGTACTTACCGGGGACCACAGTTACCGAATGCTTGCGAATATCGACTTTTATTTCAGGAATCCTGGCAATCCCCTCAACGTGTTCCACAATACGGACGATGGAAGGCTTGATCAAATCCGCCAATGCTTCCTGTGGAAAAACTGTTTGTGCCGAAACAACGGACATCCCTCCAAAAACCAAGAAAAGTATTGCCAAAAACCCCGTCAGATGAAAAACGAGGCGGGAGAAGAAAACTCCGCATACTGATAGCCGCTTTTGTGGCATATTTTCCTTTACTTCTCGGTAACAACGACTGTTTGCACCTGTACCGGCGTGACCGGTGATGACCCTTCTCCGCCTGACAAGGTTTTGGCCTCCGCAATTGTGTCAACGACGTCCAGACCGGCCGTCACACGCCCAAATATCACATAGCTTTTGGGGAGAGCAGTGTCTTTGTGGACAATGAAGAATTGACTTCCGTTGGTATTCGGCCCCGCATTGGCCATGGCCAGCGTACCGCGAGTGTATTCACCGGTAAACGGCTCATCGGCAAATTTGTAGCCGGGGCCACCACCTCCGGTCCCCTCCGGATCGCCACCCTGGATCATAAATCCCTTGATCGTCCGGTGGAAAATAGTATTTTCATAAAATTTTTCACGGGCCAAAAAAACGAAATTATTGACCGTGATCGGCACTGTTTTGGCGTCGAGAGCGAGAACAATGTCACCCGCATCGGTTTTGAGGGTGGCAGAATATTCTTTGGTGGTGGCGAGAGTCATCGGTGGTTGTGTCGTGTACATTTTCTTTTTTGTTACATTGTTAGAAGGAGGAACAGGTGGGGTTTGTGGGGCTTCACTTTCCGGTTTCTTCTGTGGAACAGCCGCGCTCTGGTTTTTTGTTTCAGAAAAGAAATTCAAGTCGCTCGGCGCTTTGCTTTCTTTGCGTACCTCGGCAGTCCGCATCGTACAACCGGAGAGAAGCATCGCGACAGCAATGAGGGCTGTCCCATAAATTTTTTTACGCATATTTTTCATATATACATTTATCAGTATACCCGAAAAAACAGAATCACCAAAATCCAACCAGCCTTGACTTTTCCCTTACTTTGCGCTATACTAGATATGTTGAGAAATGAAAAACGGGTGAAAGGCATGATTGCCAGACATCCGTTTTTTCTTTCTCAACATGCTCCAAACGAAGCCTAAAAGTCGATTTAGGTGCCGCGTGGAGCCAATAAAAATTAACATAAAATAATTTTATGGGAGAAATCCAAATGGAGACCGGGACAACCGAATCTCCGCAGACCACGGCAGAATGTGGTAACTGCGCAAAAGCAGCAGAGGAAGCAACAAAAAACGAAGAGATAAGCTTGGCATTCTTGCTGGCTCTCGTTCCCGTCATCAGCCTCACCTTCTTTGGCCAAATAGGGCTCTTGTAAAAAGACCCTCTAAACCAAAAAAATCCCGCCCTGAGTTTATCGAAGGGCGGGGTTCTTTTTTTGGTTACGAATTCGGAAAAATTATTTCTTCTTCTTACTCTCTTCCCGAGGAGGGAGACTCGAGGGCTTTTGCTCGGCGATCCTCAAGAAGCGTGTAGAGAAAGCCGGTCACAAAGAGAATAAGTATGCCACTCAAAAATATGCGGAATGTAAACATCACTGATGCCGGAATATACGATACAATAGCGGCCAGATATTTTCGTGGGCCATTCTGCGGCCCTACAGCGAGATCTTGACTCTGTAGCTGTACCTGAATAGCCGTAGAGAAATTTATTTCCGGAGAATCAAAAGGCGAAATCCCCCAAATGTCAAGCAGGGCGCGCCGAGTTTCATTTGGCTGTTTTACTTGAGCTGTCAATCCTATATTATATATTCCACCTACCAATTTATCGGCTACAAACCCGATTTCTCCTGAAGTATTTACGTTTGTCGCTACTCCATCAAGAGACCATTTTTTTTCTGCTATACCCTCAAGAGAACCGGGAATAAATACAGCGCGAAAACCAAGCGTACTGCCGGGAAATGCCTCAAACATGGATGTACTCTCATCATTGCAGAGCCCCTCGGGGCAAACAGCGGTATTGCCCGTAATATCCCTGTACTGTCCGAGAAGTCTCGGCCAAGCGATATCTCTATTCGAGGATACTATGGAAACTTCCGGTGACACTACAACAAAAGTCCGTGTCAACGTCAATGTGTTGCCCGTATTCACATCACTCCCCGTCACCGTCACAGTATAAGTATCCCCAAGATTCCCCGTCACGGGAAAAAAGTTCACATTCCTCTGCTCTGTATCGCTACAGGCAGTAGAAACCTTAGTAGAACAAATCAGCGGACTGCCGTTCACGGTCCAATAGAAATTCGATAAAGAAACACCGCTAGAACTTTCAACTTTTAAGCCAATAATATCATTTTTAATTACCCGACACGTAGCTCGATCAAGGGCCTGTTCGTAAGCGGGGGCTGGAGGATTTTGAGTAGGATCAGGACAAATCTCGCCTGCTCCCCCTCCTGCAATCGTCACTCTCCCGGATGATACTCCCGCTCTGTAGGCAATAATTTTCTTGTCTGTTGATGTAAATTTCACGATAACATCGCTTTTCCCCTTACGAACAGCTGAACCGGAAAAGTTCTCCGTCACACTGGATTTGAAACGCAAATATCCGACACCATCATTCAAATAATCAGAAAGTTTACTGTCATCACTAAACTTGTACGTATTATTATCCAAAATATCCAGTTTCATCCGAATACTATCAAGAGCATTCCCTCTGGTGTTACCCAAAAGTCCCCACTCTCGCAATTTTTCAGTAATGTCAAGCCTACCGTTACTGTCATTAAAATTCATATCATCTTTTATTTCTACTCTCCAATCAAAAAATATATCCGTCACATTGTGCTGAGCATTGTTTACATTTGTTTGAACCACAACAACATCTCCGCTCTTATCATCAGTACTATCGTTAATAGGATTGTCCGGAGTCGCCGTCACACTGACATCGAGATTCGTCGCCTGCCCACCCTGCGTCGGATCAACCAAGTTTTTTTTGATACAGTCATTCAGATCAAACGTATCTTCGCCTTCCACATCCACTGCCTGTATGGTAACCGTATACCCACGGATGGATTGCGTATACGAACCCGTATTCGTTACGGGACAGTCTTTTTTCGGGAAAGCCCACATAATCATATACGAAGAATCGTTATGCTTCGTCGGAATCATCGAAGACCCCTCGACCGCTACCCCCACCTGATCTCCGGAAACATAGTTCCAAGCAAACGTTGATTGGCCTAGGCCGGCTACATTGGCTTCGTCTTTATTACCATTGTCTGCCGTACTGGGGTCCTGTGGATTGGTACCCCAAAATTCTTCTTCATCTGGATTGAAAGAATAGGAATCATTACTCTCCCGTTGTGCTGTTTTATGTCCTGGGGCATTCGGGAAGAGATGTTCACATACCGGATTGGCATCGCCTGAATCCGTACCGGCAGTACAAGAAGAAATCGCCGTTCCACAATCATTTTCTGCAGCGGAGTTTGCCACGCAACGAGCAAAACCAACGCTGCAGGTAGGGGTACTCGCTGAGCAAGTCGGGTAACCGGAAACATAACACTTGCCGGTATCGGTGAAATTAAAAACGCTCTGTTGACTAGGACTGGTAAAGTCTACTGTACCTGCATTTGCCTGCCCCTCACCAACCAGACACATCGGGGTATAACCATCCCCACAATCACCAAAAGATGGCTCATTTATATTTTCCGCAAGCTCATAATTTATTCCTGAAACACTGTCATGGGCGTAGCAATAATTTGGCGGATTTACTTTGTTATCTCCACCAAACTTTGCTCTGTACCCGTCACTGTCATCTGTGTTCGTAGCATAATTGGCATCCTCTTTGTCATACCCATTTTGCACAAGAATTCTCATCGCCTCGATTTTCCAATCCTCAACAGTAATATCGCCCGGATCTTCTCGGCGAGATGTTCCACGATTGGGATCGGAAGCATTACAAAGATCAAGAGTGTCATTATCCGTAACATTATCATCCAAATCACAACCCGCTCGCTTCAGATACCAGGTATAGTAAAGTGATTCTTCAGTATTCGAAAAATAAATAGGAAACGCTTTCGCCGAAAGTTTCTGACCCTCTTTCGGATCGCTGGGACTGAAAAAAAGTGAGACTTCCGGCGCCGGGTTTTTATCACCCGATACATTGAATCCCTCGCCTTGATTTTGTATAGCACCAAGATTCAGATGATAGCGCTGCTCCATCTCGGATAGCATACTCGATGCCGATGGCATACTCCCTCCACCACCAAACAGTCCGGCCGAAGCAGGCAGGGCGCTCACAACAAAAAATTCCAGGATAAGAAAAAAACTCAAGAATGCTGTTTGTTTTTTGCGAGAAAACCTCATAAGAATTTTTTAACGAAATACGAGGAAAAAAATATCAGTCAAAAAGAGGAACACCCAGCTGGCCGCGAACGAATACCAGAGAGATCCTGAGCGATAGGCGATAAACCCCGCCAGCGGGCAGAAAATGAGGAAGGGAAGCCTCTGCCAAGAAACGTCATGGCTCAAGTATGAAAAACCGAGAAATATCCCTGTCTGGATGAAAACGGCCCAGAGTCCGAACGCTTTGAGCCAGAGCAATTCCACCAGCCCGCGGAAAAACACCTCGTACAGAATAATCATGAAAGGAACCAGAACAAGCTCATAAAGCACAAACCATACAAAGCCTGTTTCAATCAAAGCCGGAAAGACATACTGCGCGCGGAATGGAGGAAATGTGAACGCCAAGAAGACCACCAGTATGACGGCGAGGATGACGGAAGCGGTGCCAATCAGCACCCCTGCTCCAAAATTTCCCTTCTGCAAGCCGATATTTTTCAAGGACTCTCTTAGCACTATTTTACTATACAAGAGAGGAATGACCAAGAAAAATGCCAGACTGACAATCAGCCCCTGGAATGCCGGACTCAAGCGATCGTTCTCGGGGAAAAATCCCAAAAACAAAATGGAAAACACAACGAGCAACCCCGTCACCACAAACCGCCGATTTTTCGAAAGTGTTTCCAACATACTCTTAAATTATACCCCCCTCCTATTATCTATCAACTGTTACCACCAGTCATTGCTTGCTCTCGTGCCATTTCTTCCTGCCTTCTTTCCTCTTCTATCCTCGCGTACCGCCCTTCTTGTATCTGTTCCTCGCGTGTTTGCTGTGCCGAGAGTCGATTTTCCTCTTTAGCTTTTATATCCTCTTCTTTCCATGTATGGCGTGCAAAAAGATAAAGTCCAATCACAGTAAATGTTTCCAATGGCAAAAAATTAAGCCCAAAGAAAATTCCCTCAAAAATAGCCACTAAGGTAAAGACCAGCCCGCGCATTATCACCCTGTTGGTTTTGTTCCATCCTCCAGAGTTATCGAAAACCGTTAATAAAATAAAAATAAGCAAGCTGAAACAAATAGTTACTACCGTGCCAATAGCCGGAAGTGACCCAATCCCCACAAAATCAAGCAAATCTTTGAAAAGTGCAATAATGGTCGCTCCACCATAGAGCATGAAGGATGGTTTCTCTCCAGTAAATTTTGTCTTGGGTACCGCCTTGCGTACGGCCCGCCGTGCTTTCCCCATAGCACGCCGTCTTGCTTGAGAAGCGGCTTTTGATGCCGCGGACGGTTCCGATGCCATAAGCGTAAGTATTCAAATTTCTCTTATCATTCTCCCCCAACCTCACTGCCCTGCATCGAAATCTTTTTTGGCCTGTTCAATCTCGAGTAATTGCCGCGGGTCGGAAGTAATAATCTGATCTTCGCTGTAGGAGGCGATCACTTTGATAGCCGCGTGTTTGGACCCGGCAAAGAAAATTCCCTCTCCCACATTGCTCTCAAGCAGGAGAAATTTCTCGTGATCCGTGAGGTAGAATGTTTCCGCCACCAGATCAATGGAGGATGGCGATTGGCGCAAGAGAAGTTGCATCGAGGAGTTGGTAATAATCGGTTTGCCATGACGCGAAGAAGCAAAGTCCCCGATATCCTGGGTAATAGTCGTCAATCCCGTATAGTATTTGCGACAACGTTTGGCGATACCGAAAAGAAAGGCCGCGGCATCCTCGTGCTGCATCATCACCCACGCCTCATCCACCACAATCACGCGTTTCTTCATATGCGAACGAATTTCGTTCCAGATAAATTGCAGGATGATATACATCGCAATCGGCCGAAGCTCATCTTCCAAATCACGAATGTTGAAGACGACCAGCTGATTGTCCGTTTCCACATTGGTTTGCTTGTTGAGAAAACCGCCAAAAATCCCTTCCGTATAGCGCTCCAAGCGCGCCGCAAGCGACTCTGCTCCCTCCATATTTTCCAACACCGCGTAGAGATCGGACATGGTCGGAAATGAGTTTGGAGTAAGGATCGAAAAATCACTCGTCTCTGTAATATCGCGGATGGCATATGCTTCCCGGATAGCGCGATCGAGAATAGAGTCCTCTTCCGGTGTCACGGAACCGAGCATCAGATGAAGCAGCCCGATGAGATTGGCAATAGTGTTGCGGAACAGCCCCACGCTATCCTCATCCTCGATTTTCTTCGGCAAATCAAAAGGATTGAGATGAACATCGGAATTGAGCGAAACCTTCAAAAACGTCCCACTCACGGCCTCGCACAAATGCTTGTATTCATTCTCCGGATCGATGATAATGACGCTTGATCCGAACATCATCGATCTCAAAACTTCCAATTTCACAGTGTAGCTTTTGCCGGCGCCGGATTTGGCGAACACCACCATATTGGCGTTTTCCATCTTGAAACGATCAAACAATATCAAACTGTTGTTGTGGCGATTGATACCATAGAGAATACCTTCATTGGAAGAGAGATCGGAAGAAACGAAGGGGAAAGTGGTCGAGAGCGGTTCCGTATTCAGGTTGTTGGCGACATCCAAAACATCGTTCGCCAACGGCCGAGTCGCCGCGAACCCCTGGTCCATACGCATCACCGCCGGTTTCGTATATACCAGCTGAGCTTCGAGAATAGCCTCTATCGATTGACATTTCCCGTTCAGATCTTTCTCGTCACTCCCATAGACAGTCATATAGAGACCGAAACGGAAAAATTTCTCCGTACCCTGTTGCAGGTTGTTACGCAAACCCTCGATGTCTTCGAGCGCGGTTTCCAAGACCGGGTCGCGCACTTTCCCGCCTTCAGTTTCGATACGAATCTGTGACTGCACCTGCGTCGACGACTTGCGAAGTGTCTTCAAAATTTCCGCCGTATCGATAGGGTGCACAAAGAGCGCGATATCCATCGCGAAATCAATATTGATAATCGGCGAGAACCAATTGGTGGAGAGGAAGCGCGGGTAGGTGATAACAAAATATGTACGCGACACGATCTCACCGATCTGCATCGTGTTGGGGCTGAGCTTGATGGCCGGAGGTGCGATCAAGTCCCTGATGGTGGCAACCCCGCGCTGATAGAGCGTCTCGGCAGCGCTCATTTTTTTTGGACGATTAAAAATATCAAGCACGCTTTTCTTCTTGGAAGCGTCCGCTCCTTGTGCCTCTATATCAATAATGGGAGTTCTTTGTGCCATGTCTTTTTTATTTAATTTCATTCTTCCCTTACTTGGCTGTCGTCCTGAACGGAGTGAAGGATCTCGAATGGAAGAAGCAGTTGCTTTTTATAACGGGATTCTTCGCTCTGCTCAGAATGACAATGGGGGTTACTTGGGATGAGTTGATTTTTGCATTTTTCATTTGCTTGGTCCAAGCTCGATATCCTCAACATTTTTTATAACCGCCGCCGTGTAGAGTGATGGATTGTAACTGTTGTAAAGCAGTTCGATAATTTCTTCCGTACCGAGCGGTACCGCGTTGACGCCCGCCGCCCCGAGAGCTGTCGCGATATGATTGACGCGCTGAAAAAGTTGAGCTTTGTACGTTTCGAAGAGAACGCCATGCGCGCCAACAGACTGCTTGGAACGAAAAGTGCCGAGAATCTTGTCAATAAAACCACCCTGCTCATCCTCCGAGGAAGAAAAAGGCACGACAACATAAAAATACTTCGACATAATATTCGACACTTCCGTCAGGTTTTTGATGAAAGACTTATATTCGGAAATCTGGAAACGCAAAAGTTCGTTCTCTTGCTGTTTTACCTCTTTCTCGAGAAGATCGAGGTATGGTTCAATATTGAAACGGCGAGAGCTAATAACGATCTGGACAGGAAAGTCGAGCGAGTTCAAGAACTGTTGGTACTGATTGATAATGGCATCCTGTTCTTCCGTTGATTTGAGGTCGAAGTTGAGTGATGAAACAAGCACGACAGCGCGGAGAGCCCCACTTTTGAGCACGATAACACCATCGCGGATCTCATCCACTTCCACATATTTCTGCGTGCCGGACGTACTCCCTCCTTTATTTTTCGGCTTCAAAAGCTCCATTGTTTTGTTGTTTATTTTCTTTCTTTTTTGTGGTTCTTAATTCTTGACTCTTGATTCTACTTTCCCCCACCTTGACTATCCAAAATGTGCGCCAATTCGGTAAGTTTTTCCTGATTGATATGTTTGGCATGCGTATCCGCCGCGTCTGTTTTCTCCACCGGTGCTTTGGCTAGCGATTGTTTTTCCAGCGGGCGTTCCCAGACGGACACTTTCGGGCGGAAAAGAAAAAGAATGGCATAAAAGATAAATGTCGTCAGAGGGAACCCGTTGGGGCGGTAGAAAGCCAAGGCCGTGAAGATAAGAACCGTCGGGACAGCTATGATGAAAAACAACGAGGTATCAAAAGCATTGAAAGAAACCAGGAGTACTGCTCCCATACCAATCATCCAAAGGAGTTGTTTCCAGGTGAGCGGCCCGGCTATCTTGTCTTCAACATCGATAAATTGCGGAACACTGAACATCATAGTTTTGAAGAGGAATCATGAATCAAGAATTGAGAATTATGTATTCAATACCTGCTTATTATAACATGCTCTCTTCTTTTTTCGTGATTCTCGATTCCCTATTCATAATTCCATTTGCGACTAATCCCTTCCGCCAAGACTGACCGGGCGAATACGGAATGAGTTTAACTTTTTTGGTATAGGGTTCGGCTGTGAAAAATTTGGAGCCGATTGGGACGTAGGGGCAACAACAGGCTCATCCTGGGAAGCCAAAGGCAGAGCGGGCTGAGGAGGTAGAGGCGGTGTCTCTTTCTCTGGGACAACCACTTGCTTCATTGAAGTCTCACTCATACGGGAGCGTACCTCAGCCGCTTCTTTTTCTGCCGGAAAGATATGACTCGTGGAAAAACTAACACTTTTGGTTTGCACAGGCGGAATAATGGCTTCCTTGGCTTTCCCATCCCCTTCATGTGGGTCAAAAAAGCTGATAGGACTCGCGGTTGGCGGTTTTTTCTCACGAATTTCACTTTCTTCGGGCTTGGGGACAAAGAATGCCGGGGTGCCGATAGTCGCGACTTTTGGAAGAGGCAGAGAAACCGATGTTTGAGCACTTTTGAATACAGGTGCCGAAACAAAAGCGGGCACACCGGCAACACTGTTGGGATAGCTACCACGAACAGGCGAAACATTGAAGACAGGGCTACTTCTCCCGCCTGAATTTTCGCCTCGCGAGACCAGGGGCGTTGTCGAAGCGGGCCTACTCGCTGCAGTTATGCTGAAAGCGTTGCTGGTGGGGAAGATAATTTCTTGGTTCTTGGGATCAATCGAGAGCGGAAAATTCTCTTCTACCGATTTCAAGATGATATTGATTCGTTCGCGCTCTTCGGCAGAAAGATTCTTGCCGTTTTCGGAACGGAATAAGAAATTCCCACGCTCCACACTCGAGTGCTGTCCGATACCCAGTTCATCACGGTAATATTTGAGCCAGTAAAGAAGCGACGGTCGCACCGGCTCCGTTTGTGACCCCACTTTGATGCGTCCCCGAGTAATCAACTGCTCCCCGAGCCGCTCATACTTCGATAACGCTTGCAGAAGCGGAAGAGAAACTGCTGCTTTTTGATCTGCCCTACTGGGTGACGAAGTTCCTCGACTGGTAGCATGACGGGAAGCCTGTTCCTGATTTACACTAGCCCCTATCACAGCCATATCAAATTCATCCAAAGCCACGTGCGCTATATATTGGTCATAAACAGAAAGAATCTGGCGTAAAATTGATTGTTCTGACTTCGTCAGTGATGCCACCTCACCAGTTTGTGTCAAGAAAGTCGTCACTGCCTGTTTGTCGCGCGTTTCTAATTTAAAGTGCCGCTCAAAAAGTTTCACCCACTCACCCAAAGTAAACTGCCCAAGACGTTCTTGATTTTGGAGCAGCGCTTCTTGTAAACGTTTTTGCTCATCCTCTTTTTCTCCATAACCAACAAAGGTATAGCGTGTCAAAAGCCGTTCTTTAAAATCCACATCCACCCGAAAAAAATCCAGGATGTGCTCACGAAAAAGCCTCACCGCGCCCTCCCTCGGCAACGCGGGGAAACCCACCGCAAGCAGACTGCGCTTGAGAATTACGATTTCTTTGGCAAGCTCGGGCTCTTGTTTTTGCTCCATTGGCAACCCCCCGAGAAACTTCTCCAACTCACAATAAATATTCCAAGCCAACACAGCATCCCAGTGCTCGATCGCGTCCAACGCCCGTGCGTAGATATCTTCGTATTGTTGTTGCTTGTTTTGGAGTTCCATACTTTATACTAAACCGTAAAACTAACGTCCTCTATTATTACGTGCATCCGCTTTTGCCTTAGCTTCTGCCTTGTCTCTTGCATGCTTTTCAGCCGGAGTTTCCGCTGGTGCAGCTGCCGGAGCCGCCTTGGCTTCTTGTCCTTCCTTTGGTTTTATTTCCTTTCCATCTTTATCTGCAGGACTTTGACTATCATAGTGAACACCCGTCTGATATGCATACAATAACTTAAAATAATGTTTAAGGTTCGGATTTTTTTCCATAGCATCTTCCATCTCTTTTTTCAGTTTCTCAACTTCTTCGGGCGGTACTATATTGCCTTCTAAGTCCTTTCCACCACTCCCCTCACGGATAACTTCCATACGAATAGCAATTTCACGCTTCAAATCATCACGGGAACGGTGCGATTCACGAAGGTCGGCTGCCGTAATGGTCCCCAACACCGCTTCGCCAGCCAGATCATTAATACCGCCATAATGGGCAACTCTGACCTTTTTCGGTTTGCCATCTTCGCCCATCATTTCGACTTCCTCATCGACAAGATTGCCACTGGCATCCTTTACTTTATTGAACTTCCCCTTTTCTTTGAAAATCGCGTTGTGATGGAGCGTCCGCTGACGAGCCTGAGTTTCCAGATTCTGAAGTTTAGCGGCAGCAATTTGAGCCTGCTCTTCATCGGTAGTAATTCTGAATTTACCATCGTCACCCAATTTGGCAGAACCGGCCATACCGACATTGCCGGCCGCAATGGCAGTATTGGAAATATTGAGCATATTCTTAGCGGCCATTTCATCATTCAGCCCAGCATGTTTCATCATATTTTTCAAAACTTCCTTGGCATTTTCGCTGCTCATTTCGCTGCTGGCCCTTCCTGTAGGATTTTCCTCTGTCACTTTACCGAGATTGACGCCGGTTTCATCTTGAATCCTCTCCATCACGTGCATCATATCGTTCAAATCATTGTTGGAAGCCAAAATCTGCAAAGCTCCCACTACCTTGTCATCGTCTTCAGCCTTGATGGCATTGATAAGCTCATGGATGACATAATCCGAGTTGGTAGAAATATCGGAAATTTCTTTCCGTTCTTTGGCAGCATTGGCTGAAAAGTTCTTGAAAGCATGGTCCGTATGATCCTTCGAGCCGATGATAGGAAGCCGCCCAAGCGTTGTAGAATAAGCGACTGCCATTTCGTCACTGATTTTCGCCCCCGCCTGTTCTACCGGCTTGTGATCCAATTCGTGCGATCGCTCTCGCCATTTTTCCCAACCTTTATAAGCAGCCGTGGGAGCAAGCCACTTTGTTACTGCCCCAACCTTACCTTTCCGAGTAGTCATAAACTTCTCATATTTACGCCCGAGAAATGCTGCTGGCGTAAGAGTGGCTTGTTTTCCTACCCACTTGGCTACTTTCTGCCCGAGACCGACGACTGTGGAGGCGCCGGCGATGGACATCTTCTGCGCCAACCCCATCGCGAACCAGAGCATAATAATCGGAATTGTGAACAACGCCATGGATGCGAAAAAAGTTTGTTCTGAAGCCACAACATTATTTACTGTAACAGCTTTCATACTCTGCATAAGCGCCCCACTATCATTACCCATTGAGGCAAAAAAACGCGTGGCAACAAGAATCATCAGCATCGCCGCCGGACCAAAGAGTGCGTATTTCCAAAAATTATCCCACCACTGCTTGGAATAACTGCTCATTCCCGGAATGATGGATGCCGCAAATCCTACCGAAGAAAATATAACAAGAATAACCAAAGCTACCAACCGGATGACGAACATGATAGACAAAACGAGTAAAGTAATAGAAAAAATGAACATAAACACGATTGCCATCAAAAGGCGCGAAACACTTACTTCACTAGTTTCAAAGTCTCCTCCCTTTTCAGCTCCGGGAATAAGTATCCCCGCTATGTGTGAGGCGGTCATCACCCCACCCAAAATTCCCGTCCCCTGTGCTGCACTTCTCGCCATCATCTGATTGGCAAAGAAGTACATCGGCACATTGGTCATATCGATAAGCGCGCGCGAAACGGGAAAACTGAAATTGATGTAGAGAGCCGCCAGTACCAGACTCAATATGGTCTTCTTGAAATCTTTATTAATCTGGAACACCACCGTAAAGGCGATATAAAGCAAAATGAGAATGAAAAATAGATTGAAGAAGTCGCGCACAAATTTCCACGATTCATACACTCCAGGATTGTTGAAAAGGAGAATAACGTCATTGGGGTCTATTGCCCACTCAAAAATAGAAATAGCTAAAGATGCCAGCCACCCAAACATGGTAAAAATACCATAAAGAAGCCACTTGAATGCATACACAACAATATTACCTGCGGCCTCCGATCCAAAGTATGCTGCTACAGCACCGCCCGCAGCCCAAAGCCCATATCCAACAAGAGGAACAACAGCATGAGCAGTTTTAACTTTCCCAAAAAGAAGCAATACAGGCACCAAGAAAGAAACCATCTTTAACCTAAGAACATTTTTCTTTTTATTTCCACCCAAAAAAATCATAGTTTTTATGAAAATAACACCAAAGTTTTTTTCTTTTTTTTATCCGTGAAAAACATACTGCTCCCGGACATTCGAAGAGAAGGGATTATCTGATGATAGTATACCCCGTACAACATCAAAACGCCAGCGGTTTCTACGCTCATTTGTGGCGTATCCGCCTATCGGCTTACACTATTTTCTTAAACCAGCTTCCCAGAAAAAATTGGGCAAATTCACCCTGTAAAATTTCGCTAAAGAAGGATTTCCAAAGCTTGATCGAGGAGAGAAAATCTTTTCCCTCCTCCGTCAAAAAATGAGTCTTATTTGTCCCACGAAAAGTTTCTGCCGAAGTGGCCCCAGTCGGAAGTAGCGGTGTAGGTGACACTGTCAAGCTTGAGAAACTCGCGAATCCCCTTGGGAGAGAGATCATACCCCTCGATCTCCATTTCTTTCCCATCCACGACGACGCGCGCCATCACCGGTTCTGCCTTGCCGATAGCGTAAGCAATTTTGGCCGAAACTTCTTTGGCATTCTCTTTCCGTAGATAATCCACCGCGATTTTTCTCGCCATATAAGCGGCCGAACGATCGACTTTGGTATAGTCCTTGCCGGAAAACGAACCGCCGCCAATGGTCACTTCCGGCCCGTAGTTATCGACAATCAGTTTGCGACCGGAAACCCCGGTATCGGCGTCAAAACCGCCCTGCTGCCACTCGCCCGCCGGATTGATGAGATACTCATCGGCCTCGATGAAGCTTTTTACCAAGGGGAGAAGATCGGCGTTTTTGCTGTTTTGAAAGCTCGCCACCACGCATTTTACCCGCTCACCATCAATGGTCACCTGCGTCTTGCCGTCAGAGGGATACTTTTCAAAAATTTTCATGCACAGCGTGCGCGCCAATTCGTATTCTCGCGGCATATAATTCGGAGTCTCATTCGTCGCATAGCCGTTCATAATACCCTGATCCCCCGCTCCGCCCGTGTTCACTCCCTGAGCGATTTGCGGACTCTGTTTCACAAAGTTTATGATGACGCGGAAATCAGCGCCGACAATCCCTTTGACAATGGCCTCAATGTCGGGTGTAGCAAGGCTCGTCACTTCGCCATTGATGGTCACGAGGTTGTGACCGCCCATCACTTCCACGGCACAGCGGCTATTCTTATCTCCTTTCAAATGCGCGTCCAAAATACTATCCGCGATGTGATCGCACATCTTATCCGGGTGCTTTGGCGTGACGAACTCCGCGGTCTTCATACTCTTTTTTTCTTAAAAAATAAAATCCCCATACAGGGGAAAAGATGTCGACGAAACTATCTTTCCCTTGCGGGTTGGATGTGGCACCCTTTAATCAATGGTTGCCGGAGGGTCTACGAGCCAATTCTCTCGCCTCACTCTGGATACTTTTTCAATTGTAGGTCTACTATAGCAAGGGCGATTTTTTCCGTCAACCCCGCACTAACTTTGCTTCATTTTTCCTAACAATTTATGATAAAAAAAGTAAATATAGTTTACACAACACAAACTTTAAACAACAGGGATTATTCGTGAATACAAAGCAAAGTTAGTGCGGGGCTAGTACCGATAGTGTTCTCCCTTGTAAGGACCGCTCTTCGGGACACCAATATACTTTGCCTGCTCCGGAGTCAGCTCAGTGAGAGAAACCCCCAGCTTGGACAAATGGAGGCGCGCCACTTCTTCATCAAGACTCTTCGGCAACGTATACACCCCGATAGCATACGGCTTTGTCCACAACTCTATCTGGGCCAGTACCTGATTGGCAAACGATGTGCTCATGACGAAGCTCGGATGGCCTGTCGCATTACCGAGGTTTACCAGTCGTCCACGGGAAAGCAAAATAATGGCATGCCCATCGGGGAAAATAAATTTGTCCACCTGAGGTTTGATCGCGATTTCTTGGATACCCGGATAGTGTTCCAGTTTTTCCACTTGGATCTCGTTATCAAAATGTCCAATATTGCAGACGATGGCGTCATGTTTCATTTTTTCCATATGTTCCACGCGGATAACGTCTTGATTGCCCGTCGCCGTCACAAAAATATCCGCTTGGCTTATCACCTCTTCCACCGTGCGCACTTCATACCCTTCCATGGCAGCCTGCAGGGCACACACGGGATCAATTTCCGTCACGATCACGCGCGCCCCAAACCCGCGCATACTTTGGGCGCAGCCTTTCCCCACATCACCGTAGCCACACACCACCACTCTTTTCCCCGCCACCATGACATCAGTACCGCGCTTGATTCCGTCCACCAGACTCTCCCGACACCCGTACAGATTGTCAAATTTGCTTTTGGTTACCGAGTCATTCACATTGATAGCCGGAAACAAAAGTTTCTTCTCGGCCAACATTTGATACAAACGATGAACGCCGGTCGTGGTTTCTTCCGATACACCACGAACCGCTGTGATTCTTTTTGTCCAGAACTGTTTATCTATTTCATATATTGTTCGCAACCGTTTCATCAACTCACGTTCGTCTTCCGAAGCCTGTGCATAGTCCTTCTCCAAAAGCGCCGTATTTTTTTCACATTCCACTCCCTTGTGAAGCATAAGCGTCGCGTCTCCACCGTCATCGACAATAAGAAGCGGGCCCTGATCAGCACCAAAATCAAATATTTTCGCCGTGCACCACCAATATTCCTCGAGCGTTTCCTCTTTCCACGCGAATACGGGCGTCCCCGTTTCCGCGATGGCGGACGCGGCATGGTCTTGCGTCGAATAAATATTGCAGGAGGCCCAGCGAACGGTCGCTCCCAGCGCCACAAGCGTTTCGATAAGCACCGCCGTTTGGATGGTCATATGCAGACTGCCGGCGATGCGCGCGCCCGCAAACGGTTTTTCCCCCTGATATTTTTTACGCAACGCCAAAAGCCCGGGCATTTCTTCTTCAGCCATCTCGATTTCCTTCCGGCCAAAGGCATGCAAGGCAATATCTCGCACTTTATAATTTTGTGTTTCGTTCATACCCAGTAGTGAAACTTCGACAATGCATTTATCTGTGCACAATATGAAAGTCTCGGTAAAAATGTTTAGATAATACTTATTTAGATGTTTTCAAAATTTTTGTCGGTCGAAATTCTACTACCGGGCGTAACTTTTTTTTCTTTTTTTGAGAATACAGTTTCAGAACATTCTTGAGTTTTTTGTGATGTCGGGTATGGATTCTGGCGCCCGGACTGGAGACTACCAGCGCGGCGACACAGCTGGCTACTTGGCCCGCCAGAGGGATCTCATGCCCACCTGCCAATCCGTGGAGAAAGCCCGCCGCGTACATATCACCCGCGCCATTGGTATTCATTACCACCACACGGTAAGGGTCAACCATGTATACCTGACCCTGCGACTTGATAAGACTGCCGCGCGCTCCCAACTTCACCACGGCTATATCGCATAAATCACCTATCACTTCCAAAGCCGCGCGTTCTTTTTCCCCGGTAAAGGCGAACGCCTCGTCCTCGTTGACAAAAACGATATCCGCGTATTTCCTGATGAGATTTCTGATGAGAACTTTCTTCCTCATTATAATTCCTGCGTCGGAAAGATCAATAGAAACCAGTGTAGCATGTTTTCTGGCAAAGTTCATCGCCCGAAGAACCGCTCGACGGGTATTCTTCTCTTCCAACAAGTAACCTTCGATGTGGAGGATTTTACTTTTTTGGATATCCTTCTCCGCAATATGTTCCTCTCGTAAACACGAAGCCGCACCCAGACAGGTGACAAATGTTCTCTCGCCGCCCGGAGTGATCAACGTGATTGCCGATCCGGTTTTTTCTTTGGCATGCCGGGCAAGCTTTGTCTTGACACCACTTGTGGAGAGGGCTTGCAGATAGGCATCGCCATGTTTATCTCGCCCGATACTCCCCAAAAACAATCCTTTACCGCCAAGCACTCCTACGCCAGAGAGGGTATTTGCCGCGCTTCCGCCGGGAGCAAAAGTTTTCTTATACTTTTTCAAACCGGCAAAGATTTTTTGGCTTTGGGCACTCGTGACAAGATGCATGCCCCCCTTTTTCAGTTTATGGGAAATGAGAAGAGCCTCCTCCACCTCGAAAATAATATCGAGGAGCGGGTTGCCCACGCCAATGATGTCATATTCTTTTTTCATGCGAGCCTGACAAAAAAATGCTTCCGTATTTCTTCCACGATAGCAGGAGAAACACAGTTTATATTATGAGAAAAATATTTTTTCCTTCATCACTCAGTCCCTACCTTGTGTGATTGCCCATCAAGCGAACGCCCGCCGAGCGGGGCTACAGAAGGAAGGTCCTTTATCACTTTTAATAGATGAATCCTTTGATAACCCGACTGGATGCCGAGAGGACTCGTCGGTCGGTCTTGCCCCATCCGGCATAATTCATCTCACTAACCGTGATATTACCACCACTCACTTTTTCCACGACGGCTACATGTCCATAGTAACGGTTTTCCGTTGTCACAACAATAGCTCCGACTGCCGGAGTACGCCCGGTTCTGTACCCAAGCGCCTTGGCCTTATAGAGCCACGTACCGGCATTGCCACTCCATGGCACATAGCGTTTCTGAGCCACATACCACGTACAATAGCCATACGGAAATCGATGTCCGGAACCGGCTTTGCCATCGAGCTTACGAAAACCGGAGGAAATATCGGCAGCCGACCCACCGAAGGGAGTCGCGTACTGACGACGCTCCAAACCGGAAGCCGGACTGACGGGGCGCGCTACTTCGTCTTTCTTTCCATCCGGAATGATAATCACATCACCCGCCTGAATTTCTCCCGTCGCGGGCAATTCATTGAACGCGATAATTTTGTCTTTTTCCGCCTTGAACTTTGCCGCGATGGTATCGATGGTGTCACCTGACTTCACGGCGTACGAGAGACCGGCTACCGGCAGGATAAAAAGCTGATCACCCGGTTTGATCTGATCCACATTGTCCATATCGTTCGCCCACAGAATGGTGTTAACCGTAATATTGTTTTTGGCGGCGATTCCACTCACCGTGTCGCCCAGCTCTACGGTATAAATCTTCACTCCACCGTCCTCCTCGGGGTCTTTGGTAATGGCGCTTGCCTGTGAGGAAAGTATTATTTGACTCCCTGACTGAAGTCCCTCTATATCCAAAAGGGATGTTTCGTCTTTTTGAGTCGGATCAACGATATTCCCTCCGCTCGCCAGAGGCACAAGTGAGAGATTTTCTTTTTTGCTCGTCTGAGCGGCGATACGATGCTTGGAAGAAAGCGTTACCTCACTTGCCGTATCACCACTGACATAGCCAAAGAGTAAGCTGCTGGAATCCTTGCCCTGAGCAAGGTTGCTGGCCGAAACGAGAAGGGCACTCGAAGCAACAATAGAAAAAGCCGAGTAGTTACGAAAAACACGCACAACCCGGTATCCGGAGACCTCCTTGATAAACTGTAAAAAGCGAGTCTGGAGATGATGAATGTGCGTGTGAAGTTCCCGCAGGCGGGTGTTTATATCCTTTTTCTCCTCTTTTCCGGAAACGCGCGCAAACGAAGACCGGGTACGTCTCTCAACTGCCGTAAAACAAGTCTTGAGGAAAGAAATGATAGATTCTGTACGGATAGAATTCTCGCCTTTCAGTCGATAAAACCCCTAGATACGACCCCACTCAGAAAACCGGGAGGTGCCGCTCATTGAGAATTTATCCTAATTTTTACAAAATTCAGTATAACTCAGTCCTATCCCAGAGTCAACCAATATATATCATATTTTCCAATTTTTTGCTTTATATAAAGCATTTTCTGTGTGCACAAAGTCATTTTATCCCTCAAATGAAGCTTTTTCTTGCTCTTTATCAAACCACAGACTATTCACCTTTTTTTAGCCTCCTGCCACAAGAATCTTCCTGGGAGAGTTGAAGTTTTTTCCCGCCTAGACGTCGAGGCTGGTGAGCTTAGATACCATATGATTTTACCTGGGAGCCTACCACCTTTGATATGTTATACTTTGTATGTCGCATAACGTAAATCCATGACCGCACTCCAAAACTATACCAAACGCTTCCTCGAACACCTCGAGATCGAGATGAACCGCTCGCTCCGCACTATTGAGAGTTATGGCCGGGTTCTGTGCGCCTTTTTCGCTTGGGGCAATCTCCACATCCCCAAGGACATCACTGCCGACAAAGTGAGGGAATACCGGCTCTATCTCAATCGCAAGGGAAACGGCCGAGGCGGTACGCTCAAAAAAAATACCCAAGCTTACCAAGCGATCGTCTTGCGCACCTTTCTCAAATATCTGGCCAAGCAAGATGTCTCGGCGTTGGCCGCCGAAAAAATAGAAATCGGAAAAACTCCCGATCGCCAAGTCGATTTTCTCGAGTTTGCGGAAGTAGAACGTCTGATGGAAGCGGCGGAGGGAACCAGCCTCAGGTCTCTGCGTGATAAAGCCATCTTGGAACTGTTGTTTTCTTCCGGACTACGCGTTTCGGAACTGACCGGGCTCGACCGCCATCACCTCAACCTCGATAAAGAAGAATTCAGCGTCCGTGGCAAAGGAGGCAAGCTGCGTATTGTCTTCATCTCTCCGGCCGCCAAAACTTCCCTCAAAAGGTACCTCGATAAACGGAGTGACATCGACCCCGCTCTCTTTATCGCCTATGGGAAGACTGGATTGGTCAACACCAAAAACGCGAAGCGCGAGAGCAAACGTCTTACACAGAGAAGTGTCCAACGCCTGGTAAAGCACTATGCCAAGAAAGCCGGCATTGGCAAAGATGTTCATCCGCATACGCTCCGCCACAGTTTCGCAACTGACCTTCTCGTGAACGGTGCCGATATCCGATCGGTCCAATCGATGCTCGGTCACGCCTCCATCACCACCACACAAATCTATACCCATATCACCAACGAACGCCTGAAAGAAATTCATCACTCTTTCCATGCCAAGAGGAAAGGAAAGGGTAGCAAGTAGCACGCAGAAAGTAGTAAGGAGCTAATTGCAAAAATATGGAAATAAAAGAAAAAATTCAGTCATTTACAAATTTAATAGTATGGCAAGAAGGGCACAAACTGGTTCTTGATATTTATAAAGCAACTAAAGTTTTTCCTAATGAAGAAATGTTTGGTTTAACAAATCAGATGCGAAGAGCCGCAGTCTCAATCACTTCCAATATTGCAGAAGGTTTTAATCGAAGATCCGCTAAAGACAAATCACATTTTTATGCTATAGCGCATGGATCGGTAGCAGAAATTCAAAACCAGCTTCTTATTGCCCGAGATATAAAATACATCGGCAAACCAGAGTTTTCTCAAATCGCAGAACGAACCGTTCTCGTTCACAAACTCCTTACTGGGCTCATAAAATCCGTTTTGAGAAGCTAGCTTCTCAACCCTTACTACTTTCTACTTACTCCTTACTGCCTCTTCAAAGGAGCCACTCCCAACATCATTTTTTTAACGCCGGAGCGTTTGAACGCAATAGTGGCCAATGTCCCGACAATAGAAATAACCAGACCGGAACCGAATTGCGGATGTTCCACCATATCACCCGGTCTCACATCGTCCAGAGCAAGCGGCTTCTCGCGCATGCCGGATTCTCCGCTCTTTTCTTGGGATATGCTTTTGGCTGTTACCGCAAAGGCGCTCTGTTTTTTTGACACCACCGAAAAATAGTTGCGCGATTTCTGAGAGTGACGCCTCCCAAGCATCCCCGATGACACACAGGTGACCTCGTCAACCAGATGCTGGGGAATTTCCTGAAGGAAACGCGAGGGAGGGTTGACCTGCACCCCGCCAAAAATCGTCCGCTCCAGCGTATACAGAAGATAGATTTTTTCTTTGGCGCGCGTGAGACCGACATACATGAGTCGTCGTTCTTCTTCCAGATCACTCGGCGATAAGGCGCTCCGCGAGTGCGGAAAAATCCCCTCTTCCAAACCCGCGATGAACACGACCGGGAACTCCAGTCCTTTGGAACTATGGAGGGTCATCACATTGACCACATCACTCTCTTTGCTTATTTCATCCGTGTCCGAAGAAAGCGCCACCTCTTCGAGAAAGTGATGCAGCGCTTCCGAAAGAGGCATGTCGTTATACTTCTGGGCTACAGACAACAGTTCCCGCACATTTTCCTGGCGTACCTCCCCCTCGGTCGTGCCGTCCGCGAGACTCGCGAAATAGCCGCTTCTTTTCGTGATTGTATCCAACAGTTCCAAAAAGCGCATATCGGCGCGAGCGTCTATCTCGGAACGCAACTGGAGGAATATATCCACGAAGTCCCTGATGACTTTTATTTTTGATTCCTTGAGCCCGCTTTTTTCGGTGGTCAACTTATACCCGGCGGCGAAAAGATCGAGCGCACTTTCTCTCCCGAACGCTATCCATTTCTCAAGTGTTGCTTTCCCCAAACCCCGCTTGGGTTCATTCCCGATGCGCTCGAGCGCCAAAGCATCGCGTGGATTTTCAAGCAACCGCACGTAAGCGATCATGTCCTTGATTTCTTTGCGCTGATAGAATTTCAGTCCGCCGACGACGCGATAATTGATCGAATGGCGCAGAAACATTTCTTCTATGATGCGCGATTGGGCATTGGTCCGATAGAGCACGGCAAAATGACTGAATGGCCGGCCTCCCGTATGTTCCCGGAGAATTGTTTCCGCCACAAAACGCGCTTCAGCCTCTTCATCTTCGGCTGGCACGAGTGTAATGAGTTCCCCTGCTTCTATTTCCGTCCACAGTTTTTTGTGACGCTGGTTCTTATTTTTGGAAATGATACCGTCCGCCGCGTCGAGAATAATCTGTGTCGAACGATAGTTGCGATCGAGCGTGATAACCGCCGCTTTTGTATAATCCTTTTCAAAATTGAGAATGTTGCGGATATCGGCTTGGCGCCAACCATAAATTGACTGATAGTCGTCACCGATAACAAAAATATTATTGTGTTTTTTCGCCAGCAGATACACGAGGAGATATTGCGGGTAGTTGGTGTCCTGATATTCGTCCACCAGTATATAACGGAACACATCCTGATACTTCTCGAGAACGTTTTGGTGTTCTTGAAAGAGCTTCACGGTGAGCATAATGAGATCATCGAAATCAAGGGCATTCGTTGCGCGGAGTTCTTTCTGATAATGCCCGTACACTTTCGCAATGATTTCTTCATAGTAGCTCTCGGCTGAGAGCGCGAATTGCTCCGCGTCAATAAACGCGTTTTTGGCCCGCGAGATGGCGTCAAGGATGGAGCGTGGCTTCACTTGATCAGGGTTTATTTCAAGCGCCTTCATCGCCCGCTTGACGAGAGTTTC
Organism: Candidatus Moraniibacteriota bacterium; assembly: GCA_030648835.1. Lineage (GTDB taxonomy): Bacteria > Patescibacteriota > Minisyncoccia > Moranbacterales > UBA1568 > UBA1568. The sequence continues at coordinate 42,851 of JAUSGT010000003.1, read as the reverse complement.
CTGATCCTGGCTGTCAAGAATATTGAAACGTTTCCCGTACCCAAGTGTCTCGATCTCGCGGCGCAAAATACGCGAACAAATATTGTGGAACGTCCCAATATACTGTGGAAGTTGTAGACCGCCATACTCTGCCGCCTCGCTCTGCGACAGCAGCCGCTCTATCCGCTCGCGCATTTCCCCCGCTGCCTTGTTGGTAAAGGTCACCGCCAAGATATTGTCCGGTGATACTTTTTTCTCATCGATAAGATACGCGATACGGTGAGTAAGCGTCTTCGTCTTACCCGATCCGGCCCCGGCCAATATCAAAACAGGGCCCTCTGTCGTGAGAACCGCGCGTAACTGTTCCGGATTGAGACCCTTTTCCCAAAAACGCATGTGTTGTAACGCTTTTTTACGAAGAACTTTAGTATTCTAACATAATTACCCGCCTCTCTCTACATTCACCCTGCATATGCTACTATATGCTCTATGAGGCACTTTCTCGAAAAAACAGTCCATTCCATAGAAAATACTCCGCTGACGCTCGCGGCGTTTGTGGTCAGTTTTTTCGCGCTGATATTTGTGAGACTGCTTATCGAAAACACGCTCGGCTTATTCAGCGGGCACACCTTCTTTTATTACTTTTTCGAGTTCACCCACACCTTCCTCTTCTTTCTGTGCGCGTTTCTCATCCTGGTTTTTTTGACACGCTGGGCCGGCAACGTCAACCTGGCCCGCGCCACCAACATCCTCCTCTTCGGCTTTCTCATCATCCTCACGCCACCCATCATCGATACACTTGTTTTTCACGGCAGTCATTTTTGGAGTTTCTATGAATTTGATGGCTTCCTCGGCCTCCTCAAACGCTTCGTCACCCTCTTTGGCGATACACCCAATATAGGAATCACATACGGTGTCCGCGCAGAAGTTGTCATCGTGACGCTCGCGCTCGGCCTCTATGCGTTCATCAAATCGCGGCGCTGGAAGAAAGCGCTCGTCGTTTCCCTCTTGACCTACAGTATTCTCTTCATTCTTGGCACTTTCCCATCCTGGCTGACGCTGTTCCTGCTCGTTTTTCAAAAAAGTTTTCTCGCCATAAGCCAAAACGATGTGGCGGCTCTTTTTCTCACACCGGAAAATATTTTCGCCCGTCATCTGACGGATTACAGAAGCGTGCTCAACGTAAAAATGAGCATCGTGTATGGCGCTTTCAGCGTATTTCTCATTGGCACTCTCCTGTACCGCGAATATCCAAGATATTTCATTGCTCTGTGGAAAAATGCCCGCTTGCCGCAAGTCATCTATCACGGCGGGCTACTGTTCTTGGGTATGCTCCTCGCTTTTTTCTTCACCGGCATATCCCCGACTTTTGATTTCTTCCATATCGCTTCAGCCTTCGTCCTCCTCTGTGCGGTTGAGAGCGCCTGGCTCGCTTCGGTGATTATCAACGATATAGTGGATATCCGCATCGATAGCATTACCAACCCGACTCGCCCGCTCATCCAAAACACTATTCCTCTCCAGCTCTACAAGACTTTTGGCATCTTATTCTTCATTGCTTCACTCATCTTCTCCGGTATTGTGAGTTTCCCAGCGCTGCTTCTTTTGCTCAGTTACCAGGCGCTGGCATGGTTGTATTCCGCCTCCCCGCTCCGCCTCAAACGTTTCCCTCTTCTGGCGACAGCGTTGGCCGCCTTCGCCGGTATCCTCATCCTTATCGTAGGCTTCCTCGCCGTGTCTCCCGAAAACGGATTGCGCACCCTTCCACTTCCGATTCTTTTCTTTCTTTTCTTGGCGTATGCCACTTGTTTGCCCATCAAAGACTTCAAAGATATCCGTGGCGACAGAGAAGACGGTGTCTATACGCTTCCGGTTATTCTCGGAGCGGAAAAAGCCAAGCTGCTTATCGGGAGCAGTATGCTTCTCTTGTATATTTTGAGTCCGCTCATTCTCCACGCGCGCGTCCTTCTGCTGCCGGCTGTTTTTTTCGGCAGTCTGGCGTTCTGGACTATGCAAAAAGGCACAGACGAGGAAGCCGCTTTCTTTGCGTATCGCAAACTTCCGGGACTGATCCTCACTGTCGTCGCTCTCTACGGGCTAACGATTGCCCTTTCCCTTTTCTAAAAAATTTTTCCCAAGCGTTCCCAATCTTCTATGGAAAGCGCCTGCGCCCGAATGTCCGGACGCAGACCAAGCAGTTTCAATTTTTCTTCTACCGTTTCTTTCGCGATGGACAGACCGGAAGAGAGATTGTTCGCCAAAGTCTTCCTGCGCGCGGCAAACCCGGCCCGAGCCAGACGAAATATTCTCCGATCTTCTTCCGGATTGTAGGCTCTCCTCGGAATAATCTGGATTACCGCGCTATCGACATCCGGCACCGGGTCAAAAGCTTCCCTTTGCACAAAAAATTTCTTTTCCACAGTCGCGTAGTACTGCGCCATGATGGAGAGAAGCGACATCCCTCCCGGCTTGGCCGCCAAGCGGTCCGCCACTTCGTTTTGCACCATAAGCGTGAGCGACTGCGGCTGATACTTGAGTGAGAGGAGCGTCTTTATGATGGGCGCCGTAATATAGTACGGGATATTGGCGATAATTTTGTAAGGATGTTCATCAAAACCGAACGCCTCAAACAATTCTTTCAAATCCATATCCAAGATGTTCCCTTCCAAAATAGAAACGCTTTTGGAATCAACAAAATGTTGTTGCAAACGCTCCACCAACCGATGATCGATCTCGATTGCCAACAGTTTTTCCACCTGATCCGACAAACGGAAGGCCAGTACGCCGGTTCCCGGGCCGATCTCAAATACCCAATCCGTCTTTTGCACGTTGGCCACCTCGAAAATCTTTTCAATAACTTCCGCATCCTGAAGAAAATTCTGCCCCAATGATTTCTTGGCTTTGACCCGTTCCATAACAGCTTACAAATACAGACAAATTATCTCACTTTTTCTTTAAAGCTTCGGTCCGAGATTCTATATTCGAAATTCCAGATTCAATTCACGATTTCTTCCATCGTCACACCGATGACTCCAGCGCCAATGGAAGCGATTTTCTGGAAGGCTACCTTGTCGAGGTCGATAATGCGGCCGGGTACGAATGGTCCGCGATCATTGATACGCACGATAACGCTCTTTCCATTCTCCACATTGGTCACTCGCACATAACTCCCGATCGGCAACCACGGATTGGCCGCGGACATGGTCCCGGTAAAAGCATACCACGAGGCGGCACCTTTGTGGGTTTTACCCACCTGTACGTACGTCCCCTGAGTCGTGATTTCCACAGTGGGGTCTTTGATGGTTTCGGTTTTCAGAAGCTTGCGATTCACTTCTTTACCGTCGTATGTGCTCACCCGATACGTCAGCCGCTCTATGCCTTTTTCACCTTTCTCTGTCACGACGACCTTACGCCAAGAAAGCTTGCTATCTTCATTGATCTTTTTGGCAAACGCTATCGGTTTTTCGACTGTCTGCTCCTCTATTTTGACACGGGTAACAACCACCTTGATACCGTTCTCGGCAAACGCCTCGCGACCGGGTTTCACAATGTCATCCTCATCCAAAACGATACTACTCTCCTTGAGCGCCTGCTCCACCGTCGTCGCCTGCGTATAGAGTATTGTCTCTCCTCCATCAACACGGACAACCATCACGTGCGCCCGCGCGATAATAATATGCGTGCCGGAAAAAAGAGGCTCAGTTTCATTTGGAAAGATGCTGTCCCCCTCTGACAAAGACAGCTTTTTTGAAGCGAGAAATTCACCAACCGTTTTTTCAGCCACATTCGCGAAAGGAAACTCCAGCCCGCCGTCGGTGACGGTAATCGTTTTTGTATCACTTTTATTCCATTCTTCAGACTTTGATTTCTCAAAATAAAAATATACTAACGCCCCCAAAAACAAAAGCGCAATTAAAAAAGAAAAGAATCTCAATCCTTTCCTTCTCGCTCCCCTCTTTTCCCCTATACGTAATACGTGATACATAATACTTGACTCATTCCTTGAACCGATACTGGAGCGCCTCCGCCAGATGCGGTACCTCAATTGCCGGAGCGGCCGCCAAGTCGGCGATGGTCCGCGCCACTTTCAAAATCCGCATATAGGCGCGCGCGGAAAGTTTCATTCTCGTCACGGCGTTGCGCAAAATTTCTCGCGTTTCGTCATTGAGAGGACAAAATTCTTTTACCATGTGACTCGTCATTTCCGCGTTCGTCCGACATTCTTTATTCACGAAACGTTTTTTTTGTATAGCCCGAGCGCTTTCCACTCGTTCGCGTATAGCGCTGCTTTTCTCCGCGCCCTTTTCCTGCCCTTCCAGTTTCTCGAACTTCACCCGAGGCACATCGATATGCAGATCGATCCGATCGAGAATCGGTCCGGAAATTTTCTGCCGATAGCGCACTACCTGAAACGGTGAGCAGGAACAAACACGTTGTGGATCGCCGGCATGCCCGCATGGGCAAGGATTCATCGCCGCTACCAACATAAAGCGCGCCGGAAAAGAGAGTGATCCCCTGGCGCGTGAAACGGTAATCTCCCCATCCTCGAGCGGCTGGCGCAGATTTTCCAAAACCGCACGGGAAAATTCCGCAAATTCATCCAGAAAGAGCACTCCTCGATGAGCCAGACTGATTTCACCCGGACGAGGAAATGTGCCGCCACCCACGAGTGATATGGCGCTCGCCGTGTGGTGAGGGGAACGAAACGGTCGCATCGTGATCAGTGACTTGTCTTTTGACAAACGCCCGGCAATAGAAAATATCTTGGTAATTTCCAAACTTTCTTCCATATCCAAGCGAGGCAAAATAGTCGGTAACGTCTTAGCCAAAAGCGTTTTCCCCGATCCGGGTGGTCCAATAAAGAGCGTATTGTGACCTCCCGCGGCCGCTATTTCGAGCGCTCGCTTGGCATGCTCTTGCCCCAACACGAATGACATATCGAGCGTCTCGCTTTCCTCCCCGGAAAAGACGACGGCGTCTCTCGTAAAGGGAGTAATCGATTGCTCACCGCGCAGATGCTTCGCAAGATCAAAAAGATTCTTCACCGGAATGACAGCGATACCCTCCACAAGCGCCGCTTCATAAGCATTGTCTTCCGGAACATATATTTCCGCGAATCCCTTTTCTTTCGCGTAAAGCGTGATGGGCAACACTCCTTGCACGCGGCGCGCGTTGCCATCCAGAGCCAGTTCTCCTATGAATAATTTTTTCCGATGATCAAAAAAGAGCTGCTCTGTCGCCAGAAGGAATCCCAACGCCATCGGCAAATCGTAAATCGGGGTGTTCTTGGGTAAATCAGCCGGGGCCAGATTGACGGTCACGCGGCCACACTGGTGCGGCGGTTTGAAACCGCTGTTCTTGAGCGCCGAACTGACGCGATCACGTGACTCCTTGATCGCCGTGTCCGGCAATCCGACCAACGTAAAATTGTGCAATCCTTGAGATAAGACATCCACCTCTACCTCCACGGAAACGCTTTCCAAACCAAGAGTTGTTGCGGAATACACTTTGGCCGACATAGTTGTTATAAGAAATTTCTAATTACTAATTTCTAATTTCTAAACAATTCTATAATTCATTAATTTTCCAACAAATCTTTGTAAGTTGCTTGAAAACCAGAAATTGAAAATTTTTACTTTTTCTCCCCTTTCTTGAAATACCCACTCCATAAAATCCCTAGCACGCTTATCGTTAGTAAAACATCAGCAATATTGAACACCGGGAAAAATGGAAGTACGATATAATCCGTGATACACCCGAAGAAAAAACGTTCCAAAAGATTTGCCAAACCACCGGAAAAAATAAGAAGCCATGGCCATTCTGATGAAAAAGAGTTTTCTCTCCACCATTGTACAACCAAAAAAACCAAAGCACCAAGAACCACCGGGATAAAGAACCACTTTGGAATCGTGGTTCCGAACGGTCCACCAAAGTTGCAGACTGTCAAAAATATTCCCGAGTTGGTCACCCAGAAACGCAAGAGAAAATGCAGACAAAGAAAAAAGGCGAAAAAAAATATCAATCGCCTTACTTTCTGAAGCTTCATAACACAATCAAATCACAAATTCAAATACAGTGATATCCAAAGATTTTTCACAAGAATCTTTCCGGGAGGCTTGAAGTTTTTTTGAGCATGCCTGCCTGCCGGTAGGCAGGGTTCCGTCGCTTCGACGGATCAAAAAAAGTTCACGCAAAGAGTTTGTCCGCTGGGGCAAACGAATGGCTACCCGGAGAGGTTGCTTGTGAAAAAGCTAAATAAAAACTAAAGAGCGGTTCGGGCAGCCGGATAAACCTTCAAACGATCCACGCTGATTTCCTCTCCGGTTTTTTCACATACCCCGTATGTCCCCTGATCCATTTTCGCTAAAGCATCAGTGACGTCCTTTAGCTGACCTTCAAGATTGGTTTCCAGCCCGAGATTATCAACATACCCCTCCACTTCGGTAGCATTTTCATCCGGGTCAGTACCGATTTCTTCCATACGTGTTTCATAATCGCCAGCACTGCCGGTCGGCTTGGCAAGAACCAAAAGTTCAGCCTCCAAATGAGACTTCTCTCCAAGCAATTTCTCTTTGAGCTCACTCATGAGTGCTTTATCAATGGCCATAATCACCTGTTTCAAAAAATTATTTTGTACTCTGTCCGCTCCAGTATATCAAATAGCCAATGCTCTGTCTAGAAAAAAATACCTTCTAGATGGCGGATTTTGGCACTTCTTGTCACCCCATCGTACACGACAGAAAGAGCGTCAAACGCATACTCCCGATCGACCCATTTCTTTTGTCGCAAATAGTACGCAACGATTTTTTGCAACTTGTGAAGTTTGGCACGATTGATATTTTCCTCAGGCAGTCCAAAACGGAGTCCGCTCTTTTCTCTAGTTTTTACCTCCACGAAAACGATTTTCTTCCCCACCGTAGCGATAATATCGATTTCGCCCAGCCGTTTGCCCTTATTATTTTTATAATTCGTTTCCACAATCTTATACCCTTTCTTTTCCAGATACCGACAACCCAGCTTCTCCCCCAACGTCCCCAAAGAATCGCCCGGCATTACTTCCCACCGCTCTTTTTTCTTCCATAGCCACATAGTACTCACTTTTCCGTTCAAATAAACGTTGACGTGTCATTGAATAAGTGTTCATCTCCCAAAAAAACTTTTCAAAAAAGTATGTCATCATTATATACTCTTTTCAACAACAAAAAAACGGCCTTATAGCCATTCGTTCTTCTTTTCACCCGGTTACCAATCATATGAAATGTTGGTGTCCGGGCGTACGACGCCCAATAAATAAATACTTGGCTGTACGCCCGAACTTTGCATGTGCCAACAGGTATGTCGGTTATGTAGCTTCGGGTGAGAAAGCATTCATAATCCAATTTACATTCCTGTAGTTTGTGCACTTGCACCATCGCAGCTAGCCTAACTTGTTAGCTACTTCTCCCTCCACCGTTCTCTGGCACTAGGCCTTTGTTTTTTGAAAGAACAATTTTTTGTTTCTTTTTGTTTTTCTTCAGATTTTATTATTTTTCTGAAGTCAACTTTGTTTTTGTTTTGGGTCCTCGTGTTAGGACGAGGCGGTCGCGAACTTTGTCGTGACGCTTGAATAGTGGAAGAGTTCCCCTTCACAATTAGGGGGAATTGTGATTGGGAAATCTTCCACCGTTCATATCAAGAAACGGTTTTGGAGGAAACAGTTGTCAAAGTTCTACTCGTTACCTACCTATTATACCAGAAAAAAATGTCTCGGTCAATCACACTGGAGCCGTATTGCTTTGTTTGAGGCATTTTTCCCTCATTGTTTCCAAATAATTATTTTTTTCTTCTCTCCCGCTCAAAAAAGAAATAAATTACTTTTCCGTTACTCGGTATTTTGCTTTTATAGAGCCAAACTTTTTAAAGTGAACCCTGCCTTGCATAGGCATCCAAGATCGCGTGCATAGTATTTTTGCTTGTTCCGATAAACCACTGATTGCCGTCAAGGACATAATCGAACGATACATTCTGACTATTGTCTATATTTACAAAATGGATAGTAAATTGGTTGTAAGTGCCGGAACTTAAAGAAACCTCTTTAGGAATCTGTATGTTTGGTTCAAAAATCAAAGCTTCAAACGCACTCGGCAAGGTGTTTTCTACTTTAGCGATAGCCAAAGCGGCGGCTGGAGCATCTTTGAAGGTAAGCGCGAGTCCGAAACGCACGCGTGAAGCATCGTTATAAGCATAGAGAGAAAACGCCTCATTAGCCAAAGCGGCTACATCTGGAGCCAGATTCAATTTCAAAAGAAAAGCAAACCGATTGAACGCGAGGGGATTGTTGTTCTGATCGGTCACCAAAAACTCCACCGGGCGAGTAATGTTCCCCGCTTTGACACGGAGAGCCGCTTGGGAAAGAATCTTTTTAATGTCTTCTGGGGATACTGTCTCTGTATTAAAAGAAAGGTAATTTGGCTTGTCTAAAGCAAGAAGTGGTTCTTTTGAGGGGACCTCCGCTATCTTCTCCGGAATATTTGAAGTTTCATCAGGTGAGAGCGGAGAGATCTCCCCCTGGTTTCTCTGGGAGTAAAAATAGAACACCCCAGCTGAAATAATAGCCAAAGTCAAAATGACGATACCTGCCACCAAGAGAGTCTGATTATTTCTCTTGGGGCGGTTGATAAGTACCCCCCCACCATCAGATGCGAGACCGGACAAACCATTTTTCACAGATGGATACTGTGGGACATTTGAAATGGGTCCACTTTTGTTCCGAGGGGCAACACCAAATGGATTCCCCGGCTGCCCATCGCTCGCTTGCGCCCGCGTCTGAAGAATCTTTTCCCCTGCTTCGCTGAACGGGTTCGTCGTTTTTTGAAGCAAGTCGCTTTGGGATTTCTGTTTTTCGGCTTGAGGCTGAGGCGTCCCTTGTTTACCGAGTCGAATGTCTTCAAGATCATCTTTCATAGTACGCACTCTCCCGAGAAGATTGTTCAATTCTTCTCCATCTTCCTTTTCGGTTGATTGTTTCTTTAAAAACAATGCGGGGGCCATACGCAATAATGAAAGTTTAGTCTACACAAACAAGAGACAGATATCTTTCTTCCATTATACATCAAATTTTTTCTTCCTGCTACACTTTTTCCCCTTCACTCATTTTGTGCAGCGCTGCTTTGTGCGAAAGGTTGATACGCCCCTGGCTGTCGATTTCTTTCACGATGACCGGCACAATGTCACCGACATGCACGACGTCCTCTACATTCTCCACGCGCCTATCGGCCAACTCGGAAATATGGATCAGACCTTCCTGATTCGGTAGCACTTCTGCGAACGCGCCAAAATTCATAATTCGCGTAATCCGAGCCTGAAAAAGCTCTCCGGCTTTCACTTCACGAGTGAGATTGTTGATCCATTCTACGGCTTGTTTGGCGCTCGTTTCGTCAGTTGACGTGATAAAGACCGAACCGTCATCCTCGATATCGATAGACACTCCCGTCTCATCGATTATCTGGTTGATCATCTTGCCGCCGGGGCCAATGACATCGCGAATTTTTTCCGGATTGATATGGAGCGTGATAATGCGCGGAGCATACGCGGACAACGTCGCGCGCGGAGCAGGAATGGTAGCCAACATTTTCTCCATGATTTCGAGACGCGCCACTTTTGCTTGCGCCACAGCAACGCGCAACATTTCCGGCGTCAGCCCGTCAATTTTGACATCCATTTGCATCGCCGTAATACCGTCGACAGTCCCCGCCACTTTGAAATCCATATCGCCATAGTGATCTTCCAATCCTTGAATATCCGTCAGCACTTTATACGCATCATCTTTCCCGGTGATGACCCCCATCGCGATACCGGAAACCGGTTTCTTGATCGGCACCCCGGCATCCATAAGCGAAAGCGTGGAACCGCAGGTCGACGCCATAGAAGAAGAACCGTTGGAAGAAAGCACTTCGGAAACCAGAATAATCGTGTAGGGAAATTCTTCTTTGGATGGCAATACCGGAACAAGCGCTTTTTCCGCCAACGCTCCATGACCGATCTCGCGCCGCCCCGGACCACGCATCGGTTTCACTTCGCCCACGGAGTAGGGAGGAAAATTATAAAAATGGATATAGCGTTTTTTCTCGTCCGTTTCCATCGTATCCACCACCATCTCATCACCAGGCGCGCCGAGCGTTGTCACGGTAAGGGCTTGTGTTTCGCCCCGTGTGAACAGTCCGGTTCCGTGAGTCCGAGGCAGTATGCCTACCTGACACCAGATTGGGCGAACCTCCGTCAGTTTGCGACCATCCGGGCGCTTCTCATGCTGCAAAATATTGGCGTGAACAATTTCATCCGCCGCCTCGTCAGAAATAAGCGTGAGCAATTCACCGAGAGACGCTTGCTCAGGAAATGTTTCTTTCGCCCAGTCAGATATTTTTGTGGAAAGCGTCGCCATTGCCTCTTCCATAGCTTTTTTGGGAAGAAGATACAGCGCTTCTGCCAACCCTTCCTTGAGATATGCGGCCTTCACCTGGGCCTCAAATTCATCTGTGCCACGAAGCAACGCCGGAGTGGACTTCTCCTTGCCGACTTCAGCACGGATACCCTCAATAAAAGCGGTGATTTTCTGAATAGCTTCAAATCCAAACTGAAAAGCTTCCACCATCTTGTCTTCCGTCACTTCTTTGGCAGCCGCTTCAATCATATTGATCTTTTCCTGCGTACCGGAAAGAAGCAAATCGAGAGCGCTCACTTTGGCCTCATCGGAACTCGGATTGAGGATCAGTGAACCATTCTCCGCCATACCGACACGCACCGCTCCGATCGGTCCGCTCCACGGAATACTTGAAAGAGTGAGGGCAGCTGAAGCCGCAATCATCGCGACGGTATCGGGGTTGTTTTCACCGTCATACGACAATGTCGTCACGACTACTTGGACGTCATTACGCATCCGACTATTAAAGAGCGGGCGAATCGTCCGATCCACCGCGCGACCGGACAAGATAGCATCATCTGACGGACGCCCTTCCCGCTTGATGAAGCGGGAGCCTTTAATTTTCCCCGCAGCATAATAGCGCTCTTCGTAATCCACCATGAGTGGAAAGTATCCGGAAACCTTCGACGCTCCCTTGCTCATCGTGGCAGCCGCCAAAACGACCGTATCACCGTAACGGACAGTGACCGAACCGCTCGCTTGCTGCGCCAAAAGACCGGTCGCGATGGTCAATTCGCGGCCTCCCAATTGTAAAGACCATTTCTTCTCCTCTTGCATATGTGCGCACCCGTTTTCAGACAAGAAAAAGAAGAACAAAAGATTCAAAGCACAAAAGTCGGAAAGTAAAAACTCTTTTACTCTTTGATCTTTGAGATTTGAATTCTTTTCAAGTCTTCCTTGGCCAAAAAAAGGTTGTTAATGAATATATTTACTCCCGCACTCTACCGAAAATACTGCTTTTTGTCAACCATATCTAGTATTTTGCAAAATACTAGAATAGGGAACTTCTCTCTGAACAAAATAAAGCGGACTCCTGCAGGTCCGCTTTATTTTTCGTTTTAAACTTTATATCAAAAAGCGTTTCTTATTTTGGGAAAGATTGATGAAGTCGTCTACTTTTTCCACCAGCTTCTGGCTAGCCGATTCCGCGAAAGCGATAGCCTCCACGCGGCAACCATAGGTGCTCTGAATATATTCCACAAGAGAGACATAATCCCCGTCACCGGAAACGATGACGATGACATCGAGTTTGGCCGCCATCTTGATGGCATCCACCGCGATACCGACATCCCAGTCACCTTTCTTGGACCCATCCGGAAAAATCTGGAGATCCTTGGTCTTCACTTCAAAACCGCTCTTCTCCAGCGCCTCAAAAAACTTTTCCTCCGTGGCTTCCACCGTCTTGATACCGTAGGCAATGGCCCGAATAAGCTTGCGCTCTTCGGCCGCCGCCATAAGCACGTTTTTAAAATTCACTTTTTTGTTATACAGCACTCGCGCGCTGTAATACAAGTTCTGGATATCCACCAACACCCCTACTCTTTGTTCTGCAAACTTCGCCATAATGTTTTAATTAAACAAAAAGGGGCTTAATCAAGCCCCAAAGTCTTCACTACTGACTTATATGATTTTTCATTGGTTTTCTCCAGATAGCTCATCAATCTCTTGCGCTTAGCTACCATCTTCAATAACCCCCGGCGAGAATGAAAATCTTTCTTATTCTTTTTCAGGTGCGACGTCAATTTCTTGATCTGTTCCGTGAAAAGCGCAATCTGGTATTCCGGAGAACCCGAGTCTTTCTCGTGACGTTTTACCGCGCCAGTTACCTTTTCCTTCTGCTTGTGCGTCAATGCCATAACTCTTAATGTCAGCTAGAGGCTCGTCCTGCCATGGCGGGACCAATCTCCGCTCGTGATTAAATTTAACATTCGTACTGTAACACACCCCCCAACTTTTGGCAATCAAACGATAAATTCAGCGAATAGCTGGGCTAGCCCGTTGTCTGAAAAAAAGGAGAACCAGCAACCCCGCAAGCACAAAGACTGCCATACTCATTATCGCGACGCGGTATGAGAGATGGCTGGCCCCGCCGAGGGAAATGATTGTCCCCCATGTAAGCGGTCCGACAAAAGTCGCAAAACGTTCCGCAAGCGTGTAAAAAGAAAAGCCATATCCCATATCCTCCTTTGGCAAGAGCGTGCTCAAATACGCCCGGCTAACGGCAAACAGGGAGCCAATAAGCAGCCCCACAGGGATAGTAAGAATAGCGAATACGGTAAATGTCGGCGCGAAAGCAAGAAGAGGGAGTGCTACCAGCCAACCCGCCAGTATTATCTTGAGCGCGGTGAGCGGACCGAGGCGATCAGCTATCCACCCGAATGTGATACCCCCGATCGCTGACATAACCAAAACTCCCATAAGCAAGAGGGATTTTGTACTGTCTGGTGTAGCAAAAACGCGTTCCAGAATTATTGAATAGTTATTGCTCAAAGTGAGGAGCGCATCGTTGAAAAGAAAAAATGCGATGAGCATTGGCGTAGCGACTGAAAACGCAAAAAATCTGTAGAATTTTTTTACATAGGCGCTCGCGTCATTCTTCAGCTCGGAAAGGCGCAGCGGCGCAGACGGCGTACGCGATTCTTTATAGAAAATCATCATTGGCAACGCAAGAACGAAAAAACCGATAAGCGCCGGAAACAATGGCCCGAGGCGGGTTCCTGCCAATGACAAGGTTGCCCCGATACCCAATACCTGTCCGCAAGCATTGGCAAACTGGCCGATGCCAGAAGCGCGTGCCCGATGTTTTTCGTCTGCTATTTCTGCGAGCATCGGATTATAAAAGACGAAAGAAAGTTGGTAGAAGTACTGTCCGATAAGAAACAGGATCGCAACCCAAACAACATACCCCGTCCCCATAGAGGCAACCCACACGGCAAACCCGTAAGCGATGAATGTTCCGATGGTGGAGAGGTTGAGAAAATATTTCCTGCCGCCGTTGCGGTCTGTCTGTGCCGCGAGGATTGGTGCGGTAAAGAGGAGCAGAACGGTGGCTATCGCAAAGATTGCATTGTACCAAAAATCAGAAAGTCCTCCGTCTATCACCATCCACTGGGCGAAATACAGCAGGAAGTTTACGTAAATTATAGAATTGGCAAAGTCGTAGAGCGCCCAAAGGAATAGTTTCTTTTTATCCATATCCTATAAGTTAAAGTCAATCGTACTTCAACCGCCTACTGCGCCTCTATCCATTTTCCATCCGATTTGATCAGATTGATAAGCTCTTCTACCGCTTCTTTTTCCGGTACGTTGCGTTTCACCAGTTCCTTTTTACGATAGAGACTCACCTGCCCGTGCGCGCCACCCACGTAGCCATAGTCAGCATCCGCCATTTCTCCCAAACCATTGACGATACACCCCATGATAGCGATATGCAGACCCTTCAAGTGCCCCATACGCTCCTTGATAATATTCGTGACCGGCTCAATATCGAACAAGGTGCGCCCGCAAGAAGGACAGGAGATGAATTCCGTCCGTGTGATACGCCGGTGTGTCGCCTGAAGAATCCCATAACACGTCGGAATTTCTTTTGCCGGATCCTCTGTGAGCGAAACACGTATCGTATCCCCGACGCCCTCCATAAGCAGCGTCCCGATGCCAAGTGTCGATTTCGCCCGTCCCTCTTCACCGTTGCCCGCCTCCGTCACACCGAGATGAATCGGGTAGTCCATCCCTTCTTTATCAAGCGTCGCTATGAGCAAACGATTGGATTCGATCATCACCAGAGGATTCGATGATTTCAGAGCCACCACAATATCATCAAAACCATGTTTGTGAAAAATACGCAGATACTCCATCGTCGCCTCCACCATCCCGAGAGGCGTATCGCCGAAACGCGACAAGATCCGATCGGAAAGCGAACCGTGATTGGACCCGATGCGCAGCGCCTTGCCCGATTGTTTCGCCGCTTCAATAAATGGCAAGAGGCTCTCCTCGATACGCGCTATCTCCACGGCGTAACTCGTGTCATTAAATTCAAAATTGCGGAAAATTTTCCCGTCGAAAAGATTGCCGGGATTGAGGCGCACCTTGTCCGCCCATTTGAGCGCTTCAAACGCCGCCGCCGGCAAAAAATGGATATCCGCGATGAGAGGAACGGCAATCCCCTCTTTGAGGAGCGCGGCTCTAATCGGCTCCAAGGCCTGGGCGTGTTTCGGGGTCGGCGTCGTCAAACGAATGAGCTCGCTCCCCGCCTTTACACAAGCCTTTATTTGCGCCACGGTAGCCAAGATATCGAGCGTATCCGTATTGGTCATCGTCTGTACCCGAACCGGATTGTCTCCTCCGATACCGATGTCCCCCACCATAACAACGCGTGTCTTACGGCGTGGTTTGAGAGCTGAAAGTGATGTATCCATAAAAAGTAATATTATAAGCGATTCATCCCGCACCATGCAGGAAACCACGTGTGTCAACATGCGGAGCAGTGCTCCTCAGACTTGAAAAACAAAGCCCTGATACAACGCTTGTGAAAGCATAGTGCGGGATTCATTATAACATATCCAAATACCCCGATAAAAAAACGTCCTCTCCCAGTCACTGACCAGGAGAGAGACATCACGAAGCGACGGCTCATACTTTTTTCAAAATCAACGCCCTTATCTCCCAGGCGCGCAAACTTGACAGCAATTGTCCATGGAACAACGCCGAATCTACAAGCCGCTCTTCAACCCCCTGAAGAAGGGTGTAAAAGGCCCGTTGACAAAGAGCGAGACTCTCTTCTTCTACAATCTGTGCCCAAAGAATAACGGATCTACTTTTCGGACAACACGTGATATAAACAGGGGCATCCCATTTTTCTTCACACGGCTGCCGACAAAATATCCCCGCCGGAATCTGTGTATTGTACCGTTCTCCGTACGGTAGAGAAATGTCGTGGTACTCCACAGAGGCGAACGTAAGACGCATTTCCGTTCCTTCCAGCAGGTCCGCATCCATGAATCCTACAGCAATGGGATCTCTCGACTGTGTTGGCCGCAAAGGACCATCCACTGCTTGGCAACACAGAAGTTGGGGTCCTTTTTCTTCAACGCTACGGGTCTTCTGCTTCAGAAGTTCGAGGCCAGCCGATACCACCGAAGAAATATCCCGAAACGGGACCCTTCCTTTCGGAGCGTACTCGAATCGATATACTTTCATCTTTCCACTCCTCGGATGAGTTTGAGATACGCCGACTGTAGCGCAAAAATAACCTTTTTGTCAACACAAAAACCTCACTCTTCAAAAGGTGAGGTCGGGATGTTTGACGTTTATAGTTCAATAACCAAAAGAATTTTTTGGCGTTTGTTTCACAATGACTGAAGGAGGGTTTTCGGTTCGAAAAAAGGAATATTTCCGCCGTCGATTAGTGTTTGCTTTTTTCGGTAACCGAGAACCCTCCTGAGAGGTGAAATAATGACAAAAGATTACTTTTGGTTGTTGAGCAGAGCTATGTCTAAGATGTAAGAAGATTATAGCAAGGTAAATGCTGCGACACCGTCGCCCGGTTGAGGCTTCATCACACGCACGCCCTGCGTCACCCGGCCGAGAAGCGGTACGCTCTTGAATGGCACGCGAATAATAGTACCTTTTTCGGAAGTCAGGATAAGATCGTCCTCGATGACCGCCAGACTGGTAATCGCGGCGCCAACGAGCTTGCCGGTTTTCGGAGTCACTTTCATGGTCTTGATGCCGGACCCACCGCGCTTTTGCACCTTGTATGATTTCAGTTCGCTTCTTTTCCCAAAACCATTCTGGGAAAGAATGAGCAATTCCAACCCCTTGTCTCCCTTCGGGACGATATCCATACCGATAATTTTATCATTGCCTTTCAATTTCATGCCACGCACCCCCGAAGCGTTCCGCCCCATCGGACGAACATCGGTTTCTCGGAAACGGATGGCTTGCCCATCGCTCGTGGTGAGTACCGCGTCATCACTCCCCGTCGTCGGGCGCACCCAGCCGAGCGTATCGCCCTTATCGAGACCGATGGCGATGAGTCCACTGCGGCGCACATTTTCGAAGTCTTCCAACTTGCTTTTCTTGATCGTTCCGTTCTCGGTCGCCATAAAAAGATATTTGAACGCGTCGTTGTTGGAAAAAGCGATCATCGCGGTGATTTTTTCTTCCTGCGCCACTTGCAGAAAATTCACGATGGCCTGTCCCTTGGAAGTACGGGAAGATTCCGGAATCTCATACGCCTTGGTCTGAAAGACTTTGCCGGTGTTCGTGAAAAACATCAGATTGTCGTGGGTTTCGATCGAGAGCACTTGGGCGATACGATCTTCTTCTTTGGTGGTTGCGCCAATAACTCCCTTACCCCCGCGCTTCTGCACCCGATAGACACTCGGGTTCATACGCTTGATATAGCCATCTTCGGTGAGCGTGATAATCGCTTCATCATTGGGGATGAGATCCTCCTGCTTGAATTCGGATACGCCGGTCTTTATCACTCTCGTTCTCCGTTCATCGCCAAATTTTTCTTTCACCTCCACAAGCTCGCTCTTCACCAACATGAGAATCTTTTTGCGATGTTTCAAAAGGTCTTCCAGATACGCGATCAATTTCATTTTCTCTTCCAACTCGTCTTCGATTTTCTTGCGCTCTAGCCCGGCCAATGTCTGCAACCGCATTTCGAGGATGGCCGTCGTTTGCAACTCGGAAAGCTTGAACTTTCTCATCAGGTTTACATGCGCCTCCTCTTTGGTCGGCGACTTCTTGATAGTCTCGATAATGGCATCAATGTGATCAAGAGCTTTTTTCAAACCTTCCAAAATATGCGCGCGGTCTTTGGTCTTACGCAAATCATGTTCCGTCCGACGCACCACCACTTTCTCACGGTGCTTGATATAGTGTTCGAGAATGGCCTTGAGAGTAAGAATCTGCGGGTCCACGCCGTCCACCAAAGCGAGCATATTCACGTTGAAATTCTTCTGCAGATCCGTCATCTGATACAGTGTGTTCAGAACTTTCTGCGGGAAAGCTTCCTTCTTGAGGTCCACCACGATGCGTACCCCCTGACGATCGGACTCATCGCGCAGGTCTTTGATCCCCTGCAATTTATCTTCCTTCACCAACTCGGCAATCTTCATAATGAGCGCCGACTTGTTCGTCGCGTAGGTCATTTCGGTAATGACAATTTGGAATTGTCCGGCTTTATTTTCCACGATCTCCGCTTTGGCGCGCGCCATAATCGGCCCCTTGCCGGTAGCATAGGCCTCGCGAATATCCTTCACGTTATAAATAGTCCCCCCTGTAGGAAAATCCGGCCCTTTGATGAATTGCATCAGATCATCCACAGAAGCTTCCGGAAATTCGATCAAATGACAGATGCCGTCCACCAACTCATTCAAATTATGCGGCGGGATGTTGGTGGCCATGCCGACCGCGATACCGACGGTGCCGTTTAAAAGGAGCTGTGGCAATTTGGCCGGGAGCACCAGTGGTTCTTCGTGCATCCCATCGAAATTTGGAATGAAATCTACGGTGTCTTTATCTATATCGAGAAGCATTTCTTCGGCAATGGCCGCCAGCTTGGCTTCGGTATACCGGTAGGCTGCCGCGCTGTCACCATCCATCGATCCAAAGTTTCCCTGTCCCCACACGAGAGGGTAACGCAAAGAAAAATCCTGTGCCAAACGCACCATCGTGTCATAGACAGCGGTATCGCCGTGCGGATGGTATTTCCCCAACACTTCACCGACGACGGTAGCTGACTTGCGAAACTTGGCGGTGGAACGCAGCCCCGTTGACCACATCGAATACAAGATGCGCCGGTGCACCGGCTTCAACCCATCGCGCACATCCGGCAGAGCTCGCGCCACGATGACGCTCATCGCGTAGTCGAGATACGATTGCCGCACTTCGTCCGTGATAGAGCGAGATTCGATTTTTCCGTCATGAAATGCTTTTTCTTCCGGCATATGTTTTCTTTAAGGAGTTGCTGGTTGACTGTTTTGTATGCCCTCACTTGTACTCTGTGTATTGGATGGGAATTGCTCATTAAAATATTCCTTGCCTGTCTTCTCCCCTTGTCCGTCCACTCTTAGCGGCGTCGCCTGCTCCAAAAGACCGGAGAGTGATGGCACGCCTTCCTTTGGTAAAAGCTCTTTACCCTTGAAAGCGGCGGCTGAAGTGTCTTGTTTAATACTTTGAAAACTCTCCGCCAGCGACAAAAACCAGATACCGAGGATGAACACCATAGAAACAAAGAGGGAGCCGAGCACGTAACGCATCCGGATATGTTCCGGCTGCCGCCTCACCCACTCTATTTTCTCCCAAAAACCACGCGCCATAATCACTTTCACAAAAAACTTTTAGGTTTGAGTACAGTTCGCGGCACAAGCGAGGCGCGAAGTAAGCGGTACTTCATAGTACCGTGTCGAGCACCGGAGCTTGGAACAAAGAAATGTACCAAACCTAGAAGTTTTTATTATACACCTCGCTCTAAAAGAACCACTTCCATTGGCTTGCCTTCCAGATCTTTCTTTTTGATATTGAGCTTGGGGAGCGCCTGCATCGGACAGTTGCCGATGGCATTGCAAAAGGCCTTTTCCGTTTCCAGAGGCAGTGTCAGCCCGGCAATCATATAGTGCATCGGGATAACAATACTCGGCTCAATTTTGCGAACCAATTCTGCCGCCACCTTGGCAGAGATCGTATCCGCTCCGCCTATCGGGATGAACAGCACATCCACCCCATTTAATTTTTCCAAAAGTTCCGGTGTGATGTCATGCCCCAACGCCCCCAAATAACAAACATGGATATCTTCGCTCTCAAAAGTAAAAATAGTATTTTGTCCCCTTTCCGCGCCTAAAGCAGCATCCCGATAGCTCTGAAAGCCCAAAGCGGAAACGCCCTTGGAGGCATACTCTCCGGGAGCATCAAAAATAATGGTTCCATCTTTGAGCGCGCTTTGCACATCTTCCTTTTTTTCATGCGACAAAAATACAAGATCCACTTGCCCCTGCGGAGAACGCAGCCCAGCCCCCTTTTGCAGCGGATCAGTCCAGATAATGATATCTTCCGTCGCCCGGCCAGCCGGCTTGGTGCTTATTTTAAAACAAAAATCTCCGTAATATTGAATGTTCATATGAGCAGAATAGAGAACTAACAAAACCTCCGCATCTCATCGGACTTTATCCAGTTTATCATATTTACTCACCCCTGTCTACCTAAAAAACCGGTCCCTTTTGAAACATTTTCACCACCTTTCCCCCCTCTTGCCAAAAACGTAAAGCTCGGCTATACTGGGTTCTGAGGTAATTGGATAACACAACTGAATACGGGATGCTTTTCAATCCCCTTCTCTCACTTGTTTTCCAAACACTCTCATTTACTGTCGGTGTTTTTTGTTTTAAAAAAGGTTTGTCGCTCATTAATCATTATCGCGAGAGAGCGCCCTCGCAAATTCCTCAAACAGCATTACTATGACTAAAGCTACACTAACCAAAGAAAAAGAAGTTATTGTCGATTCGTCTCCGATGGGAGAACTCCTCACCAAACACGTCGTGGAAGTGCCCGAGATAGGCGACGTTATTCATGGTACCGTCATTCACGTGGCTTCCAGTTCCGCTCTGATTGATTTGGGACCGCTCGGAACCGGTATTGTTCTCGGAAAAGAAATGCGTGATGGACTTGGTCCGGAAGGCAAACTGAAAGTTGGTACCGCTATCATCGCTACCCTCATGGACTATGAGAACGAGGACGGCTATATCGAACTTTCTATCCGCGAAGCTTCTTATGAGAAATCCTGGGATGACATCGAACACAAACTGACCAACCGCGAAGTGGTGACTACCAAGGTGGTTGAAGCCAACAAAGGGGGTCTCATGATCGAAGTCAATGGCATTGTAGGGTTCCTCCCTGTTTCTCAACTATCAAGCGAGCATTACCCGCGTGTCGAAGATGGCGACAAAAACAAGATTTTTGACCTCTTGAAGAAACTCATCGGGCAAGAAGTGCATGTGCGTATTCTTGATGCCGATCGCGAAAACGAAAAACTTATTGTCAGTGAAAAAGCGGCGCAGAGTGAAAAAGAGCGCGAGCTCATCAACCTCTTGCGCGTCGGTGAGATTGTGGAAGGCGAGGTCAGCGGCGTCGTCGACTTCGGCGCCTTCGTAAAATTCGCCCCACCAACCAAAGAAGGTGAGAAGAGGCTCGCCGAAAAACTGGAGGGTTTGGTGCATATTTCCGAACTGGCGTGGCAACTTATCGATGATCCACGAGAAATAATCAAAACCGGTGACCGCATACAAGCCAAGATCATCGGTATCGAAGACACCCGCATTTCACTGTCTATGAAAGCGCTCAAAGAAGATCCTTGGAATGCCGTTTTGGAAAAATACAAAGTAGGCGACATCGTCCCAGGAAAAGTGGACAAGATCAATCACTTCGGCGCCTTCGTCTACTTGAACAAAGACATCCACGGGTTGGCGCACGTGAGCGAATTCCAAGAAGTCTATCCGGGCAAAAAGATTGAGGAAGTTTTCAAAGAAGGAGAAACCTATTCCTGGAAAATCCTTTCCGTTGAACCCAAGAGCCATCGTATGGGGTTACTCCCGGTCAAAGAAGGCGCTGGCAAAGAAGTCAAGGAAAAGAAAGCCGCCAAAGAAGAAGAAAAAGAAGATAAGGCCTAAGGCCGACAAAAACATCCTGACAGTCCAGGATGTTTTTGCAAAAAATCTCTATGAAAAATATGTTTGTGGTGTATGGGCCATCCGGCTCCGGGCAAGATGCCATCCTGAAAGGAATCGGAGCACTCCTCCCCATTGAGCAGACTATCACAACCACTACTCGAGCCATGCGTCCGGGGGAAAGCGACGGGCACCCGTATCATTTCATCTCACGCAAGAAATTTCTGGAAGGCATCGCGCAGGAAAAATTTATCGAGTATGCCCGAACGTACAACGATGATTACTACGGTCTGACAAAAGAAGAATTTGAGCGCGTACAACATTCCGACCGTATCGGCGTATGGCGCACGGATTTTCAAGGGGCGCTGACAGCCAAACGCCTCTTCCCGGAGATCATCATCTTATTTATTCACGCCTCTCTCTCTGTTTTGGAAAGCCGTATAAGAAGGCGCGACAACCCGAGCGAAGCATACTTGGAAAAACGACTTCATTATATCAGAGAGTGGCTCCCCAAATGCATTTATGATTACAAAATCGAAAATGAAGAAGGTAAGCTCGATGAAGCGATCCAAAAAGTCCTCGCCATCATCAAGGAACACGCCGCGTAAGGCGCCGCCTTCTTCCTTTACCCGACAGTTTATCAAGCGTGTCCAAAACACGGTCAAAAAATTTGAGCTCTGGCACAGGGGCGACACCTTCGTCGTCTGTGTTTCCGGCGGGCCGGACAGCCTTTGCCTCCTGGATGTGTTGGTGACACTCCAAAAAAAATATGCTTTCACGCTTCACGTCGCTCACGTGAATTATCATTTACGCGGCCACGCCTCCGACCTCGATGAGACGCTGGTAAAAAAAACAGCCGCCCGTTACCATCTCCCTCTTTCCATTCTCTCCCAAAAGAAAACATCAGCGAGAACTTCCGAAGAGGTGCTCCGAAACATTCGCTATGCTTTTTTTGAAACACTCCGTAAAAAACAAGGCGCGCAACTTATCGCTGTCGCTCACAACCGAGACGACCAAGCAGAAACACTTCTCCTCCGGTTGCTCCGCGGTACCGGACTTTCCGGACTCTCGGCTATGCGCGCAAAAAATAATTTTGTTATCCGCCCCCTCATTGAAATGAGTCGGGCCGATGTTCTGCGTTACCTCAAAGAACGCTCTCTCCCCTTCCGAGAAGATATGAGCAATACCGATCCGCGTTATTTCCGCAATCGCATCCGCCATGCGCTTATCCCGTACCTGGAAAAAGATTTTCAACCACAGATACGCAAGCTTCTCGCGGAAACAGCGCTCCTCCTTGGCGATGATTACGCCAGCCTGGAAAGTTCTTCGGTAAAAATTTCTACCATGCCCGGTACTGAAGGAAGAGAGTTTTCTCGCGCCATCCTCCTTGGGCTTCCGGAAACGCGCCTCCGTCACGAATTGCGCGCCTCGCTGCGCCCATTCCTCACCGGAAAAAATCCGACTAAAAACATCGTCCACGAACTCATAAAAGCCCTCAAAAGCACCAAAAGCAAAACCCGCACCGTAACATTCAAAGGGTTGAAATTTGTTATAAAAGGTGATAGAGTGAGCCTGCTCTATTCGTAGCACCATAACTTTATTTTACCTTAAACCATATGGAAAAAATTCTGAAAAATCTCTCCACGCTCATACTGCTCTTTCTTCTCGTATCCGGCATCATCATCCTCTACCAAGCGCCGGGGAAAAAAGTCGCGCCGGTGTCTCTCAGTGAGCTGGTGGCTGAAATAAACCAGGACCAGGTAAAAACCATCGCCGTCCAAAGCAACGTCTTGGAGATCGAACTCCAGGATGGCAGTAAACAAAAAGCGAGCAAGGAACCCGAAAGTTCTCTTTCTGAAACATTCACCAATTACGGCATCGACAAAGAAAAATTGAAAGGCATCTCCATTACCGTCAAAGAAGATTCCGGCTGGAGTTTTTGGTTGGCGACCATTCTCCCTTTCTTGCTCCCTTTCATTCTGATTTCCGCCTTCATCTGGTTTATGATGCGGCAAGCGCAGCGAGGCAATGCCCAGGCGCTCTCTTTCGGTATGAGCCGGGCACGAATGCTCGACCCAAAAGACAAAAAGAAGCGTACCACATTCGCCGATATCGCCGGCGCGCAAGAAACCAAGACCGAACTTGAAGAAATTGTCGACTTTCTGAAACACCCGAAGAAATTCCTCAGTATGGGGGCCAAGATTCCCAAAGGAGTTCTGCTTCTCGGGCCTCCGGGCACCGGAAAAACACTCATGGCCAAGGCCGTTGCCGGTGAAGCGGGCGTCCCTTTCTTCAATATCAGCGGCAGTGAATTCGTCGAGATGTTTGTCGGCGTCGGCGCCAGCCGTGTGCGCGACCTGTTCAAACAGGCCAAAAAAAATGCCCCAGCCATTGTCTTCATTGACGAGATTGATGCCGTGGGGCGTCACCGTGGTGCGGGCCTGGGTGGCGGACACGACGAACGCGAACAGACACTCAACCAGATTCTTGTTGAAATGGATGGTTTTGAAACCGATACGAGCGTCATCGTCGTCGCCGCTACCAACCGCCCTGATGTTCTCGATCCGGCGCTCTTGCGCCCCGGTCGTTTCGATCGGCGCGTCACGATGGACCTCCCGGATATCAACGAACGTGACCAAATCCTCGTTATCCACACCAAAAACAAGCCACTGGAAGCGGACGTAAAATTGCGCGTGATTGCCGAACGCACTCCGGGTTTTTCCGGCGCCGATCTGGCCAATCTCCTCAATGAAGCCGCCATTCTCGCCACTCGCCGCAATAAAAAAATTATCGGGATGCCGGAATTGACCGAGTCTATCGAAAAGGTCATCCTTGGCCCCGAACGCCGCAGTCGCGTTATCAACAAAAAAGAAAAAGAAATCATTGCCTATCATGAAGGCGGCCACGCGCTGGTCGGCGCCAGTCTCCTCTACGCCGATCCGGTTCAAAAAGTTTCCGTTATTTCTCGCGGTCACGCCGGTGGCTACACGCTAGCTGTTCCGACAGAAGACAGGGGTCTCCATTCACACAATTATTTTCTTGACGAGCTGGCAATGTTTCTTGGTGGCTATGCCAGTGAGAAACTTGTTTTCGGCGATATCACTACCGGACCGTCAAGCGACCTGGAACGCGCCACCGCTATGGCCAGAAATATGGTCACCCGCTATGGCATGAGCCGTCTCGGCGCCCGTACTTTCGGCAAAAAAGATGAACTGGTTTTCCTCGGACGTGAAATGCACGAGGAACGCAACTATTCGGAAAAAACCGCCCAAGATATCGACGCGGAAGTTTCTCACTTTATTGACCACGCTTTCAAACGGGCCACAGAGATCCTCACCGAGAAACGAGCCATCCTCGATGTCTTGGCTAAAACACTCTTGGAAAAAGAAACTCTCGAAAAAGATGAATTCGATGCCATCGTAGGGAAAATCGCACACGTAGAAACCCCCGCTTAAAATCTGGTCGATATTTAACCCTTCTCCTTTATGTTGGAAAAATTACCGTTCCGTACATTCATCCTATCGGCATGGCAAGCAACGCTGTCCAAAAAACTGCCCTGGATTTTTGGTACCCTCCTTGCGATCGCGGGAGTCATCGAAAGCAGGATCAGCTTGACACTCCCCGACACTACATCTTTCCCGGAATTCTTAAACAGTATTTCCGAAAAGAGCGAGGGGGCACTACTCTCTTTTCTTTTGATTTTCGTTTTTCTCTTTGGCCTGGAAATTTTTGGGAAAGGCAATCTCATCGCTTCCCTGTCTTTCGTCACGGGGAAAACACATCTTCCCAGCTATCCGGTTAACGCTCGCGCCATCGGAAAAAATTTCATCCGCACATTCTCTCTCGAATGTCTTACGCTCATTTTTCTCTTGGCGGTCATCGGCATATTTTCTCTCCCTTTCCTCATCGCCTCCTCGCAAAACCCGGGAGTAATGACGACGCTTTTGCAGCTCGGTTTTCTCGCTTTCATCCCCATCGCCATCGCCATTTTTTTCGTTAGCCGATTCGCTCTTTTCTATCTCCTCCTCTCCCCTCTCAAAATTCGCGGCTCTATCGAAACCGGTGGCGCGCTTTTTTCCCGTTTCATTTTTCAAAGTCTTCTTTTCGGTCTCTTCTCTTTCATACTGACAATTCTCTTTACTTTTTTCGTGAACACCATTATCCTGGGCATTGTCACTCTTTCCAAAAAGATAGGCATACC
Organism: Candidatus Moraniibacteriota bacterium; assembly: GCA_030648835.1. GTDB lineage: Bacteria > Patescibacteriota > Minisyncoccia > Moranbacterales > UBA1568 > UBA1568. The sequence continues at coordinate 17,542 of JAUSGT010000003.1, read as the reverse complement.
GTTTGAAGAAACATCCATCGCCCTTATCGTCGGTTTGGCATTTTTCACCTGGTTCAGCATCTTCCAACAAGCGCTCTGGCTGGCTTTCTTCAAATCTATCGCCGGCCAGGATGAAACAACAGAATTTGCCAAAGAAAAAGAGTCCGTATTTGACAACCACACTCTCCCCGAAACCCCTCCGGCACAGTAAAAACCGAAAAGGGCGTATAGCTTCCGCCCGAGGCGGACCAGCCTTGGGCTGGCAGCTTGCCCCGTCACCTATTTTAGTAAGAACGTGCTCCAGTTGTTAGTAAAAGCCGTAGGGCGACTACGTCTCACGGCTTCCAATAACCACAGTTTTTTCTTGAATAGGTGACGGGGTGAAGTTAGGGCGCTACATTGATTCTGTATCTCGTGGGTGATTAGCTCAGCTGGTTAGAGCATCACATTGACATTGTGAAGGTCACTGGTTCGAGTCCAGTATCACCCACAAGGCACAGAATAGAGAATCTGGACAGGCCCCCACCCATAAAAAAACTCGCCCCGCCTCCCGAAAGAAGCAGTGCGAGTTTTTTGTTTTTGTTTGGACTCTGTTGAAATGGTCCCTAATACCCGCCCGTAACGGTGTTGGAGAGTGTCGGCATGCTCGGGTTGACCTGGATGCTCCGCTGAAGAACGCTTTGCGTAAACGGAGCCGCTGGTCCGAGTAACCCCGTTGCCTGATTGCGAACGAGATTGGTCTACCTTTTCACACTACCGATCTCTCTTCGAATATTCGTCTGTACTTGCCCTATGCCATTCCGAACAAGATTATTTACCACTTGATTGGCCATGGCTGACACGACACCATTCAAGAGCTCTGTGGGGTTCGACGCGGACGCGATAATCTGATTGGGGAGATTCTGTATGTTGGTCGTTGCCGCTTCAATAGATCCTGCCGGTGTTATCACCATATTGCCCTGTTTCGCCCCCAAAAACCCGGAAGATTGTGCTTCAATGGCCGCCGCTTCTTGTTGTCTCATCAACTCACCCTGATATGCGTCTTCTGCTTCCAAAGCATAACCATAAGGATTGTTACACGGGTTGGAAACGAAGGCATTAAAACCGCGAAAATCTCCTTCCTCAAACATCGTTTCCGCATTGGCAGACTCCTCAAGATCTACAGTGCACGACGCCTCGCTTTCAACAGTCGCTTTTCTACCAACTGATTCTAGATACCCTACATAGTTCCCACCGCCACTTCTCGCACTCACATAGTTTGCAGAAGCTCCTCTCCCTCGCGTCGTCAGCGTAAAGAAATCATTCATATACAGATTGGTACGCTGTCTCGGACCCTGATACAAAAAATCATTGAAGTTGGTAATGAAGCGTGGTTGCCCCGATGCTCCCCCGCCGATGAGTTGGCCTACTTGATTATTGAGCATCTGCACAGCCGCCATCTTCAGCGATCCCAGAAGAGACCCTTCGATTTGCCGCGCGATTCTTTCCAACATCTGTTTCATTATGGCTGCCCCCATATTCGCCCCCCATGCGTCAGCACGCGCCGGCTGCGGGAACAAACAAAAAACCAAACCAAAAAATATCAGGCCAGAAGTTGTTACTTGCTTTATCAGTTTCCTTGCCATTTTTTCTTTTGGGGAACAAATCATCATAGACTACAAGTTAAGTGGAACTTCTTCAATGCCATAATCGGATAATTTCTTTTGTACTTCATCGACAAATCCTATGACGCTCCCCAAAAATCCTTGGGCTTTGGAAAGGACGGCTATCTGTCCAAGCGGATCGCTTCCCGTGGGTTTGAGTTCTTCTTTCAATTGCATCGCGTAGCGGGCCATCTTCAGAGCCTTCACGTGCACATCCACCATTTTTTCCGGCACTTCTACATCCTTCAATTCTCCCAACATTTTTTCCCCTCGCTTGGATAACTGCTCAATCGCATCCATATTACCCGATGACAAGGCAGTGAGAGAATCAGTCGAAAGACTGGTCAGCATGCTCCCCAAATCGTCCTGTGTCTGAAAGGTTTGTGGCGTATTGTTGGCTAAAAGATAGGCCATAACCGTCAGATATTCAATCGCGTCTTTGCGCTCTACTTCTACCCGATTTTTTTCCTTGAGATTTTTCGGCAATTTTTTTATCTTGATATCTTTGCTGTCAATTTCCGGAAGCGTTACTTCTTCCATATTCCCGCCGAGTACTTTTTCCACAGAAGCATTTATTGCTTCCAAGGAAATCGCTTGGCCACTTTCATTCGTCGTCTTCAAAATGCCGGCGATTTCTCCGGAAACTTTCTGCGTCAAATTTTCTGTCTCGCCTTGAACGGGCACGGAAGCAATTTTATTTTCCTTGATAATCTTATCCCCCGGCGCGTGCCTCAGTGGATCATACCCGCTCTCCACTTCAATACCATCGCTATATCCGTCACCGTCGGTATCTTTATTGAAAGGATTTGTTCCGTAGAGTTTTTCTTCATCATTGCTCAAACCATCTTGATCGGAATCCTGAAAAATATTTTTTTTGCTCGCCGTATCATCCGCAAAAACAAAAAAGCCCACACTCAAAATAAGCAGGCTGAAAAAAAGAAATAACGTAAACTTCGTGCTCTTCTCCGAAATACTTCGAAAAGACGCTTCGTACATATCACTTATTTTGTTTTTACGTGTTTTGATTATAACACATTTTTTTTCACCTCAGCCAACTCTCTGTTGACTATTACTTAACCTAAAAAAGATCTCTCAATAATTTGCATAAACGTATCTCATCAGAGCACAAAGATCAAGCAGCCCACCTTGGACTTCACGTTGGACTTAATGAGAGCCAATATGGATTCAACACATAAAAAATAATCCTTTCACAAAAAACTAGATGCAGTCAATCCGTCCGGAAAAGTTCCTAAAAAAATGAATGCATGCCATTAAGAAACTCTAATAATATATCATAATGATATACTATGTAATGAATCTATATGTTTGTCAATATTTCTTATTAGAAACAGTAAAAGCTAGTATAATCCATAATAGAAGCTGTCCCTGTTGTATATCCCAAAAGTAATGATCAAAAAACATGATAAATATGATGATTGTTAGTAAGGATTGGAATAAACAGGCTATAACAGCTTGCCTAGCATTGAATAATTGTTCCACGTGGAACATTTTTATATAACTAGACAAAGAATTGTTCCACGTGGAACATTCCGGGTTTTGGTAAGTAGATGTTCCACGTGGAACATTTTTGTTATTTCTTAAATAAACAAAGACCAGAAACCATAAAAATAGAACAAGCCCCACTAAACCGATTTCGCTGAAAATAAGGAGAAACACATTATGGATAGGTTGCAATTGCCATGGTAGCAATTTATCGATAAAAAAGCGCTGCATACCAAAAACATATTGTCCTATACCCAGCCCTTCGAATAAGTATGCTTCATATAAGCCTTTAATTGAACTCATATAAAATAACCTCTCAGTAAACGGTTGGACAATAAAAAACTTTAAATTAATAAAAAGTAACATTACTCCCGCTATGATGATCGTCCATACAATAATCAAATGTTCCACGTGGAACATTTTATTAAAAATACTTGTTATAGATTTTCTATAAATGTTCCACGTGGAACATTTTTGGATCTGGCTAGCTACTGAATTCTGAAATGTTCCACGTGGAACATTTTGTGTTTTGTCATCCAAATGTTCCACGTGGAACATTTTGTGTATTCCGGAAACAACCATAGCAAGACCAATAACGAAAGCTAGAATGGCAGATTTGGAAAAGCTAAGAGAAAGTGCCAGTAGCTGTATAATAATTATCCCTCTATAGAGCCAAACGTTAATATGATGTTCCACGTGGAACATTTTTGACCTAAATATCAATGGATAAACAATTGTTGTGAGTAGAGATAGTGCCAAAAAGCCTCCAAGTATGTTCGGGTGTGGGAAAAAACCGTAAGATCTAACAAAAACATCTCCACTTATAACTACTTTAGCTACTCCCGGATCATATATACTAAAAATGCTCTCTTTAAGAAAAGTCAGTCCTAAAGATTTTTGCCTTATAAACTGTAAAATTGCCGCTATGGATTGGAAAGCTCCTGAAACAATGATTGCAGTTAATGATATTTGTAAAATGTTCCACGTGGAACATTGTGATATACAGATTAATATTCTATCAATAAATGTTCCACGTGGAACATTTTGTGTTTTGTCATCCAAATGTTCCACGTGGAACATATCAGTCTGGCCACCTTTATTCAATAATGTTCCACGTGGAACATTACAAACAAGAATATATAGATATAATAGATACCCTTCAATAAGCCTAAAAAATGCTACTACAGCTAATGGAGCACTTTCTGACCATAAAATGGATAGTCCAGACCAAAAAATAAGGAGTGCCGGAATGAAAATGGGGAGAAGTAAATGTTCCACGTGGAACATTTGTCTCCAGTAAGATATTGACAATAATTCTTTTTTATTTTCTAATATAAATACTATCAAAACTGCTATAAACAGGACGTCAGAAAGGTATAAAGATACGTCTAAATACTCATTAAATGAACCATCCGGCGAAAAAACGCCCAAGACCTTGCGGATAGAGAAGGGGAGCGAGAGAAGAAAAAAGGTAAACAGGATAGTATGGAAACGAATCATACCAAAAGATTGTTTCAAATTGTGAGAGGAAAAAGACAATGACATAGACCTTTTCATTATAACAATGACCTGTGCCATTGACGAATGAGCTCAAAAGCCAGTATGATAAGAAAGTATAGCATATGCATAGCCACTCACCCCATAAGGAGGATCACTATACCTCTCCCCAGGATAAATCGTTGAAAATATGTACAAAAGGCTTTTAATGGGCCGTTAGCACAGCTGGTAGCGCGCTTCCATGGCATGGAAGAGGTCACCGGTTCGAATCCGGTACGGTCCACAAAAGAATTTTTTGACACTACTTTTTTGTAGTGTTTTTAATTGCTTGAAATAAGCTCTTCTTCGAGCGATACCCAACGGATAGATAAAACCCGTCCTTGTACAATGTTGTTTTATATGTTAGAGTCCATACATGAATGGAGTGCCTATATCAAAATTGGAAATACATCAGATTAAGCAACTCAGAAAAACAGGTCATAGTTTGCCTGAAATCTGCTCTCTACTAAAACGTGGCAACAGTACTGTTTTTAAATATGTTAAAGATGTAGTGGTACTCCCTCAATACAGGGATCTATTGCGTGAGAAACAGGGCGGGAGTAAGAAACGGTCTCAAATTTTATGGGATAAAGCCCGTAAACAAGCCAATTCTATGTCTTTTCCTCTCCACAAAGAAGGCCTTGTCCTCTTTATAGTCGCATTGTATTGGGCCGAGGGGGGCAAGAGAGATCTTAACTTAACAAACAGTGACCCAGATCTCGTTCGAATCTTTATTCAAGGACTCTTCAAACTGGGGGTGAAAAAATCTGATCTACGAATAAATCTTCGTCTCTATGGAGACATCAAGGAGTCTGTGGCAAGGGCATTTTGGGCTCAAAAACTGGATATTTTGCCAGAGTCTATAAGGGGTATAAACTGGCTTCACGGTAAAAAGGAGGGGAAGCTTCCGTATGGAATGTGCCGAATCAGAGTGACGAGAAGTGGCAGCTATTTTAAAATGATAATGAGCAGCATTGAACATATAAAAGAAGTGTGGTAACGTATGTCTTCGCTCTTGTAGTTCAACGGATAGAACAAGGGACTCCTAAGCCTTAGAAGCAGGTTCAACTCCTGCCAAGAGCACTCAATAACTTATATTTCTCCTATGTCCTCGATGCGTATCATAAAAGTAAACGAGCTTATTCGTAAGCTTTTGAGCGAGATTATGGAACGTGAGCTTTCCCTAAAAACAGGGGTGTTCATCACGATCGCCAAGGTTGACACATCGAGAGATCTCCGCTACACTCGCATGTTCATCAGTGTCTTCCCGGAAAAGGAAACACACTATGTGACAGAAACGTTAAAAAAGGAGATTTTGAAGATTCAAAAACATCTCTACAACAAGCTCCATATGCAGCCTCTCCCAAAATTATCGTTCGAAATAGACAAAACAGCACAGGAGGCGGACAAAGTGGAGAAGATATTGAAAGAACTTTTTTAGCTTGTTTACAGGGTTTTTCTGGTTTATCCACACACTATACCCAATAAAACAACTGAAAAAGTAAAAATGGGGTCGATTCCATAAAAGTATCCGATTTCACAAAGAGAATGGCAAAGTTTTTAAAATACAGCCGATAATTGTTTTACCTTGTCCCGCCGAGTATGCAAAATTTTGACTCTGAATTTCATACTCTTGAATATATCGTATTAAAGTCGAAACGTGTCCTCCTGTTTGCACATAGTCGCCCGGATCCGGACACCGTCGGAGCCAACCTGGCGCTGGCCGAATACGTCAAGAACTGTGGAAAACATGTGGATATCGCCTGTTTTGATGCTTTTCCCGATACTCTCAAATCCTTGCGGGAAGAAACATTTTTTCACCCTGACCAGCTTGACCTTGCGAGCTATGACGCCGTCATCGCTTGCGACAGTGTGGATCGCGGTTTCAATAAAATCATCGATACGCTCTCTCAAAAGCAAGTAGTTGCGCTTATTGATCATCACCCCGATATCCATATGCATGGTGACGTGGTAATGATTGACGCGGAATATTCTTCATCGTCCGAACTGGTCTATCTCTTTTTCTCGGCGACGCATACCAAGATTACCAAATCGATGGCGACGATGCTCCTCATGGGTATTCTCTTTGATACCGGCGGATTTCAACATTCCAATGTCTCACCACAAGTCATGGAGATTGCCGCGGATCTCGTAAGAAAAGGGGCTCCTCTTGCCAAGATCACACAAATTATTTTCACCAATAAAAATATCGCCGCGCTCAAACTCTGGGGGAGAGCTTTTGAAAAGGCCCACTTCAACCAAAAAAATGGCATGCTGGTCACCGCTATCACAAAAAAAGATATCGCGGAGTGCCGTGCCTCCGTTGAAGATATTTATCAAATCACCTCCATCTTGAGTGCCGTCCCGGATGCGAAATTTGCCCTCGTCCTTTCTGAACGTGATGACAACCTCATTCGCGCCAGCCTCCGCTCAATGGAACAGCACAACATCGATGTTTCCGCTATCGCTCACCGGTTCGGTGGGGGAGGCCACAAACTTGCCTCAGGTTTCGAGATTCAAGGGAAGCTCCTTGAGACTCAGAATGGATGGGTAGTAGCATAAAAACAACGTTATGGATAAACAGAAATCCCTGGATGCCTTAAATGAAAAGATGTCTCTTGAGTGCGACTGTTCTTTGCGCATCCAAGCGACGCAGGCCGTGCCGGGGGATGGGAACGCGGAAGCAGAAATTCTTTTCATCGGAGAGGCGCCGGGGAAAAATGAAGACCTCCAGGGCATTCCGTTCATCGGCGCCGCGGGGAAATTTCTTTCGGAGATGCTCTCCGTCATCCGTCTCAAACGTGAAAACATTTACATCACCAACATCGTCAAATATCGCCCACCGGATAATCGCGATCCGTCCCCGGAAGAAATTTCTGCATGTCTCCCATGGCTCCATAAACAAATAAAAATCATCCGCCCCAAAATCATCGTGACGCTCGGGCGGCACGCTATGGAACATTTCATTCCGGGTAAAAAAATTTCGTTGGTTCACGGGCAAGCTTTTCGTCGGACACTGCCGGGTCTTGGACCACAAGTATTTTTCGTTCTCTATCACCCTGCGGCCGCTCTCTACAACGGCAGCCTGCGTGCCACCTTGATCGAAGATTTCAAAAAAATTCCCAAGGTTCTGGAAAAGATACGAAGTGAAAAAAGTAAGTAAAAAAACTGCGCGGCCCCATGCTTGGTGGAGCTCTGCGCAGAAAGCCTGTACTATTCACCCTGTTTTCCCCTCGTGAGATAGATCATTGCGTCAGCCGCGGTGTATGCGGCGTTTTTATCCGCCATAAGTTTCCGCAAAAAACTCACGTCATCACCGAGTGTGAAAATTTGTGGTTCATCGGGATTCCCCAACCCAACGCTTGCCAAAAGCCCCTGGCAGAGACAACGCTTGCCAAGAGTGTCTTTGATATCACCGCCTTTATGAATGAATTTCTTTTCCGGTTCTGCTGAACAACGCGAGGTGATGATACCATCCGGACGACGAAACGGGGTTATCAGATAGCTCATACTGCAGATCCGTTTTCGAGCTTGATAAACCGCATCCTCTGAAGTAGTCCCGGGCAAAGCGACAACTTTGAACGGAAATCCGGTCGGCGACCATTGGCTCGTGATGACACGCAAATCGCCAAGATACCCTTGCCGGCGAATATGGCTTTTCTGTTTGCTCTCCAGTCCGGATTCATCCGCAAGAGCAAAAATAGAGCCTGCCTGAATACCTACGGCGCCAAGCGAGAGCGCCTCTGCCAATCCTTCCGATGAACCGAGAGATCCACCAATCCAGAACGGGAGACCAAGTTTTTTCAACTCCTCAAAATCAACCCGATCGGCCTCCCCGTAAAGAGGTTCACCCTGGTCGTTAAAGCGTTTTGGGGTCCCTCGTGGTCCGGCATTGTGACCACCGGCTGTCGGAAGCTCAACCACGAACCCTTCGATGGTTGTCCCTTTGGCTTTCTTCAGCAAAATCTTCGCCAGACTGTCCGAAGAAACAATCGGCAAAAAAGCCGGCCGCTTGAGTGGAGGAAGCTTTTCGTCAAAAAACTTCTCCGGATCAAACTCCATAAAAACAGCTTCGCCGGGACTTCCTTCGATAGCAACCCGATAGTTGGCGGACTGGCCCTGGGCAAAAGCATCCAAAATACTCGGGACTTGGAACGGGATACCAGCACCCATCGTCACGACGTTCACCCCGGCCAACATCGCCCCGAAGAAACTATAGAGGTGGGGGATTTGGATTTTCTCCAGATAGTTGATACTGATCGGATAGTTGTGCCCCTCTTTGGCCAACCACACTAACGCGAAATTCGCGCAAAGAGTCAATTCCACCAGCTCCCGAGGCAGTCGAAGACTGAACACAGGAATAGTGCGATACGCTGTCTCGGATGGGATACCACCCTCAACAAAGTATTTGGCAAAAACATTGTGCGCAATACTTTGAAAAGGGAATGCGGAAAGCGCCCGCCGATAATGACCGCCCGGATCACCTTGCTGCAAAATATGCGCCAAAATATGTGGTGCAACCACTCCTGAAACGGTACCAAGACCGCCAGAAAGGGCTACCGCGCGGGCAAGGAGGTATCCGGAAACACCAACCCCCATACCGCCTTGAATAATCTGAGGTAACTTCATGGGGACTCCTCTCAAAATTGGTAAAGGACGAGCTTTTTCTGTTTACCGAAGCATAACAGAAAACGGTGCTTTGACAAAAAACGATTCTGATAAAAAACGAACTCCCTCCGGCATTCTTGGCCAGGGGAGTCGTATTAAAGGATTTCACCGCGGAATCAGGCGAAGAGTCTTGCAGTCTGCCCCGCGCCAACCCGCAAAGTGTAACGGAGAGCATCAGCCAAAGCAGGAATCAAATATGGGTATAGCCCTCTTTTCCCAGAAATCCACTCTTCGACCTCACCTGTGCCAATCAACAAATCGAGACCATATTCCCGTTCAAAGCGGGTATAGTATAACCAGAGGATATCCCTTCTAAAAACCATCTCGGGGATGTTACCCTTCACGCAGTTGATCTTCAGTTCGGTCAGCCAGTCTCTACTCACTACATACTGCGAGGTAGGGAAAAGAATTTTCCTGAAGTAAATTGCTGATTGTTTTACTTTGGCGATTTTCCCAAAATACAAATACTTCCCTCCGATCTCTGTTTCGCTGCTTGGAGACCTATACACAACCAACACCGGCTCTCCTGGATGACAAACAAAACGTCCGGCCAAAGTCCAAAAAAAACGTCGCTTCAGTATCATAATCCGGATACGAGTCACAAGGTTGGGCCAGGCCTTCGGATTGAGATGCTGTATGTTTTCCCCACTAATCAAGCCGGCGAGACACTCTCGAGTTCCTAACTGCTTTTTTGCGTTCATACCAAAAATCCTTTTTTCCAAAAAACGGTTTGTTAAAAAACAAAATTTTAAAATTCAAAACCAAGGATCTTGCCAAACGACAGAATCATTGCTTTATGTGCCGCGGGCGAGACTCGAACTCGCATGACCTTACGATCCGAGGATTTTAAGTCCTCTGCGTATACCATTCCGCCACCACGGCGACTAAAAACATCTTGAGGTCCGAAGCGGAATTGAACCGCTGTAAAAGGTTTTGCAGACCTTTGCCTAACCACTCGGCCATCGGACCACTACAATTAATTCTAGCAAGTTTCATTGCTCTCTGCCCAAGGCGGACCAGCCTTGGGCTGGAAACAGAACATCATCAGTCTATCGGAGTTGAAGGTGAGCGTCAAACAAAAACGCCCCGTTCTTAGAGCGGGGCGTTTTTGATTTTGTTTTACTCTATCACTTGCGCTGTCAAATTGCGCCGCCCGAAAGCGAAAGCTTCTGCTTTGGTCTCCACATAGATATCGAAGTGGTTGCCTTTGATAGCCCCACCGCGGTCTTCACAACGCCGCTCACCTACTCCTTCAATGCTAATTTTGGTACCGAAGGGAAAGGCGGGTGGGCAAGCGAGTGTCTGCTGTTCCTCGACTTTCAGCCCGGAAGCAGTGATGCCGTCACTCTTGCCGCACTCATCAGCCGCAGCCGTATAGGCAGAGGCGTTGATAATAAACTTCTCTTTCGGAAGAGCTCCCCACAAATGGGCTTGTTTCTGTTTCCAACGATTGAGAGTTTTTTCCTCAAAAGACACCGGAGCGGGAGTCGCCACCTCTGCCTCTTTGTCCTCAACAAGAAGCGTCCAATCCAACGTAAACGGGTCGTTTTTGAAGTTGTAAGCGTTGAACAGGGGAAGGTTATCGGTAATTTCTGCGGCGCGGACTATATTTACACTGGAGGAAACCGCTACCATGGCTACAACGAAAAGAAAACCTTTTCGAAACATCATAGATTGCTCTTACGGATGAGCCGCAACCCTCGTAAGGGAGACGGGTCGACTTTTCGAGCCAACCGACGATGATAGCACAAAAATAGAACTTAGTCAAGGCTAAAGTACCGCTATTTGGCTTATTTAAAGCATATTTATCGTTTTGTTATGCTTACTTTGCTTTATAGACGCCACTTTTACCGGGATACAAAAAAACCCGCTCCGGAAAAGAAGCGGTTCTTTATGAAATCAGCGTGTATACGCCGTTAAATCTTACCCAATAGGTACTCTTCAATAATAGTGTCGATTTCAGGTCGCCAGTTATGCCCCACGCCAGCTACTTCGATGGTCGGCACTCCTTTCTCTTTGAATATTCTCATCACTTCTTCACCGCAAAAAAACAGATCGTCTTTCCCCCGAATAATCAAGATATTCTCCTTTGGCACCTGCTCTATTATCGCAAGGGGATCGCTGCGCAGAAGCTTTGCCAGCTTTACTGTTCCTTGAACAATGTAAAGAAATGTCTTCAATCTCTCCGACGACAGGGGAATGCCTTCATAAAAAATAAATTTCATCCAGCGCCACAACCATACGAGGAGACTTCTCTGAGGAACAAGCGGCCCAACAAGAATGAGATGGGGGTCTTTCTTCCTCTGCCAGCAATCCAGGGCGATGAGAGCTCCTACGCTGTGGCCGATGATGTACCGAGCTTCAATATCTAACTGTGTGTTGCGTTCTTTCGCCCACACATCTCTACTGTTCTGAAAACCATGAATTTTTCCCCTGTCCATCCAGCCGGGAATATATACGATATTTTTTGAATTCTTGATATCTTTCATACGATTACCATATCACTCATCAGTTGCCGCGTCTAACTCATGACGGTAAACTGTTTTTTGAAACAGCCAGCTTCCCATAAAGATCAAAAGGGTATACAATGCTTTGCCGACGTCAAAACCTTCTGAATCTTATGTGGCATAAAAATTTTCTGAAATTTTCAAGTGCAGTGCTCGTAGTTATCGGGCTTACTTTGCTTTTCGGACCGAAATACTGGTTTCCAAGTTTTTATAACCCTGTCTTCATAGGCATCATTGCGCTTGTTTCTCCATTCTTTATCTATTTACCGGGGTTCTTCTTCAAAAAAGACACCACTCAAAAGAGAAACATGGTCTTTAAAATACATTCGGCCATAGCATTTTCACTCTCCATCAATATGGCGGGGGAACTTGGTTTGTACCAACTCTACAAATTCGGATTTCAGTACGACAAGCTCGCTCATTTCATTGTTTCTATGCTTTTTGCTTTCATTCTGTGCGAGGCACTCAAAGGATGGGCTCGCCTGCCATCAAGAAAAATAGTATGGCTAGTTATCCTCATCGTGTTTGGTTCCGGAATACTCTGGGAAATATTTGAAGCCGCATCGGACTACCTTTTCAAAACGCAGGAATGGGGAGTCTATGGCAACTATCTGGCCTGGGATACTTTGGCGGATATCAGCTTCAATACTCTGGGGGCTCTCGCTGGAGTTATCGTTTTCAAAATCCCTAAAGGACGTTCGGGTGTATTGATTCAATATCCAAAATAAGCGGCAGGTGATCCGAAACTTCGTTATTGGGGACGGAAAATTCTTTCACAGTCAAAGTCGCTGGACTGACAAAAACGTAGTCGGAATAGTAATGAGGACTATTGGGATACTTGTCCCAAGCATAATGATTGCGGGTTGTTTTTATCCCAAAATCTTTTATGAGATCCTTATATCCGTTTTCTTCAAATATTCGTATGCTTTTTGTCTGGGGGAGCAAATTAAAATCTCCGCCAATAATTATCGGGACCTCCTTCTCTTTGAAATAATCAATGAGTGTCTGTGATTGCCGCAACCTGCCTGGCGTATCCAATTTCTCGCCCGGCTCCGATGTCCCATGCAAGTTACAGACATACAAACCGCTCTTCCCAAACGGCACCTGTACATATATGGCCAACCCGCACTCCATTTGCTTTTCAAGCAATACTCCAAAAGACAGCACGCGAAGATTTTTGCGAACAAATATTGCTTGTGGAAAATAATCTTCTTCGCCTATTGATTTGTAGGCAGAAACTTTTTCGTAGCCGGAAAGAACATCCTTTGCTATCCCGTCCATACCGTGAGTAAACTCTTGAAAACAAAAAATGTCTGTATCCACAGACTGTTCTTTGATAAACTTCGCGATAGCGCTTTGAAGTTTTCCTTCCCAGACATTGAGAAACACTATTTTCATATCTCGATTATACTATTAAATCCGACTGGCCACGATACCTGAATCGTATTTCCTATCGGGCTTTGAGTTCTTTGAGAATACGCTTTGCAATTTCCTCCGGAATCATTTTTTCGGCATTGATTTCGATACCTTCGGTATGTCGGTTCGCCAAGTGGAAACGGTAATTTCGCAGGAGTCTCGCGTTCGATATTTTTGGTCTCCCGGATTTGGACGGGCGCTTGCGCACTCTTTCAAAAAGCACCTCTTTTGACGCACTCAATCGAAAGATGAAATATTTCGCTTTATATCTTTTCGCAAGTTTCTTATAGACGGCGATCTGCTCTTTTTTCATTCCTTGTTCAAGAATGACACTGACTCCCTGGCGCAGATATTCTCCGGCCATAGCCATGACAACGGCCCGGGTCATCTCGTTTTGTACGGGGGTTCTTTGAAAACCAGACACGAGCCACTTGATCTGATCAAGCCCGATGTGCGCCGTCTGCCGTATTTTCTCATGGAGAATTCTGGCTACCGTCGTTTTGCCGACACCCATCGGCCCATCTATGATGAGAAGAAATTTTTTCATAATGTTTTTATTGTGTCATATGCTTAAAAATATTTCCTAAAACTCACAAATGGGCCCCTGCCCTTTTTCTTTTCACTTACAAGTTTTCTGGCATCATTTTCAGCACCCTCAACAGGAATATAGTGGAAGTCGTGCCTATTTTTATTCTTGATACCCCCAGAGTTTTGCTGTCCGAGCCATTCATGATCGATTATTATTCTGGCTACCGATGTGTAAGAGGTTCCTACTTCTAAAAAATTACTTACCAATTCCGGATTATTTTGATTTATCATCCCGATAGTTTTTTCGATCGCACAAAATGCTGTTGTTCCCAATCCTCGCTGGCGATAGTTTTCATTGACTAATCTGTGATTTATTCTCCATATTCTTTTGCCTACTCTCCCGTGTCGAACATCGGCACCAACAGAATCACTTATCCTTCCTAAATGCACCTGGAATTCGGCGACTCTCTTATTAGCCTTTTTGTCAGAAAAATTCATCTCCAGTACCACCGTATCTCCTACTTCTTTATCTGCAGACAAATGAACGTCTGCACTTAAATGGAGCTCTCCAACTTCAAAGTCAAAAACTGTTGTTTCGGCAAATTTGGTTTCCGATTCTTTGAATTCTATTTTTGGTATTCTAAATTTTTCAGGAAAAATTCCCTGACCCTCAAACAATGAAGATTTATTCAAATCATCAAAGTTTGCTTGTTTATTAAAAGGAGGAAACAATTTATTTTCTTTCATGTATTAATTTTAACATGGATATTTTTACTTCGTAGGTACGAACTTGTCAATCATACAAAAAAGAGGCCTGCAAAGCCTCATTTTCTAAACCTGAGCCGGTGCGGCAACGATGTTCGAACTAGCTTCTTAGCAATTTAGGCAATTAGAAAACGACAAACCTTGTGAGTTTGCCGTTTCTTGTGTCGCCTTTTCGACACTGGTTCGTTGACCCCTATCTACTTACCTCGCCTGCTACTGGTCTGAGAAGTGCCTGGCGGATGCCCTTCGCGCGAACACCATGCCCGAGAAGCCACATTATTTTGACCTGTGTGGCTACATCGGTGAGGTCTCCGCTCTCTATGGCTCCTGCATCAAGTGCTAATCGTCCCGGCTCGTAAATCCCCGCATGAGTTGTCCCGCCTGCAAATTTCGTGGTGATGACTACTGGTATTTGCAGTGAGGCCGCCTCTTCAATACAGGGGATGAGCGAAAACTCATCGCTCGAAGGAACATTCCCGATTCCAAGTGAGCGCAAAATGAGACCCTGACACTTGCCGTTTTTGATTGTGTCGAACACGATACCAGGCTCGAGTCCCGGAACCAGGTCATACACAACCACACCACGTCCAAACATGAAACTGAAGTTGGCTTCTCGAAAAGCTTTGAGTGATCGAGCGCGGTGTGCGTCACGAATGAATCTGCTCCCCGTCGCCAGTATTCTTGCAAGCGGCGGAAAAGCGGGTGAATCAAAAGCATGAAACTCGGCTTCCGAAGTTTTCACTGCCCGACACCCTCGCAACACCACGTCGTCAAATACAATCATGACTTCCGCGACATTTTGCTCGCGAGCAGCGAGAAGAGCCTGGAGCGAGCGTTCGAGATTGGAGCGAGCGTCGGTACCGAAACTCACCAAGCCAAGTTGCGATCCAGTGAAAATCACCGGGATGGGCAGCTTTGTTCCGAAGATGAGCGAGACAGCTGTTGCGCTGTATGCCATCGTATCGGTGCCGTGTGTGAGGATGATGCCGTCGTACTTGCCGGACAGGATTGCATGATGGACAGCCATCGCAAACTTTGTCCAATGGCTCGAGTTGAGTTCGCTGCTATCACGGTTCTCAAGCTGCTTGATATCGAGCACCGCATGTTCGGAAAGCGATGGTACAAGACTTACCAATTCCTTCGCTGTCTTAGCGGGAACAAGCAGGCCTCTCGCATTTGGGACTGAAGCGATAGTGCCGCCACAGCCCAGAATGAGAACTTTGGGTTTCAATTTTCTCTTGGCCATTGTGGCTCCTTCGGTGAGGTGATTGGAAATAACTAGCCATATACAGTAACAAGAGATTTTGACAATTTTTTTATGTTTTGTCAATAACAGATAACAAAAAGAGGCTTATTAAAGCCTCTTTTCCAAACCTGAGCGGGTAACGGGAGTCGAACCCGTATCTTAACCTTGGCAAGGTCACATAATAGCCGCTATACGATACCCGCGGCCGTGCTATCGCACGTAATTTCCAATTTTCAAATCACAATTTTCAAACAAATCCTTAATTTCAAAATTATTGAAATCCATTTTTTATTCTGATTTTTACATTTTCAATTACCTATGTGGGTCCGGTTGGAGTCGGACCAACGACCAAGCGATTATGAGTCGCCCGCTCTACCGCTGAGCTACGGACCCCAACTTTTAACATACAGCCAACAGCCTCTACCTGACAACTCACAGTTCAACCACTAAAAACAAGATCCTTTGTTAATTGTTAACTGCTAATTGTTTTCTGTTTTTCTGTGCCGAGGGGCAGGATTGAACTGCCGACACAAGGATTTTCAGTCCTCTGCTCTACCACTGAGCTACCTCGGCTGACTTTCTATCTCTCAGTTAATATATTTTAAAACCCAACATTATCGTAATTACCACTGCCCGCCCTAGGCGGGTCCGCCTTGGGCGGAAGCTACCTCGGCTTATCTTTACACGATAACCGGTGCGTGCTGAGGGACTCGAACCCCCGACCCTCTCGGTGTAAACGAGATGCTCTAACCAACTGAGCTAAGCACGCGGTTTATGCCGAAAAGCGCTCGTCTCCCGTCCCAAAATTGATTACACTTATTTGTGCCCAGGAGATTTATCCGCCTTGAGCGGAGAACTCTCCTTCGACTCTTCGGCTCGCCGACGCGAACCTCGGTCTAGGCATCATCTCGCGATTTTTCCTGCTGGAAAAATATCGCTCCGATGTTCTCGTCCTCACGCAAGCCAAGCAGTTGGCTTGCTTCCTGAGCCCACCATTCACTTCGTTCATGTTGTGCCCAGGAGAGGACTCGAACCTCCAATCCCTTGCGAGAGCTACCACCTCAAGGTAGTGCGTATACCAATTCCGCCACCTGGGCATAAAACCAATTCCGTCTGACCTATCTGGGCATAAAACCAATTCCGTCTGACCTATCTGGGCATAAAACCAATTCCGTCTGACCTACTCTGGGCATATGGACAAACAAGCGAAGACTATTCCTTTGCTTCCTCTGCTACTACCGACTCTTCTGCTACGGAAGATATTTCTGACACATCCGGTATCAGGCCGCTCTTGATAGCCACCTCTTTGAGTTTCTTACTCAAGACTTTGACAGACTTGTCACGCACATAATACAACTTGGCACGGCGAGCGCGTGTTCGTTTCACAAATTCAATTTTCTCAATTTGTGGTGAAGACAAAGGAATTACCAATTCTACTCCGACACCAAAAGAAATCTTGCGTACGGTGATTGTTTTGGAAGAGCTCTGCCCGCCATTGATAGCGATAATTGTCCCCTGAAAAGACTGAACTCGCTCTTTCCCGCCTTCTTTGATCTTGCGTGAAATCTTGACCACATCGCCAGCCCGAAGCTCGGGAGTGCCGCTTGATTTTCTCTGCTTCAAATTAAAGGAAATGAGTTTCTGGTGCATAGACGTAAAGTAAGTAAAGCGCTCTCTCTGGAGTCGCCAATGAATAAAAAGAAAAAACCTCGTTATACCAACAAAAGGCTTTTCAAGGCCTCATCATCATA
>JAUSGT010000001.1 GCA_030648835.1 Candidatus Moraniibacteriota bacterium | reverse complement strand
ACGTATTTCACCAAAAGATAAGGAGGAGTACTTTTGTCGTGATTGCGTAATAAGTGCTCCTTTTGGATGAGAAAGAATGAGAGGAGAGGAGGAGGAAAGGGAGAGGAGAAATAAGGGAAAGAAAAACTCCCCGAAGGGAGTCTTTCTTGGCTTTCAACTATCGACCTTGTTGAGAGCTTATTTTAGAGTTTAGAGTTAACTACTAGTTGAGAACTAACCAAGTAGTACCATTACAAACGTACATTTTGTCAGCCGTCATCGCACCAGCAGTTGTATTGGCAAGATAGATCTGACCTGTTTCCCCTGCCGCATCACACGCAGTGGTGGCTAGTCCAGCACCGAAAGGAATTCTTAGACTCGAAGCTCCGCTGAAGTCAACCGCTCCAGTTGTAGTCAGGGCGATGTTAGCAGCCAAATCTCCACCTGCGATAGTCGCGTTAAGGATTTCATCGGTTGTAACCGCACCATCAGCAATATCACCGGCAACCAGTGTATTAGCCGCAAGAGCAGCACCAGTCAAAGCACCATCGGTATCAGCATCAGCGATTGTCCCGTTAAGAATTTCAGTACCATCGATAGAACCGGCCGGCAGAGCTACTTCCGCTGTTCCTGTTCCATCTGTAGTTACTGTTAAGCTCGTTACATCAGCTGAACCCAAAGTTATAGCACCTGCTCCAGTAGTATCAACTATAAGGTCGGCAGCACCAACATCATCAGCCGCAGTTATAGTGACCGTTCCAGAAGTGTTTCTCGTGAAAGTAAATGTATCGGCTGAGTTCACAAGCGATTCACCACTCGTTACGAAGGTCAGGGTCGTGTCGGACTGGACAGTGTCACCGATCAACGTGGTAAATGTACCGGCTGCCGGAGTGACTGAACCGATGATTGATGCCTGAACTGAAGCAAACGTCGCTACACCAGGCGCGGTTATTGACCAGTTATCATCAGTAATGGCTGTGTTGGCAGTAATAGTTACCGTATCGAGAGAGTTGCTGTCTCCAAGGGCAACGGTAGTGTTACCCGCGTTATCGTCTGTGATGGCGGTTGAATAGTTCAGCGTATCCGCATAGATAGTTGACCAACGGGTCGCGTCAGCTCCGATACTGTAAGTGGAATCGGCAGCTACCTCAAGATTTCCGGTAACAGTCACCACTCCCGCGCCACTATCGGCGTTCAAGGCGATGTCTCCAAAGCCCGCGCCACTATCCGCCGCAGTGATGGCAATATCTCCAGCAGGTGTGTTGACACTCACTCCGGTACCTCCGGTGATGTCCAATAGACCATCAGCGTCGATATCCTCACCATTGACATCCAAGTCTCCAGCAGTCAGAACATCACCAGATGCTCCGCTAACCGTGAAATTGGAAGTATCAACTGCGATTCCACCGTTGAGATTCGCTAACCCAGTCGTGGTAATTATAATGTCAGTAGCCAAATCTCCAGCGGCAACTGTCCCATCCGCGATCTCTGAAGTGCCAACCGCACCAGCGGCGATGTTGCCAGCAAGGATGGTATCAGTAGCAATATCACCAGTGAGAATGGTGGCATCAAGGATGTTCCCTGTCGCAACACCTCCGGTTGAGATATCACCTGTCAGGATGGTAGCATCGAGAATCTCACTCGTTGCTACGGCTCCAGCGGCAATGTTGCCAGCAAGGATAGTATCAGTAGCAATATCACCAGTGAGAATGGTGGCATCAAGGATGTTCCCTGTCGCAACACCTCCGGTTGAGATATCACCTGTCAGGATGGTAGCATCGAGGATTTCCGCCGTACCAACTCCGTCAGTCGCAATATCCACAGCGGCAATCGTTCCGTCAAAGATATCCGCACTTACGATCGTTTCGTTGTTGATCATCGTACTGGTGACTGTTCCGGAATCTCCGGTTGTTATCAGCGTTCCGGTCGTAGCTGGGAAAGTAATGGTTGCATCCGCTCCGTCTGTAATCGCAAAAGTTGTTTCAAATCCATCAGCCGTTAGTCCTTCAAATACTAATGGGCTGGCACCTTGCACTGTTCCATTTACAGTTACTAAATCGGTTGCATCACTTCCCAATACTGCATTGCCATTAAAGGTTCCTGTCCCGGTCGTGGTAATGGCAATATCAGCCGCCAAATCTCCACCAGCAATCGTGCCATCGAGGATTTCAGTTGTAGTCACCGCACTTGTAGCAATTTCAGCCGCTTCGATCGCATCAGACGCAATATCACCGGCGATGATGGTATTTGCAGCAATATCAGTCGTAGTAATTGTGCTGTCCAAAATTTCAGCTGTTCCAACTGCATCAGTGGCAATATCACCAGCCACAATCGTGTCAGCAGCGATGTCAGCAGAGACTACGGTTGAATCGAGAATCATCGTCGAGGTAACCGTTCCTGTGTCAGTCGTATAGACACCAGCGGTTACCGTTCCCGCATTACCGGAAACAGTTCCAGTTACATTGCCTGTCAAAGCACCGATGAAAGTCGTAGCAGTCATGGTACCGTCAGTCGTGATATTGGTATTGAAGGCACCGTTCGTATTTCCGAAGTTCACCGTCACATCCGCACCACCCAAGTCAGCGGCAGCTGCTTGAAGTTTTGGAGCAGTTACTGCTCCTGATGCAATGTCCGCGGCAGCAATCGTACCATCCAAGATTTCTGTCGTTTCTACAGCCCCTGTCGCGATGTCCGCGGCAAGAATGGTGTCAGCGAGAATTTCCGCAGTGGCTACGGCGCCATCAGCGATATCACCAGCAACGATCACATCATTCCCAATCATTGCGCTAGTTACGGTCGCCGTATCACCGGTCGTTACCAATGTCCCAGTCGTAGCCGGAACAGTAACAGTGGCATCAGCACCAGCATCAGCTACTGCCAAGGTGATTTCAAACTCATCAGCTGTCAACCCTTCAAACACCAATGGACTCGCTCCCGCAACAGTTCCGGTAACGGTAACAATATCCGCAGCGGCATTCCCCAAAGTGACTGCACCATCCAATGTAACTGCTCCGGTAATATCGGCCGCGTCATCAATCGTAAAGGTGCCTGTACTACTAGACACATTGCCTTGCAAATCAGATGTTGTGGTAACTGTCAGAGCACCTGTGACATCAAGTCCAGCCAAGGCATTCGTATTTCTCGTCAAATCGATGTCTCCCGTGGATGTACCGCCAAGAATGATTTTTTGGGCGGCGTTGGCGTTGATAGCCAAGTCTTCAGCATCGGTATTGGCTATTCCTCCATTGGCGTTTATCGCGCCAGTAACAGTCGTTGCGCCAGTGACACCAAGAGTTCCAGTGAATACGACATTTCCACTATCATTAAAAGTAGCAAAAGCCACTCCTCCAACCTGTACCGAGAAGTCTCCAGTACTGGTCAAATCAACCATGATATCACCGCCACCAGCTGTGGTATCTTCAGAACTCAATGTCAAGTTTCCAGTATCAACATGAATTTCAGTTTCTGTTCCGCTTCCAGCGTTATATGCGTCATCCAAAGTCGGTGCTGCAGAAGCACCAGCGGTCAGATCGACGAACGCGCCATTGGCGTAAACATACAGATTGTCATCAGTGCTGTCATAATAGATAGTTCCCTCTGTCGTCGAAAGTGAGCTTGCGGTAGGTGTCACATATACTTCTCCCCCGCTTACCGTCAAGTCTCCCGCCAGCGTAATATCATTGGCCAAATCTGTCCCTGTAACAACTCCGTTCGCAATTTCATCAGTTCCGACAGCCCCGCTAGCAATATCACCAGCAACCAGTGTATCAGGCGCAAGAGCAGCGCCAGTCAAAGCACCGTTGGTATCAGCATCAGCAATTGTTCCATCGAGAATATTTAATGTTGCAACACCTCCGGTTGCAATATCACCAGTGACAATCGTAGCATCAAGAATCTCATCTGAAGCAACCGCACCAGTGGCAATATCACCAGCAACGATCGTACTATCAGTTATTTCCGCCGACTCAATAGTTTGAGCTAAGAGGGAGACATTCGCCGAGAAAGCGGTATCGCTAATAGAACCGACCGGGAGGGTCAAAGCTCCAACAACTGTCAATCCTCCATTAGCAGTAATCAGCCTGTCAAAAGAAGTAGCAGGATCAATAATCAAAGGACTGGTGGTTTCATAAATTTCACCGAGGTGCCATGTTAAGCCACTCTCAGATGCATCGTATGAACTTGCAAGAACTCCATTAGAAGCAGTCACGGACCCGTCAGTCGTGATATTAGTGCCAAAAGCACCATTAGTGTTACCGAAGTCAACAGTCACATTGGCAGCGCCCAAATCAGCGGCAGCTGATTGCAGCTTCACCGCGGTAACAGCACCGGAAGCAATGTCAGCGGCAGCAATAGTACCATCAAGAATATTTCCTGTCGCAACACCTCCGGTTGAAATATCAGCGGTCAAGATCGCTCCATCGGCAATGGCCCCTGTATCAACAGCCGAGTCAGCCAGTTCGCTCGTCGAAACCGAATCAGCGCCCAAATCAGCCGCTGTGATTGTTCCGTCAAAAATATCCGCCGAGAGAATCGTTTCATCCAGAATTTCATCCGTTGCTACTCCGCTCGTGGCGATATTCGCGGCGGTAATCGTGTCAGCCGCAATGTCAACCCCAGCTCCAGCCGTACCACCGGTAATCGTACCATCCAGAATTTCGCTCGTGGCTACTCCACCAGCAGCAATGTCAACAGCAAGAATCGTATCGGCTGTAATATCACCCGTCACAATAAGTCCCGTCAGATTCAATTTGCTGTAAGCAATAGCTGCAGCAGAATTGATATCCGCGTTGACAATCGAGTCATCGAGAATCTCGCTTGATGCTACTCCTCCAGCAGCGATGTCAGCAGCGACGATCGTATCAGCCGCAATGTCGGCTGAAGCAACTGTACTATCCAAAATCTTCGCCGAAGTGACAGAGCCGTCTGCCAAGGCAGTCGCAGTCAATGTACCGGCAGCCATATCAGCAACGGTAATCGTCCCGTCTTCAATGTCTTCGGATTGAATAGTTTCGTCTTTGATATCACCGGACTTGATGGTGCTTCCTTTGATATCCTTGCCGGTAATCGTACCGTCTTTGATATTCTTGGAAGTAATCTTCCCACCCAAACTCAACTTGCTGTACTGGATGCCCGCATTGGCGGCGACATCAACATTGGTAATGAGCGCGTATACCGGAAAAGCCATAGCGAGCGCGGCTACCGCGGATGCCAGGCCTGTTCCCACTTTGAGAATCTTGTTCATATTTCTTCTTTATTAATATTTTAATTTAAATTTATTTATACTACGAAAAAAATTGCAACCACGCTCGACCAAAAGATCGTAAGTTGCTTATACATATTATATGAATACTCCTATTGGTATTTATGTTTAATTGATTACAGTTGTATTGTATACTTTTTTCGAAGCTATATCAATAATCCTGTCAAGGGTGTCAATGTGAGTTATCCACAATGGGGAAAAGGATAAGGGATACATGATAAGTGATAATTGATAATGGAATCAAAATATCTAATTTTCCGCCCAAGGCGGACCAGCCTCGGGCTGGCTAATACCTAATATCCCTGCCTGCCGGTAGGCAAGTAATTTCTAATCAATACTGGGGAAATTTCTAATTACTAATTTCTAATTTTACTCTCTATGCCCGGGAGCATTAATCATTCCACAGCGTTTCCACTTGAGTCCGCTCCCGCATGGGCAGGGGTCGTTGCGGCCGACAGTAGATTGATTGACGATGGGCGCTTGTTTGGGTGCTTCACCCGAATCTGATCCGACTGTCGCAGACTCTGTGCCTGCCCTAGGACCGGAAAACTGCGCCACGCTATCATCCGCGCCGCGGAAATTTACCTCACGCGGAACCTCTTTCTGTGGTACGCCGACAGCCGGCCCGATCTTCAAAATCGTCATAAGATAGGTCTTGCGCACGGTATCCATCAGCCCCAAAAACAGATCATAGGCTTCGCGCTTGTACTCGATCAAGGGATCACGCTGACCATAGCCGCGTAGCCCGATGCCCTGGCGCAGATAATCGATCTCATCCAGATGATTCATCCACAGCGTATCAAGCGAACGCAAGTACAGCGCTCTCTGAACATTGTTCCAAATGTCTTTGCCAAAAATTCCCTCCTTCTCGCTGTAAGCTTTCTTCGCCTCCCCCATCAGGTATTCCAAAATGAGCCCTCTCTTTTCCGCCTCATCTTTGGACCGGTCATCGCGAATCGCTTCCAGACGTTTCAGAGCTTCTTTTTCATCAAGCGCCGGAAACATACCATTACCTTCCGCCACGATTTCTTTCATATTCCACTCGGATTCCGCGAGAGCGGTATGGAAACTGATGACGTGATCCAATTCTTCCGCAAGCAAACGAAGCGTCTCATCTCGGAACTCGGAAAGCCCCAAGACCGTGCGGCGCTTGCGATAGACCACTTCGCGCTGTTTGTTCATCACATCATCGTAGTCGAGCACGTGCTTGCGGGTATCAAAGTTGAAGCCCTCAATTTTCGACTGCGCGCTTTCGATGGTTTTGGAAATAAGCGCGTTCTGGATGGGTTCGTCTTCCGGCAGTCCCAGTGTCGTCATCATACTTTTCATCCGCTCGCCGCCGAAACGCCGCATCAGCTCATCCTCGAGCGACACGAAAAATTGCGATGCCCCCGGATCACCCTGGCGTCCCGCCCGTCCACGCAACTGGTTGTCGATGCGCCGCGCTTCATGTCGCTCCGTGCCAATAATGATGAGACCCCCCACTTCTCTGACACCTTCACCCAGCTTGATATCCGTTCCCCGACCGGCCATATTGGTGGCGATGGTCACCGCGTTCTTCTGCCCGGCATTGGCGACGATGGCCGCTTCCCGTTCATGATTCTTGGCGTTCAATACCTCGTGAGACACGCCTTCACGCGTCAAAAGCGCGCTCAAATACTCGGATTTCTCTATGGCGATGGTGCCGATAAGCGCCGGCTGACCCTTCGCGTGGATTTCTTTCACCTGAGCCGCAATGGCCCGAAATTTGGCTTCCTCGGTTTTGTACACGACATCCGGCAAATCTTTGCGTACCATCGGCCGATTGGTAGGAATTTCCACCACGTCGAGCTTGTACACTTTGGCAAATTCTTCCGCCGATGTGGTGGCGGTACCCGTCATACCGGCCATCTTTTTGTAGAGACGAAAATAGTTCTGAAAAGTAATCGTCGCGAGCGTCCGTGATTCGCGCTGCACCGCCACACCTTCTTTCGCCTCGATGGCCTGATGCAATCCTTCGCTGTAACGCCGCCCCGGCATCAGACGCCCCGTAAAATCATCTACGATGATGACCTGACCCTCTTTCACGACATAATCGCGATCGAGACGAAAAATAATCTGCGCCTTGAGCGACTGTTCCAGATGATGCACGTACTGAATATTTCCCGACGCGTAAATATTTCCCATCCCGAGCAAGCGCTCCACATGGTTCATCCCCTCGTCGGTCAGTGTCACTACTTTCATTTTTTCATCCACGACATAGTCCACTTCCGCGGCAAGCAGCGGCACAATTCTGGCGAATTTTTCGTAGAGCTTGGTCGACTCCATATCCGGCGCGGAAATGATAAGCGGGGTGCGCGCTTCATCAATAAGTATCGAGTCCACTTCGTCCACGATGGCAAAATTGAGTTCCTTTTGCGCCATTTCGGCGAGTTCGGAAACCATATTGTCGCGCAGATAGTCAAAACCGAATTCATTGTTGGTGCCATAGGTGACATCGGCGCGGTACGCTTCCTGGCGCGTCGCCGGAATCAGGTTTTCCATCTGCCCAACGGCAGACAAGTTCTCCACACTGACCGCGTTATCGTCTTTCACGTGGGATTCATAGCGGTACGAAACATTCTGTCCCACGATACATCCGGTCGTCAGTCCGAGCGCCTCATACACGCGTCCCATCCAATTGCAGTCGCGTTTGGCGAGATAATCATTGACGGTCACGACATGCACGCCCAACCCCGTAAGCGCGTTCAGATATATCGGTAACGTCGAGGTAAGCGTCTTGCCTTCACCGGTTTTCATTTCGGCGATTTTTCCATGATGAAGAGCAATACCACCAAGCATCTGGACATCGTAGTGTCGCTCCCCGATCACCCGTTTTGCCACCTCGCGCACGACCGCGTAGGCTTCCGGCAAAATATCATCCAAAATCTCACCAGCCGCCAAACGCTCTCTGAAGGTTTGCGCCTTGCCTTTCAATTCCTCATCCGACAAAGCTTGGAGCGTCGGTTCGAACGTGTTGATTTCTTCCACCAGCGGACGGAATCGGTTTATTTCCCGCTCGTTGGATCCGAAGAGTTTTTCTAAGAAGGCCATAAACAATTAACAGATAACAATTAACAGATAACGGGACTGTGAATTACGAAACTCCCATTTTCTGTCATCCTCGCGAAGGCGGGGATCCAGAATATGTCTTATTTTCAAGAACCTGGATTCCGGGTCAAGCCCGGAATGACAACCGAGAATTGAGTTTCGTAATCCAAGGAACAGAAAGCTACTTTTCTACCCTTCCTATTGTAGAAGCAAAAACCCCCTCCGTCAAAGGAAAGGGTTTGAGGGTACTGTTAACTGTTTTTCGTTGACTGTTAACTGCTTAGAATCGTGAATCTTTATCAAAGACGAGCTTTTTTTTGATGGAACGCTTACCGCGCAACTTGAGATCGCGCTGTTTGTTTTTCTTCTTGGCAATCTGGACCTCCAACTCGTCAATCACGATATCCGTCGACCCCTCGATACTCTGCGTGGTCTCCTCCGCCCGATAGAGATTCTTCGGAGTTTTCACCATCATCTCTATCCGAAACTTTCCCTTCTTATCCCGACTCACTTCGATCTCGAACTCCGCTAATTTGTCCACGAGCTTTGCGATCCTGGTTAATCGCTTCAAAATATAATCCTGTGTCCGTTCATCGATCTCTACTCCCTTGAACAGAAAGCGTGTGTTCATTTGATTCTGTATTTATGAGGAATTATATTTTCATTATACTCTGTGTAATCCGGCTTCGCCAGTCTGCATAATCATATCATATATTGAGTTATCCCACCCAAAAATTTAGCGGGGGTGTGACAGATTCTGTCTCCTCCCGCGAATAGTCCCGACCTCTTCGGTTTTCCCTTCATGCGGCAAGCTGTTCCTTGTCCGGTGTTGAAGAAACTTCTTCCCGCGGCACCAATTGGATAACCGGGGCCTTGTTTTCGGCCCGCTTGGCTTTGGCGCGCGCCAAACAATCCGGATGGTGCCGCTTGCCGCTTCCATCCTTGATCATTTCGTTGCCCCACGCGAACCTGTGGCAACTGGCGCACTCAAGGCGAGTTTCCCGCAAATAGTTTTGCTCCTCTTCGAAACCCATCATGATGCGCCCTCCTTCCGTCAAAATTAAAATGAAAAAACGAAAGAGATATCCCCTTTCGCCCCTATGAATTTTCGACCTTACTTTTTTTATTTTTTTACCAATTCCCTAACGACTTTATTATACCAAAAAACAGGTAATAATAAATAATCTTGTCAACTGCATTAAAAAGCAATGCTCAGTTCAAAAACCGACAAACTGGACTTCTTCTTTGAGCCGTACCCCGAGCTCATTGCGCACCCGGGTCTTCACCAAGCTCGCCAGAGTAATGACATCTTCTGCCGTGGCGTTCCCCGTATTCACGAGGTAATTCGGATGCCGGTTGCTTATCATCGCCCCGCCGATTTTTTTACCGCGCAAACCGGCGTGATCGATGAGCCAGCCGGCCGGGAGCTTGTCGTCCTTGGGAACCATACCGGTATCCTTTTGAAATTCCCGACGCAGATCTTCATCCTTGACGAACGGATTCATAAAAAACGACCCGGCGCACGATGCGGCCTGCGGATGCTTCGCTTCGCGCTTGCCGACCGTGTCATCGATAATTTTCCCCAATTCGTTTTTGTCTCCGAGCGTCAGATTCATTTCAGCCGAAAGAATAACCAGATCGGGATTTTTCTTGAACAAACTGGTTCGATAGGCAAACCCACATTCCTTCCGGCTGTATTCCTTCACCATACCGGTATCCCTCACATACACTTTGACGGAACTGATGACACTGCCTATTTCCGCGCCAAAAGCGCCGGCATTCCCCCGCACCGCCCCGCCGAAGGATCCCGGAATACCCGCCAATCGCTCGATGCCGGAAAGCCCCGCATCCCGCGCGGCCCGCACCACGTCAAACAGCGGCACACCGGCGCCCGAGAGGATCTTCTCTCCGGAAACCTTTAGACCGCCATCCGCCATCCGGATGACCATCCCCGCGAAACCTGTATCCGAAAAAAGTATATTGCTCCCTCCGCCGAAGATGAAAACCGGCAAGTCGTGCTGTGTCGCGTATTCGATAGCCTCCGCCAACTCCAAAGCACCTGTTGCCTCCACGAAATAATCCGCCTTCCCGCCGATACGAAAAGTCGTGAGCGGTGTCAAAGGGACGTTTTTTTTCAGATGCATCATAGCGTTATTCATTTGATAACGTGAACATCGCGACAGAAGTAATGCCCAAAACAATACCGGCTAATTCATAATATGAAAGCGCATCATCAAAATACAAATACCCGGCTAAAGCAACAAAAATCATGTTGAAAAGGAGAATGGAATATGACGCGGCTGCAAAATCGGCAGAACGCAGTATATAGCCATACGCGGAAAGCCCGACCACGTAAAGAAGAATCGCGAACACATACCAAGAGATCTGGCTAGTCTGGCCATTCGACCATGCTTTCATGGCAAAATCACCACCGGTAAGAACCGCGCCGACACACACAAGAATAAGTACGTTGATAAGAGACATAATTTTTTTTATTTTAATATTAGATCCCCGCCGGATGTTTACCCGCCAACTGGAGGGCGGGGATGATCCGAAAACGAATTATTTTCTCTTTGCCAAACGATGGGAAATTTCCCACACATTGCCGGCTCCCAGAGTGATGATAACATCTTGACGGCCGATTGTCTCTTCCAAATGAGTGAGGAGTTCCGCCGCGACAGGTGTGTATTCCGCTTTGCCGGAAATGAATCGATTGATGAGGTTGACCAGATCCTGGGACGACACGCTCCCCTTCTCTTCCCGGGCGCTCCCGTAAATATCGAGAATCATCACTTCATCGGCCGCATCGAAACTCTGGGCGAAATCAGTCAAAAATGCTTTGGTCCGTGTAAAGGTGTGCGGGTGAAAAATGACTCTCAAACGCCGGTCGGGGTACAGTTCACGAAAGGCCTTGAGCGTCGCGCGGATCTCCTCCGGATGATGGGCGTAATCATCATAGATGAGCGCCCCGTACCGCTCACCGATATACTCGAATCTCCGCTCGGTACCGGAAAACTTTTCAAAGGCTCTGCGGACACGTTCGACATCCTGTTTCAAATGAACCGCGAGCGCCAAGACGGCCGTCGCATTGAGAGCGTTATGCTCTCCCGCCAACCGGAGCTCGAACGCGCCAAGAGATTCTTCACCATGCGTAACCGTAAATGTTTGTTTCACTACATCGGCCTCGCCGACAAAACCCATTTTCGCGGGCAGATAATCGTTGATGCGAAATTCCGCCCCCGGAAGCAGCCCGTAAGAAATTTTCCGACAAATGGCTGTCTCGGCTATTTTCGCGACATCCGCCGAGTCACCGCAGTAGACGAGCACACCATGCCGCGGAATGCGCGCGACAAAATCACGAAACACTTGTTTATAACTCTCTTCGTCGGGGAAAAAATCCGGGTGATCCCAATCGACGCTCGTCAGAATGACGCCCCAAGGAGTATACTGTGCCAATTTGTTCTGATATTCGTCCGCTTCCAACACCAGGTATTCTCCGCTTCCGGAAAGCGCGTTGCCTTCCCAATTCATAATCCGGCTCCCGACAATGGCCGACGGATCAAGTCCGGAAAATTTCAGGGTCTCCGCCAGAAGGGCGCTCGTCGTCGTCTTGCCGTGCGTACCGCAAACCGCCAGTGTCAACTTCTCGCGCGAGAGCATCCCCACCGCCTCCGGATAACTGAATACCGGTAGATCGCTCGCAAAAGCCTTGGCCAATTCTTCATTTTTCTCTCTGGTATACACCGTCGAATAAATAATCGCCTTGGTCTGGATCGGAATATTTTTCGGATCGAACCCCTCCCGGTATTTGATGTTGAGATTTTGCAAGATGCGATCGGTAAAAAAAATCTCGGCCGTATCGGAACCGGTAACACTGACACCTTGCTTGGTCAAAAGTTCGGCCAAAGCCGTCATACCGGCACCTTTGATGCCGATCATATGCACGTCTTTGAAATGAGACAACCGCTCGGACATTTGAGAAAGTATTCAGTATTTAGTATCTCGTATTTGGTATTTTGGAGCGAATCATCAACTGTTATCTGTTAATTGTTGGCTGTTATTTATTTTGAATGAGATCATAGACACCCGAAGCGATGGCGTCGGCCGCGTCCGGATGAAAAAAAGATTGCAGTTTCTCTCCCATCGCTTTCCTCAGTTCCGCGTTCCCCAAAAGCTCTTCGATCTTCTCAAACAAAATATGCTCTCCGAGATTGGCCTCTTCCAAAACCAGCGCTCCCCCCAATGCCGCTACGTCATACGCGTTCATCCGTTGTTCGTCGTTGGCGGCTCCCTCAAGCGGTACGAGAATTGCCGCTTTCCTCGTGGCAGCCAACTCCGCGATAGAACTCGCCCCCGCGCGCGAAAGAACCACCGTGGCAAGAGCGATAACGTCGGCCAATTCGTCCACTTTGAAAAATGCCTGCGGCACATAGCCGCTCTCCCCGATTTTCAAACCGGAAGCCGCAACCGCGGCAACGATCGCCTCGTGATTCTGACTGCCCGTCTGATGAAGCACTTGGATATTTTTCTCAAGCAGTCTCGGCAGAACACGCAACACCGCCATATTCAAAACTTGCGCGCCCAAACTGCCGCCAAAAACAAAGACGGTAGGCTTTTCCAAAGAAAGTTTGAAACGCGTAGCGGCTCGAACTCCGTCACCCAAAAGTATTTCTTGTCGCACCGGATTGCCGGTCAGCGCGGTTTTTTCGGCCGGAAAAAATTGGTGAGCGCTCGGGTAAGCGATAGCGATACGCTGTACGAAATGAGAAAGAAAACGATTCGCCCGTCCGGCGACCGCGTCAGAATCGTGGATCAATACCGGAATGCGATAGAGCCATGCCGCCAAGACGACAGGCACCGATGCGGCGCCTCCTTTGGCAAACACGGCGTCCGGCATAAAGAAAAAAAGATGCCAGAGCGCCTGAAAGAAACCGACAGGCACCTTGAAAAAATCCACTATGTTCAGTAAAGAAAAATAGCGCCGCCACTTACCGGTCAAAACGCGCTTCATAGGAATACCGGCCGCCGCAATCTCATCGCTCTCAAAATTTCCACGCGATCCGATAAACAAAAATTCTATCCCTCCCGGAAATAGCTTCCGAAGCGACTGCGCGACGGCGATAAGCGGGAACATATGCCCACCCGACACGCCACCCGTCAAAACTACGCGAGGAATATCAGCCATAAAAATGAAAAATATAAATATCAAACTGCAAAATTGTTCTTAAAAACTTTTAGATTCGTGTGCGGTTCTAGACATAACTGAAGCACGGAGTAAATCGTATTCACAATACGATGTCGAGTACTGGAAGCTATAACGACGAAATGTACCGAATATAAAGGTTTTTTATACTTTAAGTGTAGAATGTTTGGAAATATTAAGCAAGATTCCCACCGAGGCCAGGAGCACCGCCAAGGACGTCCCGCCATAACTGATAAACGGCAGAGGAATACCGGTCAAGGGAATGAGTCCGCTGATAGCCGACATATTGATAAAAGCTTGAAAAACAATCCATGAGACGATACCCACCGCAACCAGTTTGCCGAATTCATCGGGCGCCTGGCGCGCTATACGAAGCCCCCTGTATGCCACAAAAAGGAAAAGCAAAACCACAATTGTGGTACCGATGAGACCGAGCTCTTCTCCAAGCACCGCGAAAATGGAATCCGTCACCGGCTCGGGAAGATAATTGAATTTTTGCCGGCTCTGTCCCAAACCCGCACCGAAAATACCCCCCGCGCCAATAGCCAGAAGCGCCTGGGTTATCTGGTAACCGAACCCCTGAGGGTCATGATCGGGATTGACATAAACAAGAAAACGTTGCAAACGATATGGGGCTATCTTGATAAGCACCACAAGAGATGCCAACGCAGCGAGAAAAAGATAGAGGATGTGTGAAATATTGGCTCCTGAAGCGAAGAAAATAGAAATGGCAATGAAAAAAATAAGAGCCAGTGTTCCGGTATCCGGCTGCTTGATGATAAGAAACCCGACGCTGGAAAGAATTATCAGAAACGGAACAAGTCCCTCAAAAAAATCCGCCACCCGCGTCTTGCCCCGGCTCGATAACCACGAAGCCAGATACAGAATAATGGAAAGTTTCATCACTTCCGAAGGTTGAAACGAAATCGGACCGATGGCCACCCAGCGCGCCGCGCCATACACCGTCGTACCGAAAGGAGGGATGAAAACCAACACCAGAAGTCCCAGGGCGACAAAAAATATTGGCACAACAAAACGACGCCAGGTCAGATAATGCACACGCCCAAATATGTAGAGAAGGATGAGTCCGACGCCGAGACCGATAAGTTGTTGTTTAAAAAAATAGTACGCGTCGCCGAAACGCACTCGGCCATACAACACTCCGGCACTGGCAATCATCAAAAGCCCGATGCACAAAAGGATCAAGATAGCGATGAGGAGCGGGCGATCGATGGACTTGGACATAGTAAATATCTAATACCTAATTTCTAATACCTAATGAATATCTAATTTCCAAAGTCTAATTTTTTAATATCTTGACAAGATTATTTTATATTGAAGCATTGAAGTATTGATTAGATATTAGGTATTTCTATTGTTTCTTTTCTCACTTATCTCCTTCGCCTGTTTTTCTCTCCACTTGGCAATTTCGGCGTGGTGTCCGGAAAGGAGTACGTCAGGTACGCGCCAGCCCCGAAATTCTTCCGGCTTCGTATACTGCGGATACTCCACAATACCTGAAAGAGTATGCGATTCCGTTTCCGCGCTCTCGCTGTTGCCGAGGACTCCCGGCAAGAGCCGCGCCACCGCGTCCACAACCACCATCGCCGGTAATTCTCCGCCCGTCAATACATAATCGCCGATAGAAAGTTCTTCATCCACGAAGTTTTCCGCCACCCGTTCATCAACCCCCTCATATCGGCCACACACCAAAATCAAACGTTCATATTCGGATAAACGCCGGGCATCGGCTTGTGTGAAAGTTTTTCCCTTGGCAGAAAAAAGTATCACTCTTTTTTTTTCTTCGCTTGCTACTTGCTGCTTACTATTTACTACTGCCTCAATCGCTTCCGCCAGCGGTTCCACCTTGAGAAGCATCCCGGCTCCACCGCCATACGGCGTATCATCGACCGTTTTGTGCTTATCATGAGTAAAGTCACGCAGATGGTGCGTATGAATCTCGATAAGCCCGTCCTCCGCTGCCCGCTTCAGAATGGACACGCCAAAATACGAGGTGAAACTTTCCGGAAAAAGAGAAATAATATCGAAACGCATGTTTGAAGAGGAATCAAGAATTATGAATCAGGAATCAAGAGTAAGAAAAAATAGTTTTGGGAAATATTAAATCGTCGCTCTCCTATTATATCACAAAAATAAAAGCAAAAATGCCCGGAAATGGGCATTTTTACAAAGTGACGCACATGCAAACCTCCATTATTTCAATTCACTCCATATCGTATCTCTAGTCAGTAGCAAATTCTTTTCTTCCCTTGATCCATCTTTTTTGATAACCGTCAGAGTAACCGGTATGTCACTGAGTCCCGGCTGTTTCTGGATTTTCAGGTCGTACCATTCCCGCTCAATATTTTTCGGCAACGTATATTCGAACGTTACCGTCTTTTCCATCTGAATGGGCACCTGCACCAATACTCCGAAATATTTCTTACCCAGAAACTCGCCATACACAGGATCACTGGCAGCACCGGCAACCTTCTCCAAAAAACTTCCCCCCGGAACATAGGCGCGGAAAAAAGTCTGATAATCTTTGGCGAACCAATCGCGCACTTGTGCCGTATTGCGGTAGGTAACCGCGAGCGTAGAGCGTGGTATCTCCCCTGTGAGATCTACCGTATACGCGTACGATCGCTTGATGAAGTAATCGGTCTTGAAAGAATTGAGATTCGCATCAACCAGATACAAATAATCGTCTCTCCACGTTCGGTCCAGTGCGCCATCCCAACCGGCCGCCGCTACCCGCTCTTGGAGAAGCGGGTCTTTGAAAAGAATCTGAATATCTTTTGTATGCAAATCAGCCAAGACCGTCCGGAAGAGTTCATATTTCTTGGAAAGTGACAAAGCTTTCGCGCGTCGCAGAATCTCCATCCCCAAACTCCCCATTACGGATTTCCGTTCGCCCGGAGTGATGTCTTGCGTGCGATACCCTTTCTCAACCTGATACTCAAGATCGAGAATGGCGTTATCTTGACCGTACGTACCGGGGAATCCCGGAATGTCAACCGGTCCGGTCACTTTCAAAAACGACGTCAAAACATTGGTTGTCACGGCGATCACCCCATCGAAACGCTCTTCTCCCTGCCCCATTTGATAAAAAGTTTCCGCCCATTTGGCGTTTTCCGAAAAATCGGGCGAGTAGTTCGAGTCACGCAATTTCCACGAATTGATTCTGAGTGTTTCATGCATCGGGTACGGAGGCTCGACCGTACTCGGGATGCGGCCATCAAAATTACCGGTATCGTGTACGGCGAAATCAACGACATTGCCGTTCTGCAACTTCAAAATACCGAATGATCCGATAAAACCGCCCCCGGGACGCAATTCCAAATTGTTTTGGAAAAGAATGAGAAACGTCTTTTCTCGACCGTCGGGAGATAACAGCGCGTCAGCCAAAGAAACGATGGTTTGCAAATCGGTTTTTGTCTCCTCCGTAAGCGGCGCCACCGCGAGCAGACTCTCGAGACTCCCCCATGTATGATTTTTTACCTGCCAAAAAACAAACCAACCGAAAAGAAAAAGAATCGCTCCGGCGTAAAAAATTATCCAAAATTTTGTCGAGTGTTTTTTTTGCATACCCGGTAGTGAAACTTCGATAGTCTTTCATTATGTGAACTATCTCTGTGCATCAAATGTTACTTTATTACCAAGGCTTCGGTTTAAAAAACTTCGTTTCAATATTTGATCGAAGTTCTACTACCGGGCATAACCTAATCGCTTCCGGACAAAAGTTCGTTCAAACGACGTTTGTATTCGTCGGCTGTCGGTTCACCAGACTGAAGCTTAGCGGAAGCTGGCTCACCTCGTTCTCGTTCGGACGAAATGGATTCATCCTGATCCGGCGTTTCCGTATTCGGCGCGATCGAATGCTCACCTCGGACAGGAAAACCGAGCGGCTCTCCTTGTATGGATGAAAAGAAGGCTTCCGGTTCCTCCACCGGAGTTTCAAATTCAAAAGGCAGTTCCGCTTCATCCATGACGGGAAGTTCCATATCACTCGGAGCGGTCGGCAAATTCACCGGCGCCGGAGCGCGCATACCGCCGGAAGATGTTCTTTTTTCCACTTCCTGTACCATATTCTCAAAGGAAAGCGTCTTGGGCTTGGCGGGAATAAACTTCCTGGGGTCGATCCAAGGCACCGTTTCACCAAGAGAAAATTCCGGATACGCCTTTTCCGGTACGGCATATTTTTCCGCAAGAGCGTGTTCGTCTAAAATTTCATCCAGAGAAAATTCTCTTTTCCGCCCCACGATGAATCCCGGTATTGCGTTCAACAGAAAGAAGAAAAGCGCCGTAACAAAAAATCCGCTGAGGAGACTCACTCCGCCAAAAAGAAACGGTTTCACCAGGACATAGCGGAGAAGCGGTCCATCGATGATCCGAAGATCGATATCCGTCTTCACGTTGTAATAAAGACCCGCGACAGAAAAAAGCGTCTGAGCTGTCTGGGCAGCGAGCAGGGTCGCTTCTTCCGGCGTGTTTCCAACCGCCCGCACTCCAAGTACGCTGCCGCCGTCCAACTTTTTCACGGTAACCGTATCGTTCCAAAATTCTTTGCGTTTATCCGGAGCATATCCGTCAAAAGGATCGTCAATGAGATCATTGTCGACAAGCACCCGATCATAAAAAGAAAGAGTCCGCGTGAGCGCCACGAGATTTCCCGCCACATCTTGGCCGCTTTGGGAGATAGTCGGACGAGAAACAACGAGAACAGTCACTTCCGCGCTGTAACTGCGAAAAAAATCCAACCAGACCAGCCCCGCCGAAAGCGTAACAAAAAACAGCGTCACCGCGAAGGCGCGTGTCCAGGAAGCCGGAAAAGCGAATTTATTTTGTACGATATGAGGCATATGGTTCTCGAGCGCTACTGTTTTGATGCAAAGCTTCTTCATACACTTCAAATGTTCGCCGAGCAATGGCGTCCCAACTGTAATGATCCTGCACCCGTTCCTGTGCCAGTTTTCCCAGAACCGCCACATCCTCGGGACGATTGATAAAATAGGCCAATTCTTTTTCCAAACTCACGGCGTCTTTGCTCGGGAAAAACGCTCCGGTGTTGGCAATCGCCTCACGATTCGCGGGAATATCGCTGACAATCGGCATCAAACCATGTCCCATCGCTTCGAGCAGCGCCAGCGACAATCCCTCGTCTTCCGACGGCTGCACAAAAAGATACGCGTGAGAAAACAATTCCTCCAATGTTTTCCCGGTCTGTTCACCGACAAAAATGATATTGCTGTGTCCCTCCGCCAGCACTTTCAAATACGTCTCATATTCTTTCGTGTACGTCGGCGCGCCGACAATCACCAATTTGAAATTATTGGGAATTTTGTTCATATTCTCCAGCTCGTTGAACGCCTTGATGAGATAGTGAATGCCCTTGTGCGCGATGAGACGGCTGACCGACAAAATATACCGTTTCGGTCTGAGTCCCCACTGATTCAAAAAGTTCGTATCGGGCTCAAAGGCGACATCGGCTCCGTTGGGAACCAAGGAAAACTTGCGCGCGTATTTTTCCTCGGCATAGCGTTTGAGCGTTTCACTGATGACAATGGTTTTTTCCGGAACCGTGCACGTGATCTTTTCGGCCAACTGAAGAAACAGCCGGGCGAACACATTCCACTTCTTGTGAAAATAATCACGGCTATGAAACGTCGCCACGACTCGCATCCCGCCACGAAAAATGCGCGGGAGTATCGAGAAGACGCTCGGTCCGATGGAATGATAGTGCACCACGTCATAATTCTGGAACAGGGCATGCGCCGTCGCCAAAAAAGTATGCGAGACGGCGTCCAAGTGTTTTGTCCTGATACTCGACAAAGAAATCAATTTCACTCCCTGATATTCTTTCAAGGTCTTGTCGGTATACGCCGGGCGGGTATACACGGTGATATCGTGACCCAGGGCCGCCAAATGCACAGCCAATTTCTCGACGTGTTTTTCAACACCGCCGGAAAGTGCCGGAATCCCTTTTTGTCCGATAAAAGCTATTTTCATATTTGATAGTACACCCCTAGGAGTTCTCTCCCTTTAAACAAGATACTTAAAACCCTTTGACGATAGATGAGAGACTGCCGAACGCATTCGCTTCGAAGCGACTCGCGTTGATACCGGTACCGAAAGAAAGATTGCCGAACATACGAGTCCCGGCCACTGTGCGGGCCACGCGAGCGACACCATAACGATCGTTACCCACGAAAGAAGCTCTCTTCAATTCGATAGTTCCAGCCGCCCCGGACGCGTTTACTTCGACGCCTTCGCGCTTGTTGTCACGGAAACTGTTCTTCTTGCTGAAAATAGAAGCTCCGTCCAGAACCAGTTTCGCGCCACTCCCCTTGTTGTCGTTGAAACGGTCATTTTCAAACCAGGCCTTCGTCCCCGCCGCCAAATTGATACCATCGCTGCCGTTGGAAACAATATCGCTGTTGATAATCACGATAAAACGCTTCTCGGAAAAAATACCGGTTCGATCATTATTGGTAACCCTCACCTTATCGATTATAACTTGATGTTTCTTGTCACGCGTTGCCGCATCGATATGAATGCCATCCCGATCGCTTTTTTTGATTACCGCATCAAAAATATGCGCCTTGGCATCTTCGAGAATACGCACCCCATGCCGGCCACCCTTTACCGTGACATAGCTCAAAGCCGTATTGTGTTTCATAGTCACCGTCGGCAAATTTTTGTTATCGTTTTCGATAACAACTTTGTCGCGCTTTTTGCTGTCACTCAATACCTTCACTCCTTTGGGAATGGTGATATTTTCCTTATAGGTTCCGTTCTTGATTCTCACTTCAGTCCCTCCATCGGCATTTTTCAATGCCTTGGAAATAGTACGATACGGATGGGAAGAAGTACCGTTTTCGCTTCCACTGGCATCTTTATCGACATAGAGCGTTTGGGAACCGCCAAAAACAAAAACCGGCACAACGAGCACGAGCCCGAACGCCAAACCAAGAATTACCTCTCTAGAGAGCCAAAAATTACGACTTTGCATAGGTGCGTTCAATTAATTCTTAAACATCATATACTAGCAAATTTCCGCATTTTTGTCAATACCGCGGTTTTCCGCTACAATTGGGGAAAGAATCAGGAATTAGGAATCACGGTAAAAATCCTTTGGTTTTTTGGTTTTCTTTTGTTCACAATTTATCCCACCTGTCGGACGGGCAGGGATTCGTAATTCATAATTCTTCTTCGATATCTATGCATCTCGATACCCTCTTTTCGCCACAGTCCATCGCTGTCATCGGCGCGTCGACCAAAGCCGGCAGTGTCGGATACACCCTGACCGAGAATCTCCTGAAAAACGGTTACAGGGGAAAAGTGTATCCGGTAAATCCGAAAACCGACAGACTGTTCGATCTGCCTTGTTACAAACGCGTTGCCGATATCCCGGAGGCTGTCGATCTGGCTATCATCATCGTCCCGGCAGACATAGTGCCCGCGGTCTTGCGTGAAGCGGGAGAAAAAAATATCCGCGCCGCCATCATCATTTCTTCCGGATTCAAAGAAACCGGAGCCACAGGAAAAGCGCTCGAGGAAACTGTTCTGACTATCGCCCAAGAATTCGACATCACACTACTCGGTCCCAATTGTCTCGGATTTCTCCATCCGAAGATCGGACTCAACGCCTCTTTTGCCAAACATCTCCCCCATGACGGGTCTATCGCTTTCTTTTCGCAAAGCGGAGCGCTCTCTACCGCCCTCATCGATCTCAGTGTGGATACTTTGGATTTTTCCCACTTCGTCTCTATCGGCAACAAGACCATGATCGGTGAAAATGAATTGCTCCGCTATTTTGCAAAAGATGAAAACGTCAAAACACTCGGTTTTTATACCGAAGGATTGACGGACGGTAACACGCTCATCAAAATCGGCCGAGAGATTCTCGCCCGCGCGGAAGCCAAGCCGATCATCGTCCTCAAATCAGGAACCACCACGGCCGGCGAGAGCGCTTCCGGCTCGCATACCGGAGCGCTGGCCGGTAATGATGCTACGTATTCTGCCCTTTTCAAACAGGCGCGCATCGTTCGCGCCGCAAATCTCGAACAGCTTACTCACTTTCTCACGGCTTTCTCGCATAACTCACTGCCGGAAAACAACCGCTTGGCCATCGTGACGAACGCCGGGGGTCTGGGAGTCCTGGCCACCGACGCTGCCGTGACAAACGGCTTGCGCGTTGCCACACTGTCCCAGGAAACCCAGGAAAAACTGACAACCATCTTGCCCAAAGCCGGCAGCGCTCTGAACCCGATCGATGTGCTCGGAGACGCTCTGGCCGATCGTTACCGGGCTGCCATGGAAATTGTCGTGGCTGATGACCAAATCGATATGCTGCTCGTCATCGTGACACCACAAACGATGACACAAGCCAAAGAAACGGCTGAAGCCATCGTATCCATCAAACAACATACACCGAAACCAATCATCGCCGTCTTCGCGGGGAAGGTTTCTTTTCAAGATGGACTCGCCGCGCTCCAAAAAAACGCCATCACTACCGTCACCTATCCCGAAGCCGCTGCGGAAGCACTCGCCGCGCTCGCTCAGGTGGCCAATTGGCGCAAAGAAACTTCTCCTACACCTTTTTCTCCGGAAAACCCCGACCATGAAAAAGCCGCCACTATCATACAGGCCGCGAAAAATGCCGGTCGCGCCGCCCTCACAGAAAAAGAAGCCAGTGAAATACTCATCGCCTACGGATTTCCATTTTTTGCGACCTCTCTCGTGAACAACAAAGAAGAAGCCGCCTCTGTCGCGGAAAAAATCGATAAAAAAGTGGCGCTCAAAATCGTTTCACCGGATATCATCCATAAATCCGATGTGGGCGGCGTCATACTCAATGTCGAACCAAAAGATGCGGGAGAGGCTTACGAAAAACTGATGGCGCAAGTGAAAGAACATGTTCCCAAAGCGCGACTCCTCGGCGCGCTCGTCGTTGAAATGGCGGAGGAAGGAGGCCAAGAAATCATCCTCGGATTGAAGAAAGAGCCCGGACTGGGAACTGTCGTTCTGG
Organism: Candidatus Moraniibacteriota bacterium; assembly: GCA_030648835.1. GTDB lineage: Bacteria > Patescibacteriota > Minisyncoccia > Moranbacterales > UBA1568 > UBA1568. Next base: position 181,822 of record JAUSGT010000001.1, on the reverse strand, counting down.
CGGGTCTCGGTGGTATTTTTGTCGAAACATTCAAAGACACTGCTCTCCGCTTCGCCCCCCTCACCCGCGAAGACGCAGAGGAAATGCTCCACGAACTCAAAGCTTTCCCTCTCCTCCAAGGGACGCGCGGGCAACACGGCATCCATCTCGAAACGCTTATCACGATGATCGGTCGTCTTTCGCAGCTGGCAGAGGATTTCCCGGAAATCGCGGAACTGGATCTGAATCCCCTGTTGTCTTTCCCGAAGGCTGAAAACTTCCGCGTCCTCGACGCACGCATCCGCCTGGAAAAGTAAAGAGGAAATTTTATCTTAAAAAAATTGTAAAACGGGTACAAGGAAATTCTCCCGGTACCCGTTCTTGTTATTTCGCTTTCCGCTCACTGAACCGCTAGACCAATATGGTCCTGATCGGCCTCGCTTTTTTTGGCGGCTGACGATACGTCCGCAGTCGCGAGAAGGTCTTGATGGTCGTAACGGCTTCTTCGGAAGTTTTCACTTCCTGCCGTAAAACATCACGCCCTTCAAGGTGGATGAGCCAGCAATCAACGGCGTATTGACCATTGGCAAGCGCTTCTATCGTACACTTGCCGGGAATATCGAAAAAATCGCCATTTTTTTCCGTCCGCCAACCGCTCGAAAGTATGCTCTTCTCGAGAGCCGTATAGTTCTTGTTTTGACCATCCGGACGGACGAGTTCCACGATAACCAATTCCCGTGCTTTTTCTCTCACGGGCACGAATGTGACAAGCGAACTGTTATCCTGTGCCTGATCATCCTCCGCCGCCTGCGATGATACAGCAACCATCAATGAAACAGCCGTCACCAAAAACCAGCTCATCAGCTTAAAACTCATGTTCCCTCTCCCCAGCGTTGATTGAACATCAAAGATAATTCACCAAAGAACCAGAAGCGAAAACTCTACTCTCTTCCCGACATTTTGACAAGCCCCACTAACTGCTCGAATTTTTTCATATAATTTTCTGCCCCATATTTTTCCTTGGCATTTCCGGAAATCTTATCGGGAGAATCAGAATGGATAACGCCCGAGATGAAATCGACTATTTTCTCTTTCAATTCCCCGCGACTGCCGACAAGCCAACCATTTTTTCCATTATCGATAATCTCCGGAAAAGCTCCCGTCGCATAGCCAAAAAACGGCTTCCCGAGACTATTCGCCTCAAGCGCGACGAGACCGAACGTTTCCGGAAGTCGGGTCGCGCTCACGACAAACAGAGCCTGGCCTATGAGGACTCGCAAAACCTCTGTGTCTTTCTCTCCGACATACTTCACGTATTTCCCCTCCGCTATATCCATACCTTTTACCCCAGCCAGATACAACGGAAAGCGCAGTTCCTCAAAAATCGCAGTCAGTTCTCTGATATTTTTTTCTTCCGTAATGGCGCCAAAATACAAAGCATACGGCGCATCCGTCGGGGCTTCGCTTGAAACCGACTCTCTCTTTTCATTCTTGATAAAGTGCGGGAGAACAATCATCTTTTCTTTTTTTATGCCGGTGGAAAGAAGGATGTTTTCCACAAAACGACTGGGAACGATGAAACAATCCACAAAAGCGTAGAATCCGTACCAGTCCTCCCAATACTTCTTCATTACCAAAAGCATCCGCTTCGCCAGGCTGTATTTTTTTATCCAAAGAAATTTGAAATATTGTTTTCCGACTGCCGGATAGTAAGCATCCTTGTCCGGAGAAATCATTGCGTAATCATGAACCGTCATTATGAGCGGGATACCCGCCTCCTTCACCAGAGGAAAAAACGAGAGCGACAACTGATGGTACGCGTTGTGCACGTGCACCAGCTCCGGCCGAAAATCACGAATGAGAGCTCGCATTTTTCGGCGCGCTTCGAAAGACCAAAAAAGCCGTCCTATACCTCTTAGTCGACTCAAAAAATTGGAATCACTGCCGTTGTACCCGACAGACGACACAAAATATTTTTCGTTTTCACGCGAAACAGTACGCTTGTCATCCATCGTGAAAACGGCCACGCTGTGGCCGGTTTGTTTCAAAAGGTTGATGCAATCCAAAAAATGGCGTTCCGCCCCACGTCGTGGATAATAAAATTTATTTACCTCGAGAATTCTCATACGGTTTGGTTTTCAATGCTTTTCCGTGAAAGAGCAGGCAGGGTGTTCATGAGCCCCAGTGTCATCCAAAAAAATATACCCATCAGGTTGGTTTCCAAATACGGTTGCGCCAGAAGCACTATGCTCTGATAGAGAAAGAGGGTCAGGCTCACGATCCGCACGGCGGATAAAAATTTTGCGCCGGAGTCAAAAATCAGATAAAAAACTCTCCGCGCCAAGGCTATCAGCGAAGAAACAAAGATGAGAAATCCCAAGAGCCCCATCTGCACCAAAAGCGCCAACCAGGAGTTGTGAATATTTCGGATCTCAATAAAATCGCGATACTCTCCGGACTCCACCGGTATGCGCATACCGAAACCGGTTCCCAATAACGGGTTTTTGGAAAGCTCCATAAAAGCGCTTTGCCATGTGGATCCTCGCCAAGAAATACTGGTATCCGCCGCGTTGCCGATAGAAATCACGCGCCCGGCTACTACCTGACTGGAAGCCTGGAAGGCTTCTCCTACCGTGCTCGTCGGGAAGAGAAAAGAAAGAAACAACCAAAGGGAGAAAAGTGTCGTAGCAAAAGCCAGCGCTATCACTCCCATCGTTCTCGCCGCTTGACGACCACGCTCATCCATAAGAAATACGAACGCGCATACAAAAGAGAGCGCCATACCGATCCACAAATGCCGCATCAGCGATCCCAAGATACCGAACATCCAGAGCGCCATCACCAGCCAGATAAAAAAGCGGTACTTATTTGTTGACCAATAACCGGCTGACACAAACATTCCGAGAAATGCCAATGAAAAGTAAAAAGCGTGCGGAAACGCCAAAAGGCGCACACCCGCGGTCGAAAGCGGTGTGAACTCGGTCCACAACCCCTCTCCCCGTGCCGCGCCGATTACGATGAAGACTATTCCAAAAGTTGCCGCCACAAGAAAATACCGCACAAGACGCCGCACGTCCGCCTCAGAGTCACACAGTATCGGCAGAGCGAAAAAAAGCATTCCATAAAAAACATAATTTTTCCACGTACTGAACGCCACGGCCATGTTGTCGCTCCCAAAACCGACGAAGCTCGCTATGAAATACGCCGTCGCCAGCAAAAAGAAAAGGATGAAAAAAATATCAGCCGGTTTCCATGTATAACGGATTTTTCCAAAAAATATCTTGGCTATCATCCCTCCGTACACACCCAAAAGGATGATGTCCAAAGGATAAAGCTTAAGGACATCTCGTCCGAATTGAAAGGCTTCCAAGGTAAAAAAACGCTCAAATAAAACCGTGAGAAGAACTATCGCCATCAGTCCCGCTTTGGGTCGCAGGAGTGTGACGAAAAACAGCGGCACCATCAAGATGAGAAAATACCACGGCACCAGACCGAACAACAGTCGCGCCAAAGCCGTGATGAGAAAAAGCAAAACAATAATAAAAACGGCCTTATCATCAGCGGTGATTTTTTCTCTTACTCTCTCTATGATGGAATCAAGATTCATACCCGGTAGTGAAACTTCGACAATTTAATACAAAAACTACAGTAATCAAAACCAAATATACTTTTATTTTACAACCCTCTTATGCTTCATCATAATTTCTTTCAATGCTCGGTCGAAGTTCTACTACCGGGCATACGTATGTTCATTATACCTCACCCGTTCGTAAGCGTTCAAAAAAAAATTGTCTGTTGTATTTAAAAAAACTGCGCGGATTCCCTGAACGTTCCAGAAAATCCGCGCCTTGCCGCCTGCTTCAGTACCCCGCTCGCCTGATGTCCGAGGCGGTACAGGTCATTCCTGCACGGATCGCGCCATCGTACTGAGCTTTTATGACGCGCGCAATCATGCCCTGCTGGCCACGCTTGAGCTCACTCTGTTCGTCCCAGCCCTTGCTCGGAGCATTGGCTGCCGTAAAAACGTCAGCTACAGCTCCCGCAGCTATTCCGAACCAGCTGAGACTGATTCCGAAACGGCCGTTACCGACCAGCTTCTCGGAAAAGTTCAGCTCGGGATTCTCGCGCGCCACCGTTTTCACGAGTCTTTCGGAAAGCGGCGTACGAATCTCATACGCGAGGGCTGGCACTCGCACCGTATTCCACGAGGCGAATGTTTCCTGCATCCCGCTCTTACCCAAAACAGGTATACCTTTCAGCTTGCTCGTCAGTGTCCCACCGGAAAGAACAACCTCCTTGCGATACTTCGCGTCGGAAATCAGTTTCTCCGGAGTCTTCACGCTGATTTCTTCGCCGTGAAGATTGAACACCCGCGTGAAACGGGTCGTTACGAACGCGCCAACAATTGGTTCATTCACGTCGCCCTCGACGATGAGAACCAGTCGCAACGCGCACTGGGCGTACCCGGCATAGATGGCCTGCGCCGGATATTCCTTGCCGGAATCCTTTCCGTACGCGATCGCGTTGTAGCGAAAGCGCAACGGATGAAACTCGGAAAAGAATTCTTCCGGGAAGCTTGCGAGATATGCTTTGTACTTCCCGCTCTGAATCGCCGGGGTCATTTGCACCCCGGTAAAAGCAATCGGGTCGATTGACACCGCTTGTTTTTTCCCATCTTCGGCCGCGAGATTCATGGTGTTGCCACCAAGCGTCGCGCATGCCGAAAGTAAAGCAACAACGATTAACATTAGTAATGTGCGCATAGCGCCTCCTGAAGATTGTGTAGGTACTGACTCCTCGACACCCTTTTTCGGTATCGCGGGCAGAATACTGGATCACCAACATTCCGCCCGCCATACCACAAATTTTTTCCGTCATTCTGAGCAAAGCGAAGAATCTCGTTTACTACCTCTTTCTTCGGGGCTCTTCGCAAGACTCAGAGTGACACTATACCAACCCGCTATTATACTCCATTTTCCCAGAAAAGTCAAGAGCCCATAATCATAGATCATGGGCCTTGGGTGTGGCGAGGTTCCGCCGTGATTGAAAAAAGGTACTGGTCGCTGGTGTCGCCGGCGCCGGGGCTACTTGGCTGAGGCCGTGGTACGACGCAACATGTGGCTGCAACCGAGCGACGCTCCGCCGTTGCCGATACCGCCATTACGCGCGTCAGGCACAGCCATTACACCGTCGAATGTGCTGGCGCTGGCCGCAGTGCCGCTTGCCGCGAATACCCGGGCAACACGTGCTGGATTGTCACCGCCGACCTGGACGTAGCGATCCTCACCCGCCGCGTTCTTGAAGACAAAGTTGAACGTGGCGTTGGCCGGCACCTTGTAACTGGCTGCCGAATCAAGGATGCTCTTCTTCGAGGTCGGTGCATGGACATACAGCTCCACGCGTTTGACATCGACACCGCTGATTGCCAGCGTGCCGGTGCCGTCCGCATTGGCGGTACACGAGACCTTGGCGCCCGCGGGCAGCGCTTCAGGTGTGGCGTAGGCATAACCGGAAAAGGCGAGTGCGACCGCAATTGAAACGAACTTCAGGGGCGAATTGCGCATGGGGTCCTCCTTTGAGGGTAATTGCGCGCTGCGTTAAAAAGATTTTGCCGTGCCTAATGCTTTATTTCGGCACAACAGTCCGGAATTTCTGGACTCCGTATCCTACATCATAAGTCAGTTTCTGTCAATACCCATATTAATCCCTTAATCAAGCCAAAAATAGAAAATATTTTCTGTACGTAAATGCGATAGTATACAAAGGTATTGAAAATTGGATTGACTCATTATCGAAATAAATTCCTAAAAACCTCATAAAAAGAATAAAGGGACGGTAGCGCGTAAGCACTAACGTCCCTTCGATAGATTTCGAAGCAGGTCCTTCCATACACCAGGCCGCTATCGTCGATGCGATAGCCTTTTTATACACCTTGGATGATATGTCAGTCCTTGCCAAGCCGCCTTATTCAGGAGGCTTGGCTGCTTCTGTTGCGGGAACAAACTCGAGTTGGCCTTGGGGTTGTTTTGCAACTTCCCCGACCGGAATAAATTCGAGCTGTCCTTCGCGTTGTTTGGCATCGGCTTCGCGAACCGGCTTACCCAGCTCGACGCGTACGAACGCACCGAGAGTAGTCAAGTCGTGCGCAGTCATCGGCAGATTCGCCTGACTGATGCCGATCGGTAGCGTGAGCTGTGGACCAAACATCAACCACTCGTTATAGCGGAATTCAGGCGACAACCGGAGCCAGTTTTGGCTATCCCAGTTGGTATGTGCGATACCGCCAAGATAGCGGATGCGCCATTTGCCATCATCCGACAGTTTCGTGTCGTAGAAGGCATAGGCCGCGATTGAACCACGATCCTGCACCGGTTGCGCCGACCAAGTTGAATCCACTTTTTGGCCGAACGATTTCCAGTACTCGCCGATAACACCAACCAATGGTCCGTCACTCTCACCAGTCGTCCTTTCGGCGTAACTAGTGTAGAGGCCAATCTTCTTGCCTCGTTGAGTGAAAGCATAGCCGGAGTCATTGTTGCTACCCCAGCTTTTATCCCACGGGAGGAACCGCAACTTCAGATCGAATGACGACAAACGGTTCTTGTCATTGATCCAATTGCGTTGAGCTCCGACTTGGAAACCTATCCCGTATTCCTTGTTGCGAAACGCGGAACCCATGGAATGACCATCACCGTACATCGCGAAGATGCCAGGACCGGCTTGCCACTCACCATCTTTCCAAATGTAACAGATGGTTTCGCCATAGGCCCATTTGCCGTGATAGACACGATTGCCGTAGGCGCCTACACCCGCCTGTGCTTCACAGCGCGGTTTGCCGGCGACTTCTTCCGGTGTCACATGAAACGGCGGAATTTCGTCTACCGGCGGTGGTTCCACTTTAGGCGGTTCTATTACCTTAGGTGGTTCCACAAACACAGGCGGCTCAGGTTTGACGGGTTCTACCGGTGGCAGTTCCGGAACAGGAACAGGCCGTTTCGGAATCAACACAACGCTGATATTTCCGCAACGCAGCGGATCACCGACGATAGTTCCCGTAGACAGTATCCACGTCTCAATCGCTTCCGTCCGCCCACCTTGTTCCGGCGTGCAAACTTTGACGTTATTGAGGAAGTGAACCTTGCCATCTTTCCCTTGGAACGGCATGGACTTGAAAACCATGTCGGAAGTGATGAGCTGTTTCTTTCCTGGACCAGCCGTAATCTTGGCTTTCGCTTCGATTTTTTCGGCCGACGTCAGGTCAGGGTTGAGATCGATCCCTTTGAGCCGAAGCTCGAGAGAGTTGCTCCAATTGAACGGAGCCCGCCCCAGATTGATACATTGAGGGGCATCAACCACCAGTTTCACTTTCACCGGTTTGTTCACCGAAACCTTGATCCCTTGCGGAATGCAAAGCTTCTGGCCGATCAGGATCATGTTCGGATCCTTGAGACTACTGGCCACGACCACATTCGAGACATTGTTCTGCGAGGGACGAATCCCAAGGCTTACCAAAACACCCGAGAGCGTTTCGCCTTTTTTGACCGTATGGGTCACCGCACACGATAAATCTGCTGCCTGCGCTGCCGTCCCGAGGAAGGCGAGCGCAGCGAATACCGCCAACAAAGCGGCCATCCACGTGCTTTTCATAGTCCTCTCCTTCTGGCTTGGTTTGAGATGGGTCACCGCGGGGCGACCCGGATTGAGCTGCTTCACGGTTACCTCCTTCTCTCCGATTGAAAACTGACTGTGGAAAACACAGCCCCCGAAAAACGATGCCTAATTGTTAATGATCTGAATTTTTATGATTCAAATCGGACATCTCGACCGCCCTCCATACTATTTAAGAGCGGAACGACATACCCCATTCGCTTAGACGAGCGAACCCAAACGGAATTCCTCACGCACCAAATGCCACGTAAAATTCAAGAAGAATCCGAGTATCAATCCGACGATAACGATAATGCTCAGTTCGGAAGGAGAAGGATTTTTTTCAATGATGGGGCCGGAAAGCAAACGCACGCTCACTTTCTCTCCGCCGCTCCCGAAAAGCGCGCTCCCCTTTTCACCGAGTACCGCAATTACCGCTTGTGATATTTTTGACACTTCCCGTTCGCTCCCGCCCGAAATAGATACCTGGATAAATCCCAGCTCTGAATTCGTTTTCACCTGAAGCATCTTTGACCAATCATCCAAACGAGTTTTCTTGTCACGCGGTAAAAAATTGATATCTACCCGCCCCGTATCGACGATAGCAGTAATGAAACTTTCACTGTAAAGAATTTCACCGAGCACCCGGCTCATATATTCAGCCGAACGAGTCGCTGTGTAATAATCCTGACCTTCCTGAGTGGATGAAATCATAAAGTCGGCACTGGCTTTGAAACGCTCTTGAAAAACAAACGCCGCCGCAATGCCAAAAATGACAAGCAAGATGCCCAAAGCGAGACCTTGAGGGATGCTCTCCTTCGCGATCCGTAAAAACCCTTTTTTTCTGGCAAAATTCATATATTTTCTGATACGCGTTTATAAGAGACCTTTTGACCCACTAAAAACTTGAAACATATCACTGTACCAAAAAATCGTAAAAATGTCAAGGGGTATAAGAAAATGCCCTCTCTGAAACGAAAGGGCATCGATACAACGGCTTGTCCCTGCCACTATGAGAAGAAGCTACCGATTTTCTGGAGAATCTGGAAGTGGGAGAAATCACGAATTGTGATGAGAAGCATAAGAAGAAGAAGCAGTATGAAACCGACTTGGTGAATCATCCCTTCTGTCCGCTGACTAACGGGAGAACCTTTCAGTTTTTCGATAAGAATGAAAAGGATCCGTCCACCATCAAGCGCCGGGATAGGAAGAATATTGATGATACCAAGATTGATGGAAAGGAGCGCCGCAAACTGGAGAAGATACACCAGACCAAGATCGCTCATCTGCTTGGTAAGATAGACAATGCCAACAGGCCCAGTCACATCGACTACTTGACCGGTTTGCATCCCAAACAATCCACCAATCATTTTTCCGAAAGCCTGAAGGATGGCTCCCGTAATATTGTATGTCGCTATGAGTCCTTGATAGAGAGACTGATACCAAGGGTAGGCTATGATTGCCGTTTCCGAAAAAGAGATTCCTAGGGATCCTTCGCTCGCCGGATATTCAATCCGTGGCACCCCCGTCAAAATCATCTCTTTCCCCAAACGATTTATTTTTATTTCCAGATTTTTTCCCCTGCTCCCGACAATCGTATCACTCACTTGCGCGAGCGTTGTAATCTTGTCCCCCGCGATGGTAAGAATTTCATCGCCGAGCATGAGTCCCATCGCCGCGGCCGGTGTCCCTTTCTTCACTTCCAGAATTTGGATCTTGGCATCCGGATACTGCGCGCGCTGCCCCGGATCAATCGGTTGAGGAAGCCCCAACGTGAATACGACGGAAATAAGAAGCCAGGCAAAGACGAAATTCATAAACACACCGGCTGCCAGAACTTTGACACGAATCCAAGCCGATTTTCCCGCGAAGCTATCCGGATCATGATTGTGTCCGTCTTCACCCTTGATTTTCACAAAACCGCCCAGCGGGAGCCAGTTCAAAGAATAAATCGTTCCACCTGAAAATCCTTTCGTATGTGCCTCGTGCAAATCTTGTTTTTCGTTCTCATCATCACCATCTCTCCCTCCCCAAATGATTCTCCATTTCTTGACTGGCACCGTTTTTTCAACGGTATGCATTTTTTCGGTGATCGTTTCCCGAATAATCTCATCTTCTCCCACCTTTATATCCACAGTCTCCACCCGAATACTTTCAACTTCCGAAATTTTTTTCTTGTCTTCGCCCCGCATAAATTGGATTCCCACCATCCGTGGCGGAAAACCGAAACCAAACTCGTCCGCTTTGATACCATGAAAACGGGCAGTCAAAAAATGACCAAGTTCGTGGACAAACACCAGAAGCCCAAGAAGAATGAGAAAAATGAGAACGGTGAGCATAGCTAGTATTAGGTATTAGGTATTCCGTTTTCTTAAACGGTCAGAATTTCTTCTTCTTTCTTTTTACGCACTTCTTCAAGTTTGTGATTGTATTCATCCACGACCTTTTGTAATTCATCTTTACCGTGAAACTTGTCGTCTTCGGAAATATCCCCTGAGCGTTCCAAATCCTGAATATCTTTCCAAATCTCTTCCCGAACATTGCGTACAGCGATGCGGCTTTCTTCGGCTCGGCTGTTGAGCGCTCTCACCAGATCATGTCGACGTTCTTCGGTAAGAGCGGGAAGTGTGATACGAATCGCCTGACCATCATTGCTGGGGTTGAGACCCAAATCAGACTCACGAATGGCCGCTTCAATCTGGACAAGACTCCCCTTATCCCAAGGCGAAATGAGAATTTGACGGGCTTCGGGTATGGCAATGCTGGCGATCTGTTTGAGCGGAGTCTTGACACCGTAGTAATCCACAAGCAGTCCCTCAACAAGCCCCGGGTTGGCTCTGCCGGTACGGATTTTGGCCGTTTCATTTTTGAAATGTTCCACAGCATTTTCGAAACTGGCAATTTTTTGAGCGATGAGTTCTTTGACCATATGTTTGGTGAATAAATAGCACGAATAAAATTATTTGGAAGTCTTGCTTCCAAATTTACTTGAAATTCCGCAGTCCGATAAACAGCTGTTTCGAATCAAACGGATCATAGGCAACAAATGCCGCCCCGCGATCCACATTCAGCCCTGTCGTCATCCATGTAACCCCACCATCAATAGATTTATAGAACGCTTTTCCCGCGACAAATACTATCTCCTGTGAGTCTTTTGGGTTGATGGCTATCGAACGGATAGGAAATTTTTTTGCGCTCTCAATAATATTTATTTCATTCCAATATTTTCCGAAGTCCGTACTTCTAAAAAGTCCTGCATCGGTTCCAGCATAGATAACACCCGATTGATTCGGATCACTGGCGATAGCCACGATGCCTTTCGGCATCTTATTTTTTTGGTTGCGTTCGCTCAAATTCGATACCCGGGAAGCTCTGTTATTGTTTTGAACGGCTGTTTCCTTCTGTTTTTCTTCCTCCCAATCTATCCACTGCATTCCACCGTCCGCAGAATAGTAGAGCTTTCGGTCAAACACGAGCAAATATGTTGAAAGATTCTTGGTAGAATCAAAAGCGATATCCGCTACGATGCCGTCGATTTTATTACCGATATTTTTCCACGTGTTTCCGCTATCAACACTTTTCACGACTGTTCCTGCGGCTGTTCCCGCAAAAATGGTGTTTCTATCGCGAAAATGTTGCGAGAGCGCTGTGATAGGTGTCTTCTGCCCCGGTTCCGTATATACGTCACTCCACGTCTTGCCACCATCATCGGTACGGAATATCTTTCCCCAATCATTTACCACGCCGGAGGCAAACATGCGATTATCAGGATCGTTCTTATCCAGAATAAAACTATATATCTTTTTTGGAGGGAAAGGAATTGATGTCCATTGATCACCTCCGTTTTCTGTCTTGAAAATTCCACTATCTACCGTACCGACATAAATAATCATCGGCTTTTGCGGATGGTAAGCGATAGAAAGAATGTCCGCTTTCGTTATACTGGTTTTCTCATTAACTTTTGATTTCACTACGAATGTCTCTCCACTATTGTCAGTTTTCCAAAGGCTGCCCAGTTCCGCCTGTGTCGCGAAAGCGCCCGTTCCCGGAGAGGTTCCACCGATCTTCGGCGCAGTCACGCTGGTCAGAGAACAGCCAGAAAACAGCAATGCCACAACTACAACAACAAATATTTTTTGTACCATAAAAAATAATGTATTTATGCCCTTAGTATAGCAGAAAAGTAACCTGTGTGAAAGAAAAACAAAGTACCCTCTCCGAAACGGAAAAGGTACTTATTTGGTGGGTGCGGGGGGGGGAATCCTCCTCGCTCTCTTCGAGTCTGAGCTCAGAGTCGATGACCGACTCGGAGCCTGGGTGCTACACACAGAATGTTCGCTTGCTCACATTCTACTCGCACCCTTCGATTCCCCGCAATTCTTTATAAAGCAAAAACTTCCCGTTCGGGAGTTCTTGTTATCTATTGTTATCCTATAGTGGGTGCGGGGGGAATCCTCCTCGCTCTCTTCGAGTCTGAGCTCAGAGTCGATGACCGACTCGGAGCCTGAGCACTACACACAGGATGCTCGCTTACTCGCATCCTACTCGTGCCCTTCGATTCCCACTTGTAGCTTCTCTGTAAAAAGTAAGGACTCCAAAAGTGGAGTCCTAGTTTTATGGTGGGTGCGGGGGGAATCGAACCCTCGACCGTTGGCTTAAAAGGCCACTGCTCTACCGACTGAGCTACGCACCCATACAAATTTGTAAATAAACAACCTGCCTACCGGACAGGCAGGCAATAAGCAGTTAACAACAAAAAAAATAAAAAATCAAGGGAACAGTCGTTATTTGTTCCTCGTTGACTGTTAACTGTTCTTCGGTTTAATCACATCCTTGCCGACGAAGGGGCGCAAAACTTCCGGCACCACGACGCTCCCATCGGCTTGCTGGTAATTCTCGAGAATAGCAATGAGGGGGCGCTGCGAAAAGGCAGTTGCATCATTCATATGAACAAATTCTGTTTTTCCATCCGCTCTTCGGATCTTTGTATTTAACCGCCGTGCTTGAAAGTCCCCAATAAGATCCGACGTGTTCGTTTCTCGATATCGATTCTGTCCTGGCATCCACGCTTCAATATCGATCTGGCGTATGTCAGGTTTACCCATATCTCCAGTACAGATCGCCACAACTTGATAGGGAATACCCAATGCCTTCATCAGGTGTTCTTGAATAGCTACCATAAAGTCCTGCTCATCTCGCGATTGTTCGGGCAGAGTGAATGATTCCATTTCCAGTTTGTCGAATTGGTGCATCCGAAGAAACCCCTTCATATCTTTGCCATAGGAGCCAGCTTCACGGCGAAAAGCTACCGAAAACCCCACCAGGCGAATAGGAAGCTGAGCAGCTTCTAAAATTTCATCAGCATACATCGCACCCAACGTATGTTCGGCGCTTCCTATCAGATTCAGATTATCTCTCTCAATGGCGTACATTTCTTCAGGATCGTGACGAGCCATTCTTGCCATTATTTCTGGCCGAATCAAAACGGGCGGAAGAACAGGAATAAATGGCGTAGTGGCTACCTTAAGTTGATTCTCAGTAATTATGGCTGCCAATTTTTCTTCGCTCGTCAGAACTGAAAAAGCAAACTGCATAAGAGCAAATTCCAGAAGTACGAGATCTCCCTTGAGATAAACAGACCGCGATCCGCTCACCTTGACTGCCCGTTCCACATCAATAATCCCCAGCGCTTCTCCCAACTCCCAGTGTTCCTTAGCCGGGAATTCGAACTCAGGTTTGTTGCCGACTTGCCGCAAGACAACATTTTCACTCTCGTCTTTTCCGATCGGCGTATCCTCACTCGGAATATTCGGCACTTGCGCCATGAGAGTATCATATTCACTCTTGACCGCCAAAAACAAAGGTTCTCTCTCATCGAGTTTGACTTTGATCTCTTTTCCTTTGACGATAATCTCCGCGCGTTCCTCGGGAGTCTTGGCTTTTTGTATCAATTCATTGATATCGTTTTTCAAGCTCTTGAGTTCCTCGACTTCTTGAATAAGTGCTACTCGCTCCTCTGCCTTCGCCAATAATTTCTCCACATCCAAATTGAGCCCCTTATCCGTGATGGCTTTAGAAATGTCTTCTTTATGACTGCGGATGAATTGAATATCCAACATATGTTCAGCTCTTTAATTTTCATTATGTGGGCAACACTGGACTCGAACCAGTGACCCCTGCAATGTGAATGCAGTGCTCTAACCAACTGAGCTAATCATCCGTTGCTCTTCTCCTTCACCAACGGAAAAATAACCGTCTCGCGCACGCTGCGATTCATAAGAATGGCGAAGAAACGTTCACTCATCCCAAACCCGCACGCCGGCGGCATACCATACTCGAGCGCCTGAAGAAAATCCTCATCGAGCATCTGTGCTTCGACGTCGCCTTGGGCGCGCAGTTTCATCTGTTCTTCGAATCGTTTGCGTTGATCCTCCGGATCATTAAGTTCCGCGAATCCATTTCCCACTTCGCTTTTTGCAACCACCGGTTGGAAACGCAGTACCCGACGAGGATCTTTTGGATCGACTTTGGCGAGCGGCGACACCTCAAGCGGGTGTCCGACCAAAAAACACGGCTGGATCAATTTCTGCCGCACCGTTCTCTTGTACAACGTATCGATCATCCGCCCTTTCCCATAGGCAGGTTCATATTTGACACCCAGCTCGTCCGCTTTCTTTTTGAGTTCATCAACACTAATATCCGAAGACAGATCAATACCGGTTTCTTTTTTGAATTCCGTAAAGTAGTCAATTCGCGGAAAAGGTTTGCTCCAGTCAATTTTCATCCCCTCGTACTCCGTCTGCATGGTTTCACCCACGACTTTCCTCACGACTGCTTGAAACATTTTTTCCGTCAATCGCATCCCGCTTTCCATATCCATATACGCGGCGTAGAACTCGACATGATCGAACTCCTGCAGATGCTCGCGATCCATACCTTCATTGCGGAACACTCGTCCGATTTCAAACACCCGCTCATACCCGCCGACCAAGAGACGCTTGAGAGGCAATTCAAGCGAGATGCGCAAATAAAAATCCTGATCAAGCGCGTGGTGGTGCGTTTTGAAAGGTTCCGCTTCGGCTCCACCGGGGATATGCTCCAGTACCGGCGTCTGGACTTCAAGAAATTTTTCCCCTGCCAAAAAAGCGCGCACTGTCTGCCAGAAAAGATTCTTTTTCACAAACAATTCACGAGTTTCCGGGTTCATGAGTAAATCCAGATAGCGGCGACGGAGCAGTTCCTCTTCATCTTTCAAACCGTAAAATTCCGTCGGGATGGGGCGCAGAGATTTGCTTAAAATTTTCCAGTCACTCACCTCGAGTGTCTTCTCATTCTGTTTCGTCGTGAAGAGAGCCCCGTGGGCTTCGACAAAATCTCCCATTTCAATCGTATCGGCAAACAATTTCAATTTCTCCTTGCCCAAGACTTTTTCGGAAAGGAAAAGCTGAATTTTCCCTTGACCATCTTCGATATGTGCGAAAGCAATCTTGCCCATCGGACGGAAGGAGCGCACCCGACCGACAAGACAGATCACCTCGTGAGAAGCCGACAATTCATCGAAACGCAAAAGCGCCTCCGCGTTATCGAGCGAACGGCTTGTTTGCTCCGGATAGGCTGTCCCAAAAGCCTTCTCAAGATGAGCCAGCTTTTCTAATTTTGTGTTCAAAATATCTTCGCGCATGGTCTTATCCTAACGCTTTTCAAGCCGAAAGGCAAGATAAAATCCCCAGTGTGGGGATTTTATCACAAACTTAGGACTTTTGCGTTTGGATGAAATTCGAGGCGCGGAGAAAGCGACAACGGAAGCGTACTACTAGCTACGCTGGAGACGGAGCAGAGGCTCCGCAACGCGGAAGTTCGCCAAACGCGAAAGTCCTAACATTACTTGATGGAAACGATCTCGTATTTGACAGTCCCAGCCGGAGCGCTCACTTCCACTTTGTCACCCTTTTCTTTGCCGATGAATTCCTTACCCAGCGGAGATTCGTTGGAAATTTTGCCTTGTGCCGGATCAACTTCATTGGAACCGACAATTTCGAAATGGAGTTCTTTGCCATGCACTTTTACCGTCAGTAGGGAACCAATCCCCACCACCGTTGAACTCTTCTCTTTGGCAGCCACGACAGAATCTTTGAGCATAGCCTCCAACTCAGAAATGCGTGTTTCATTCTCATTCTGATAGCGCTTGGCCTCGCTGTATTCGGCATTTTCCGAAAGATCACCCTGTTCCTTGGCCTCTTTGATGGATTCGGCAATTTCATGACGGATTTTGGTTTTGCGATCTTCAAGCTCAACCTGCAATTTTTTCAAACCTTCTTCGGTAAAAATCTTCGACATGGTTTTATAATTAGAGTAAGTACCTTCCTTAGCAAACAAAAACCCTCTTACTACAGAAAAGGGGTGGCTGCCACAAAGTTTCTCTATGGTATCAAAGGTGCGAAAAATGTCAATGCCACCTATTTCTTCCCTTGTTTAAAGCCTTTTACTGCGATACTTCGGTCAGATCCGGACGAGAAAAGTACCAATCATACACATCCTTGGCTACCGGAACGGCATTGTATCCTTCCCCTTCCTGCCCCTCCACAAGAACGATCATCGCCAGTGTGGGGTGCTCGTACGGCGCGAAAGAAACAAACCAGCCATGTGTTTTCTTGTCATTGCCGAACTGAGCGGTGCCTGTTTTTCCGGCCACAGCTACCGGGAGTGTCTGCAAAGACTGGGCAGTGCCCTCCGTCACGGTCTGCCGCATACCCTCACGCACGATACGCAGGATATCCGAACTGATAAAATCTTTCCGGATCACCTTTGTGTCAATTTGAATCACCTTGCCATCGGGAGAACGTACCTGCGATACGACCCGCGGGGCGTACAGCGTCCCGCCATTGGCAATAGCCGCTACCGCATTCAAAATCTGGAGCGGGGTCGCCGTTACAAATCCCTGCCCAATAGCCGCGTGATAATCATCACCGATATACCACCGCTCACCAAGCTTATCTTGCTTCCACCCTGGATCGGGAATAAATCCATCCGCCTCTCCGGGCATATCAATTTCGGTTTTATTCCCATAACCGAAAAGATTTTCGTATTTCTTCATCCGCTCCATCCCCAACCCTTGAATTCCACCATAGCCCCCACCGATGGAATAAAAGAAGACGTCACTCGAAACGGCTATCGCCCGCCTGACATCGGCAAAGCCGTTTACCCGCCAGTCACCGAAAAAAAATTTTCCGATACTGATCCCTCCGCGACTTTCAATTTGCGTGTGTTCATTTATGGTACCTTCCGTAAGCGCCGCGGCTGCAAGTACCGGCTTGATGGTCGACCCAGGCGGATATTCCCCGGAAAGCGCGCGATTGAAAAGTGGCAACGCGGGGTCATCAATGAGCGCCTGATAATCCTTTGACGATATTCTCTCCGCGAAAAGATTATTATCGAAGCTCGGCAGACTGACAAGCGCGCGGACCGCTCCGCTTTGCGGATCAAGCGCTATGGCGGCTGCCCGTTTCAAACCGTTCTTTTCGAGAAGCATCTGCAAACTGTCAAAAATCTTCTTTTGCAGATCGGCATCAATATTGAGTATCAGATCGCTCCCGGGAATCGGCTGAACAACCCCGAGTTCTTTTTTCACATGACCGAGCGCATCTACTTCTGCCTGTTGAAAACCATGGACCCCCCGCAGTGAAGCTTCATAGCTTTTTTCTATACCCTGCTTGCCGATGGAGTCCGTCAAAAGATACTCCGGGTGTGTCACCAGCTCCTCCTTGCGAATCTTCCCCTCATATCCGAGCAGGTGGGAAAAAATAAGGCTGTCGGCATACGTACGGCGCGTCGTGTTATAAAGACCCACTCCCGGAAGCTCCTGGCTCCGGCTCAAAAACAAGAGCATCTCCTCTTGGCTCACCCGCTCTTTGATGAGAAGCGGGAGGAGCGACTTCCGATCCAGTTTCTGAAAAATATCATCAAGCGTCCCCGGCTCCAAAACAAATGTCGCCGCGAGAAGCCGCTTCATTTCGTTCTGTGATTCTTCATCTCTCGGAATATCAGCCGGAGTGAGAATGGCATCCATACTCGGTGTATCGGATACGAGCTGTTTTCCAAAACGATCATAAATAATGCCGCGCGGCGCCGGAATAACGAGCGAGCGAAGACTATTACGCTCAGCCGCCTCCTGATACTGGGCTCCCTTGATGATATTCAGATATGCCACGCGGAGCGCCAGCCCAAAAAACACCACCACGGAGAACCACCAAAAAAATCGAATGACCGAGCGATTGAGCGGCCATTCGATCTTGGCGGCATCGCTTTCCGTCATTGTCAGTACCGCATCGTCAATTTCCATGCCGTGTTGCGGAGCGATATACCTACTTTTTCTGACAAAAAGAGCCATTCGGAAAAAATATATTTGTGGATTATCTCATCTGTAAAATTTCTTTTTGAACCGCAAAACTCATATACGTTTCGAAACGTCGGATACTCCAGTACAGGATAGGGAAAAACACCACACTGGAGAAAATCGGCAGGAGAAGCTCCAAAAAACCAGTAGCGCGAAAAAACCGAGTGACTGTTTCGGCGGACCAAAGAAAAGAACTGCCTCGAGTAAAAACAAAATGAAAAACACCATACCCAAAACTCCCCAAGGATGCGAAGAGCGCGTACAAAATCATACCCATCCCGTGATGCTCGGCCAAGAGACGCCTCGAAAGAAAGTCCGTCGCATAGGCAAGCGGCACCGCATACAGGGTCAATGCCCCGAGTGCACCGAATGAAGCGATATCAAAGAATATCGAGAGGGGGATCACCATATACAACACGCGTGGAAAACCGACAATGAGTGTCCAAGCCACGACAGCGACAATGAGAATGATCGGCACACTCACCCGCGAAAAAAGAATATTGAAAAACGAAAATTGAAAAAACACCAACGAGAGAATAAAAAATAGGCGAAGAAAAAATATTTTCATACCCGGTAGTGAAATTTCGACAATGTATTTATATGCAGCATAAAATTTTTAATAATAACTCTTTAAAACATCTTTCGTTTCAATATCGTATTTTTCTCTCAGTCGAAATTCTACTACCGGGCATACTACTTACAGAATATTTTCAATAACGAAGACATACCGCAAGCGGTCAAATCTCACCGGTGAAGAAAGTGATGCCTGTTGAAATAAACGGTCGTCGGAAAAACGCGTTTCCTGAAGCGTCCCGATGAGCAAACCTTTCGGCATATCTCCGCCCAACCCCGACGTCACCACGGTATCGCCAGCCTTGAGCGTATCCGCCTGAAGCACCATGCCAAAAAGAAGCCCCAACCCATACTCTCCTTTCACAATTCCTCGCGCATCGGTATCGAGCGCCACGCCGTTTATCAAACTCTCCGGATTCGAGAGAAGCATCACTCGAGCACTTTCCGGAAACACTTCTGTCACTCTTCCGATAAGAATTCCCGCGTCTACGATGACGGGCATCCCTTTTCGCACTCCGCTCTGTGATCCTTCGTTGATGGAAAGCCAGTTGCCAAGACCGGACACGTCGCGACCGGTAACTTCAGCCGGCTTGAGAGAAAACTTGTTTCTCGGCACAAGCCTAAGTTCGCGGCGCAGTTCATCATTCTCCTTGTCTACAAGGGAAAACTTGGCATTCAGAGCCATAAGTCGCAAACGCTCTTTCTCCAAATTCTCATTCTCACTTTTCAGTTCACCGATAGAGGTGAAAAAATGAAATGTATCCGCTATTTCAAACGCCGTCACGGAGAAAATTTTCTGAAGCGGAAGCGTCACGGTCATCAGAGCCGTTCGAGCGGGAGCGACAAGCCACGCCGGACCGAACACCACGGCAATCCAAAGCATGCCGAAAACAATCAGCGCCCGAGAGAGTTTTGTTTGGGTAAATTTCCTGTGAACAGCCATAGACACTGCAGGAGTACCTGCAAATTTCCAATTACCAATTTCCAATTTCCAAAAAATGTCTAATTTCTAAATTTTCAAGTGAGATATTGAAACATTCATTAGGAATTAGATATTAGAAATTAGGTATTATTTTCCTCATCCAAGGGGTCTATTCACTTCTTCCGCAATAAGCACCTCTTTCAAACTTTCCATATCATCCAGTACGATACCGGTCCCACGCACGACCGCGGTCAAAGGGTCTTCCATCAAACGTACCGGGATACCCGTTTGGTTGGCAATCAGTTTATCCAAACCCCGAATCAAACTGCCGCCGCCGGCCAAAATGATACCGCTATGCATAATATCCGCCAAAAGTTCCGGCGGAGTTTCTTCGACAATCGTTTTGATACTGTTGACGATAATCCGAGTGGAACGCGAAAGGGCTTCACGGATATGTTCATCTGTCGCGATCACTTCCTTGGGCAAACCGGAAACCAAATCCCGACCGCGCAGAGGAAAAGTCAACCGATCACGCAGTGGATAGGCGCTCCCGATAGCGATCTTGGCCTCTTCCGCCGTTTTCTCACCAATCAAAATATTGAATTCGTCACGACTATACCGCACGATGTCTTCATTCATCTCATCTCCCGCCACGCGCAGGCTCCGTGAGATGACGACTCCTCCAAGCGAGATCACGGCAATTTCCGTCGTTCCTCCACCGATGTCCACTACCATATTGCCGGTCGCCTCGATAACCGGCAGGCGAGCCCCGATAGCGGCTGCCATCGGTTCATCAATAAGAAATACTTGGCGCGCCCCGGCATTGAGCGTCGCTTCGATCACGGCGCGCTTCTCTACTTCCGTCACACCGGACGGGATACCGATAAGCACACGGGGACGACGCAAAAACGCGAAGTTCTCCTTGGTCACCCTGTTTATGAAATAACGAAGCATCTGCTGAGTCACCTCAAAATCACTCACCACTCCATCGACAAGCGGACGGGTCGCGACGATATGCCCCGGGGTTTTCCCCACCATCCTTTTTGCTTCGCGGCCGATAGCCAGGATCTGCCCGGTCCGTTGATTCACCGCGACAACCGATGGTTCATTGATGACGATGCCCTTGCCACGCACATAGACGAGCGTGTTGGCCGTCCCGAGATCAATACCGATATCCTGGGTAAGATTGCCAAAAAACCGCTCAATGATGCCTTTCTGGAGACCTTTTAGTAAACGTTGGAATTGGGACATACCAATAAAAAAGAAAAAACGGACAAAAAAATAGGACCTTACACCCCATTCTATCCCATTTTCTCTAAATATTCCAGTTACCGGTAATGCAAATGAAAAATCACAGAATCAGCCGTTTAATCGACTTAGATTTTTTGAGCATTTCCGATATTTTTCCACTTTTCGGCAAAATTTCCCAGACTATTTTTCCTTTCTTCACAGAAACCTTTTTCGCTCCGACAGTAGGAACAGATGTGATTATCCTGTAACGGTCTCCTTCAAAAACCACTGCCGCATTGTCATCGATTGCCAATCCGACACCCGGTGTTTTACGCATTATCTTTTCCAATCCCTTGTCTCTCGTTTTTTCTCGGATGTGATGCGGACTGACTGTCATTGGGATAAAATCCAATCCGCGTACCCGCATATAGGAAAACGGCTGCGAGGTTTTTTGGAAAAGTCGCGCATCGCTTGAACAATATCGAAACCAACAATTCGCGCCGGCACTCAATCCAGAAAGTATGCAACCTTTCGCGTATGCTTTTCGAAGCAGGATATCCACTCCATGTTTCCGCCAGATTGTAAGCATCCGCAAAGTATTGCCGCCACCGACATAAATGATATCGGCAGAAAGAATTTTTTCCGCTATTGTTTTTTTGGAAAGCTTTTCTCGTATCAAAAGCAGCGCGTCTGTTTTGCAGTGTAGTCTTTTCCCATACACCGTGTGAAAAGTTTCGACATAGCCCGGGGCATCTCCGCTGGCCGTCGGAATAAAAAGCGCGCGTGATTTTTTCTTGCCGGTTAATCTGACAATCTCTCGATCAATTGAAAGAGTTTCCAAATCTTTCAATTCCCCTCCTCCAATAGCGACGACAACAGACATAGGGTTATTATTTGTCTGTTTTTGGTTCCGTCACAACACGCAAACCAAGCTCAATGAGCTGTTTTGGTGAAACTTTCGATGGTGATTTTGTCATCAGTTCTCTGCCTTCTCCCGTCTTGGGAAAAGCGATCACCTCGCGGATATTGGGTTCACCCATAAGAAGCATCACGATGCGATCGATCCCCGGAGCGAACCCCCCGTGCGGCGGGGCGCCATAGGTAAACGCTTCCAGCATATGCCCAAATTTTTCTTTTTGCTCCTCTTCTGAAATATCGAGTAGCTTGAAAACCTGCTTTTGTATTTCTCTCTTATGAATACGAATACTCCCCGAACTGAGTTCATAACCATTCAATACCAAATCGTATGAATTTGCGCGAATATTGAACAGATCCTCTCCTTGCATAAACTTTTCGACATCCTCTTCTTTTATGGAACAGAACGGGTGATGGGCAGCCTGAATTGTACCGTCATCTGTTTTCTCAAACATCGGAAAGTCCACTATCCACGCGAAAGCCAATTCGTTTGGATTGTTTTTATCCTGCCTCAGGTCCGGCTTGTCGGAACCATATTTTTCCATTGACTCCTTATAGGTCAACCGTGGAAAAGGCACTTGCGAAATATGTTTTTCAGGAAATAATTTCTGCACCATCTCGACAAACATCTTCTCGGTAAACCGCAAAACATCTTCCTGTGTAACGAAGGACATCTCATAATCGAGCTGCGTGAACTCCGGCTGGCGATCGCCGCGCAAGTCTTCATCGCGCATACAGCGAGCTATCTGAAAATACCGTTCGAATCCCGCTACCATACACAATTGCTTGTATTGTTGCGGGGATTGTGGCAACGCGTAAAACCTCCCTTTTTCCAAACGAGACGGAACGAGATATTCCCGTGATCCCTCGGGCGTACCTTTCATAAGAAGTGGGGTCTCGATTTCCACAAAATTCTCCCCATGCATATACTCTCGGAAGAAAGTGATGACCTTATCACGCATCCTCAAATTGCGCTGCATCCTTTCACGTCGCAAATCCAAGTAACGATACTTGAGACGGACCTCTTCGTTGATCTCCTTGCCATCCGAAGTTACGTCAAACGGTGGCGTTTCCGCTTCATTTAAAATATTTATGGACAGCACTTCTATTTCGATAGCGCCATTGGGCTGTTCTTTGTTAACCAGTTTTTCCGGCCGAGTGTTTACCTGCCCGGTCACTTCTATCACCCATTCACAGCGTAGTGTTTGTGCTACTTGGTGAGCCTCCGCATGATTCGGAAGAATTATCATCTGCACCTTGCCACTCATATCACGCAAATCGATAAATATCAATTTGCCGTGATCTCTCCGCACATCCACCCAACCGCAAAGCTTTACCGTCTCTCCGATATGTTGTGGCGTTTCTTGTATCAGTATTCGATTCATACCCGGTAGTAGAACTTCGACAGTTTCCGTAAAAACCTTGGAAATTCAAATCAATGTTTATCCTCGCGACGTTCCCGCTCTTATCAAATCTTTTTCAAATACCCAGTCGAAGTTTCACTACCGGGCATAACCTTACTTCCGCTCCTTGAAAAAATCATTGACGGCGTAGGTCAGTTCGCTCGGTGTTATCTGTGTTTTGAGGAATGTCCTATCCCCCAGGCCGGAATCAGTCAAAGCTTTCAGATGCTGATCATCGAGCGAGGCAGAAAAGAAAAAAATCGGCACGGATTCTTTGCCCTCGATCTCCTTCAAACGGCGGATAGCTTCGCTGCCTTCCATCCCCGGCATCATCACATCCGAAATAATCATATCAAAATGCTCTTTTACCGCCGTATCGAGGCCGGCTGTACCATTCATCTCAGTCACCACTTCGTAGCCTTCATCGCGCAAACGCTTACCGAACATCTCGACGAACACCTCTTCATCCTCGATAAGCAATATTCGTTTTCCAAGCTTCACTTGCTGCGCCGGAGCTTTCTCCTGACGCGAGAAGTTCTTCTTTTGCTCGCTGAACTGGTTGAGGAAACGATTGATTTCCACCACTACCTCCTTCGGGGAGAATTCCGTTTTGGAAATGAAGCCGTTGGCACCCAGTTTCAGGCATTCCTCACGATCTTCCGTCGAACTCAGATTGCTGAAAACAACCACCTTCAGATTCGGATCATACGCCGGATTGTGCCGCAGCTCACGCAATACCTCAACCCCGCTCAATTCCGGGATCACCAGATCCAAAAGAATCAGATCAAATTTCTGCTCCAATGCCTCTTTCAGCACTGCCTTACCGGTCACCACATTCAACACATCGAAACCGGAACTTTCAAATTTCTTTTTATAAATCTCCGCAATAAACGGATCGTCCTCAACAAAAAGGATTTTCGGCATAGTATATATGTTTTTCCCAATAACAACAGAATACCCGATAAGAGGCTAAAAATCAAGAATTAAACAGATTGAGCAGTATTTCCAGCATTATTCGTTGAGTTTTTTGCAAGAATGAAAAACCAATTTGACTCTTCTAACCTCAAATTCTTAAATTCAATAAGCTCAAAGCCATTCTCAGTTATAAGCGAGGTAATTTCTTTTTTAGAAAAATTATTAAAAGGTATTTTAGATTTTCTTTTAAATTTATCTTGACTGACAACCATACCGAGGATACCTTCAGGTAAAAGCAACTTTTTTACCCCTTTAAAAAACTTTCCGATATCTCTTTTGCCAATGTGGGTTAGTATGGAAGAAGATACCCATAATCCACCAAAACAATCATCCTTAAAAATGTCACCCACCTTGAAAAAGTCAGTATTAATAAATATTCCCTTCGTTCTATTATCTAAAGAATATTTTATCATTTCCTTTGAAATGTCTATTCCCAAAGTGATATATCCTTTTTTAGCTAGATATTCAGTATCTTGACCTAATCCGGATCCTACA
This sequence comes from Candidatus Moraniibacteriota bacterium, assembly GCA_030648835.1. Lineage (GTDB taxonomy): Bacteria > Patescibacteriota > Minisyncoccia > Moranbacterales > UBA1568 > UBA1568. Next base: position 157,290 of record JAUSGT010000001.1, on the reverse strand, counting down.
TCTAAAATCAAAGCACCAGAAGGTATAAAACTCGCAAACTGGTCCAAGCCCTCTTCAAAAACAAAAGAGGCGCTAAATCCATTAGCGTATTTATCGATATTCTTATTATAAAAATTTTTCACCTCCAAGCTTCTCATATAATTCAAAATGAATTTAAATAATAGGGGGAAAGGACTGGTGAGTCCCTTCCCCTGTGCCACGCGCCGTACATTCCTGGACCGGATTAGTCCCCATCCATTCCCGTACAGATGGTGCACTTCTTGTTTTTCGCCCTGGAGATGAACCCCAGTTTTGACAGCCGCTTTACGGCCGCCCGTACCTGCATCTTCCTGCGCTTACTGATTCGCTTGTTCATCCTGCTCTCCTTCATGACACGTGATTGCTGATAAGAACACACTGAGGATCTCTCCCAAGTGTGTTGCCGCTGTCAGCAAAAGCAACGGCTCTGCAACCCCTACATTGAGATTTGAAAGAACATTTACTACACCCAATAATTTTTTCCGTCTGTCTGTACTCCTCCATTTTAGGATTAAACAAAAAGAAATCCAATAAATCACCGCCAAGCTGCCATTTCCCCAAAACACTGTCTTTATGTCTGCGACAAGCCATTACCGTGTTGTCCGGCAAAATACACAGAACCGAACTTCCCAGGGCACACCCGCCTACGATGCTATCGCAATTCATTGGCTCGGAAATAACGGGATACATCAAAGAATCACCAGCTACAAAACCCGTAGCGTCCTCGTTGTATGCCTTTTGTTCCGTACATATTTTTTCAAGAAACTTGCGGTATTCCACTGCTGACATTCCGCATGTCCCGCTATCAGGAACCCACCTAGCAAAGGACCATTTGCTAGCGCCTAAATCATGAGAAAGCTTCATAACATCCACCATCTCGCGATAATTTGTCCCAGAAACAGTGGAATTAATAACGACTGGAATCCCTGTGGCCGTTAACAATTTGATGCCCTTGATGGTTCTTTTGAAACTTCCTTTACTCCGAATCCTATCGTGAGTCATTTCCAAACCATCAAGCGAAAGCTGATACCAATTAATACCAGCCGCCTTTAGCTTGTGGATATTCTTGTCATTGACCAGTTCAGGATTTCCAAGCACCGCCAACTTGCCCGCAATCGTCCTGGCCTCATTCAAAATAGTCCAAATCTCAGGGTGAGTAAGCGGGTCGCCACCGGTTATGGAAAGGATCATGTCGGCATCCAGCTCCACACAACAATCCTTCATATCCGCCAAAATATTCTTCGCTGCTACCAGAGAAACCCGGTTCTTGTTAAACTCGTTTATATAGCAGTGTTCACATCGGTTTCCGCAAAAGTCAGTAATGTGCCACTGAAAATAAAAACTATTTTTTCTCATGATTAAGCCTCTTTCCCTCTGTAATTTGTTAAGGTTCCACTATTTACCATCTTAATTAAGAGGGTATGCTAAATTGACTAGTTTGTAAAGAAAGCTATGTTTTTTCCGAAGGAGATGGCTGATCGGAAGTGCCTATATGAATGTTCGGATTGACGAGGGGCAATTCGATAATAAACCGCGAACCCTTCCCTGCTCCATCGGATTCGGCAAAAAGACGACCGCCATGCGCTTCGACGAAGTTCTTGCCGACATACAGACCAAGCCCGGCGCCGGACGCCACCATCTTGGTCGTTTCTTTGGTGCGCACGAACTTCTCGAACAGATTCTTCTCATCCTCCGGACGGATACCGATACCCGTGTCAGTGACGGCAATCCGCGCGATATCCGGAGTACTCTCGAGCGACACGGTCACTCCGCCCTCTTTCGTATATTTGAGGGCGTTATCGATCAGATTGGAGAGCACTTCTTTGATCTTGTTCGGATCGATGGTCAGTTGCGGGAGTGACTTTTTCGCCAATTGCATCTTGAGGAACAAATTTTTCTGCTTGGCTGTGGAGGTGAACATTTCCACCAACTCGGCAACGAGAGGCTCCAGCTGTGTCGGTGCAAAACTGTACTGGATGCGCCCCGCCTCGATACGCGAAACATTGAGGAGATCCTCCACCAGATGTACCAGCCGACTGTTTACCGTGTACACTTTGTCCAAGACATCCTGGATCACGGCGGGCACCTTACCATACGAACCTTCAAGAATGAGAGAAATGTAGCCTTTGATAGCCGTCAGTGGCGTCCGCAGTTGGTGCGACGCGATGGAAATGAATTCTGATTTGGTCAGGTCCAGCTCCTTCAATCGAGTATTAGCAATCGCCAGGGCATCCGATATCTTCTGCAGTTCCTCCTTGCGCTCAATTTCTACTTTCACCGACCGGATTACATACCAGCCCATAATTGTCGTACCGAAGAGCGTTACCCCAATCAAGACTTTATTGGTCAAGCTTTGTGCATAGAAAAACATCGCGCCGATGAGAATAAATTGGGCTGCTACCAAGGCTTGGGCACCGAGTAATTTCATATCGAATGCCTTATAACGAACGATGAGGAAAGCCAAAAACCCGATAAATACCGGCATCCCGATCAAGCCATATTGCTCTGCCTCCCAATTCAATGTCAAACTTCCTACGAAATTGCCCCAAGTGAACGCGACGAGGAAAAAGACTACTCCTATAAAAAACAATATGGTCTGTCTTTTTTCAATCTTCCCCGATTTATTCCTAAATTTCCAAATAAAATACAGGAGAATCCACAATAAGAATATTCCTTGGACATAATAAAAATATTTGATGAGGAGTCCCTGCTGAGATTCGCAAATCACCGTATCAAATCCGGTAAGAAGCCATTCTGTCGGAATGGAAATTATAAGAGGCAAGAGAAAAATCGATCCTATGATCTTCTTCCCTATAGGGACATCTTTTTTCTCAAGATATACGTAAGAAAAGTATAGGGTGGCTGCTAAGATCAAACTCTGCAAAATATAAAGGGTAGACCAAAAAAGCATTACCATGCCGCTATCTTTATCAACCCACACGACAAGGTCAACCACATTCCATAATGAAAAAAGCACGGCTATAGTCAAAAGCGCTCCGCCGGCCAACGATCGATTTTTAAAAAAGACATAAACGCTCAGTATAAGAGCGGCGATGGAGGTTGGGATATGGGAATAATAAATAAGCGGAGATATATCAAAATAACAATTCTCGATATTACTAATAAGGTTGAATTCCATATATTTTTATATTATTAGATCCATCCCCATTTCTTCAGTACTTCCTGATCTGAATTTATAAATGGCATCCCTATATCGGTGCGATAAAACACTTTCGGTATGATAACTTTTTTTGCACGAGCATAGACCGCTTCACGTGCCTCCTCAACACTTTTGCCATATCCGGTGACATACAATACGCAACCAAGACTACGGCATACAAAATATCGTTTTTTTTCACCCTCGATCCGTTTGATAGCCCCTTCGAAATGAAAATGCTCTCTTTCTTTTTCAATACAGTCATCCTTGAAAAAAATTTCGAGGCCTTCCGGCGAATATGCTTTATCTAAAGATCCCTCATACGGATACGGGGGCACGGCGATAGTAAGCGCGATACAATAGCCGTTCTTATGCTCAAGCGTAAAATCTTTCCCATCTGCCACAGCTTCCAGAAATTCACGCCAAGGCGAGATATGCATTACGCTTTGTGAGTGAGTGATTGGACAGCCAAAGCGAGATGTCGCTTCGATAGGAAAAACCTTATCTTCCTTAATAAAACAGTTGATGTCAATATCGCCGCGAAAGTTGGTTTCCTGTAAAAACGGCTTCAGCTTATCCAGCGTTTCTTTAAAGAACTTCCCCTCACTATCATCATACCACATCAGATTGCCCATCTCACCGGTTTTTGGACCAAGATTATCATTGAACAAGCTCTTGTGCTCGATGGTAATCTCGCTTGGCCCAACCCACTCCCGCCCATTGAAATACCTATTTATGCTCATTTCGATACCATAAATTTTTTCCTGCAGAGTGATATTTTTTATTCCATTACGTCTGTAGATTTCCAGAACGTTTATCACATCCCGTCCGTCCTCTAAAGCACCAACGTAATTCAAAGCGCTTTGATGGCTATTTTGCTTTACCACCCAAACACCCCCGCGATCTGAAACAAATTTGATAGCATCGCTGACATCGTGGAAATTAAAAGTCGGGATGATATTCATTCCGTGTTGGGCCAACACCCACTGTCCATACTCTCGGTTTAGTTCAAGTTTGTCCCCGCTTTCGCTCCCACCCACTACGCGATATCCGGCTTTTCGCAATTCGTCTTGTTCTTTCCCATATCCGACGTCATCAAAGACGATTAACCCTTCCTTACCGACCCAAGACAATTCCTTTCTCCAATCGGATGTCTTCTCAATAAAGCCATCCAGACCATGCTGTAGGTTAGGATGTTCTATAAAAAGCTTCACCTCACAACCTTCCTTTTTAAGGCGATAGGCGACATCTCCGGCGATCAGTTCCCCAGAAACAAAAAGAATCTTCATAGGATTATGAAGCCTGAACTCGAAATAATAGCTGAAAAATGCGAGTAAAGAGTTTTTGCCATTATAAAACCTCTTTCAAATCTATAAAATCTAATCAAACGCCAAAATATAACTCACAATTTACCCATATTCTACCCCAAAATCCGTCTTAGGTCAAAAAATGGAATGGTGTTACAAAAAATAAATTCCGTATGTGTACCGTACATGCATATAAACGAAAAATTAAACAGCACCCTGGAGAATCATGTGGAGTATTTCTTGTGCGACTTGAATCGTTTTTTCAGAACCATCTTTTTGGGGATTTACTTCAACAAGATCAACTGAGAATGACGGGTGTCCGGCGATTATCCCAAGCATTTCTTCAATATCCGCTAACACCAATCCATCTTCGGCTGGTATACCTGTGGCTGGAGCGATTGTTTCATCGAGAGAATCAACATCGAATGTTACATAAAGGTACTGAAATCGTCGTACGAAATCAAGAAAGAGTGAGTGGGCCTTTTTTTTATTTTCACGGAGCATCCGTTTTGAAATATGTTTGATACCCTGTGCCTCAAAAAATTGCTTCTCACCAGTCAAATCAAGATCCAGATTACCGACAAAAAGAAGCCGCCGCGGAGAGAGGGGCTGTGAGATAAGATCTTTTACCTCCGGCATGTCAAACGCCGGATCAACGAATGCGCGTACGTACATCCCATGAAAATTATCCGTCAAACTGTCTTTTCGAAGATTCATATCCCCGTGCGAATCAAACTGAATATACCCGATTTCTCGCCTATTTTTCTCCCGTTCAAACGCGGCCAGAAACGATGGGAAAGTGATAGAATGATCTCCGCCAACTGCCACCTGAATCTCATTTGATTCAAGAGATGTATTTATGAATGCGGCACACGCCTGCGACGACGCTGCAATCATAGCCCCATATTGCTCCCCTGTAATACCATCTGGATTTGGAAAATCAAAAACGCTCACCTGGCTCTCCGGAAAAGAAGCGAGAAATACATTTGAAAGAACGGCGTCAGCACCCATTTCAACGCCCTGATTCATTTCAAAACTATGTATCGGCGGATGAAGCAGTCCAAGCCGTGACCGAAGTTTAAAAAAATGTGGGGTTTTCATAGAGAATCTAATAGAAAAGACATATTCACCCTCATCTTAGACTACTTTCCAAAAACTACAACTATTGGTAAAAAAACACGGGCCTTCGCTGTTGCGAAAACCCGTCTAAGCCACCGTATAGATTCCGATAGCTAAGAATACCAGAGCGAGGATTTTTATCCATACCCCGGAAAGCTGCTGCCGATAAACGTCTCCAATAGCTATGTTTCCCAGTCGTTTCAAAACCAACATGAGAAACAAGCTCACTACCATCACGAATACCGGCACCAAACTCTCGATTACCACCACGAACGACACCGCCGGCGCAAGACTGATGGCCTTTTGCGAAGTAATCGTCCCCGCAAGGTACAGCCCCTCTGTGCAAAGGAAAGCGTAGAAGTATTTCCCGCTCAGCCTGACGATTTTTCTCGCCTTTTCAATAGCGTTTTTCTTCGCGATGACGAGCACAGCGAACGCAGTAGCTGTCGCCCCAAACGAAAAGAGCAAATAGACGCTCCAGAAGTCCAAGGGAGAAAGATCATGCGCCTTCCTCGCGAATACCATGTACAGGGAGAAAAAAACTATCGCGCCAACCATCGGAAAAACAATTCTGGAAAATCCGATCCGCTTGACATTTCCGTCGAAATTGAACAGGAGTATCCCTATAAACGCGATCCCGATACCTGCGTAATGCGCGCTTGTCAAAACTTCTCCGATGAGAAAGTAGGCAAAGAACGGTACGACAGGAACGCCCACCGTCCATAGGGTCTGCATCAAGACGGCATCATTCCTGATAAACAACGCCTTGAAATAGCAGAAGAAGGAAAGGGCTAGCATCCCCCCGGCCACAAATGCGAAACCCGCAATTTGTGCACTGGAAAATGTAAATTCTATAGCCCCCACCGGAACCAAAAGCCATGGAAGCAATTGGAACACTCCCGAGACCACCATTCCGTCGTACTCATCCTCATAAACATCGTGAACGAAATAAGTGTCAACTATTGCCACCAGCGCCCACAGAAACGGGGCGATCAATGCCATCAGAAGCCAGTTCTGCATGATGCCCTCCTTGAGGTAAAAATTCAGTTTTTAAATTAACCAATCGTTTATTATACACCTTTTTTACCATTTTGTAAAGAGTGACAATACCATAAGAGAAAACGGCTGAAATCAAACAAAAAAACCGCCCTATAGCAGTTTTAACGAAACACCTCTTCAAATAGCTATTGTCTTGCCTGATTCGCTCCGATAGTGCTCACTCCGGCATTACCGGTATTCGTTACAGCTTGCGGTGGCATCTCCTCCTCCGAAGTACCGCTTTCTACAGAATCGGTCGCAGTACCTTCCGTTTCGTCCGTTATTCCTTCTTCATCTGACTCTGCTTCAATACCTTCTTCCTCCATTGTGGCGTCCTCTTCTATCGGATTCTCCAGCGTATAGACAACCGGGTCATTGCACGTATCACCTTCTGGAACGTTCATCTCATCGCAAAACTCATAAGAACAGCTTTGTTCATTCTCTCCACACACAAGAGCCATGCAGTTTTCATCACTGGGGTCACAATGAGGAATATTGTACGCTATCCGGCTGACATTCTTCGTATACCACGTGTCCTCCACCGGATCGCCTGTGCATTCTCCGTCAACATCCGGGTCAGGATCACATTCATGGACAAAACACTTTTCGGTATACGGATTGCAATCGGACTGCGCTTGGATGATATAATCGCGCTTTACCATGTATCTGTAATACGAGACAGCCACTGATCCAAGAATAAGCAGCCCCAAGACCAGAAAAAATATCTTTGATTTTTTGTCCATAAATATATTGTTAAAATACCATAAAAGCGAGAGAAAGAAAAGAAAAACAGCCTGGTCCGATGTTCGGAACAGGCTGCGCAACAAAGAGAAAGGCTGTGCCCTAAGATTCAATATAGTAACTGGGCCCCGACAATGAAACCGCCGCTAACGAGTGGGACAATCCACAGACTGGCGTTCTTGCCAAACGCTCGACTGAATCGTGGACCCCAGCCGACATCCTTCTCACTATGCAGTCCCACCAACCAACCGCTGGTGATGGGCGTCTGTACGTACGCGTAGTAATACCATGGATTGGAATCGCGGCTATACTTCTCCACGATCACTTCGGACTCGATCCTGTCCGTCTTCCAATAAAAGAACGACGAGACAGTCCCATGAGAACTTTTCTGATCCTCATTCGAGGCGGCGTACCGAGATGACCCGATACTCATACCGATCTCCATCTCCGGTGTGATGTAATATGCCGGCCCGACGGTAAGACTTTCGAAGCCTCGGGCTTTCGATGCGGAGAGATATACCGCAACTTTCTCTGTCAGCGATTTTTCGAAGTACGCCCGAGCGACGTAATCGCCCCGATAACTGCGGTACTCCAGCATGTTGACCGGCGAAGGCTCTTCAGCTTTTTCCGGATACTTGGCGAAGTGCTCGCTCGCCAAGACGACTTTCGTCTTATCGACGTTTTCCGGCAGAAGCTCAGTTCGCGCTTCAGTCAGCGTTTCTGCCGACATGGCTGGCGGAGTTGCTAATGTCCGATCGAATTCAGCTGCGCTCGCCATCGAAGCGAATATCGCGAGAAATACCACGATAACGACATGGGTCATTTTCCTTCTCCTCTTGATTGTAAAGGTGCCGTGTTACATTTCGCACCAAAATTGGTTTGAATCTTTGTAACCGTCTATTGTACCACCTTTTCACGAAAAAATCAACCCCAGTTAGATCAGCAGGTCTCGATTATCCCTTGTTAAAAGCAAAATCTGTTAACATCTCGGATTTTCATCTATAAGCATACAAAGTCCTTCTGAACATCTAACGGGGTAAATCCCTCATAAGCTAACTTTCCCCCTTCTAGAAGGATAAACTCGACACCTCGGTTCTCACAAAAAGCTGAAGTGATGACTGTAACAGCTACCTCGCACACTGTAGATTATTCTACTTATACTATATAATCAAAACAATGCTAGCCTTGTTTTTAAAATACCCTTATGGATAACACAAAAGAATTCCTCGATATCATAGAAAGCATCAGCAATAAGACCCGTCTTTCCGGCTCAAAAGGAGAGTCCGATACCGTTCGGTACCTAAAAAAATATATTGCAAAAAACATTGGCGGGAAAACAATAATCCAGAAATTTAAGATTCTCACCTGGAGAGAAGAGGCTTTGCCCCATTTGACCATAGGCGATGAAACTATCTCCTGTCGTTCTGTGTACTACTCCCCGAAGTCCAACATAAGAGGAACCTTGGAATACTTCGGCGAAAGTACGGAAGAAAAAGGAAATGAGTTCGCTGTGTATTGTATCAGAAGCAAAAGCAAAACTATCGTATCTTTCCTCTCTGTCTCAAGAAACTACCCGAAACCTTTTTATTACAACAAAGGCGGTCCCACGTATCTGATACCCAACCTCATCATTGGATCCGCCTACGAAGATTTTTTCCATAAAAATATCGGGAAAGAAGTGAGACTGAAAACCGATACCAAATATGTAGTAAAAAATTCCTACAATCTGATTCACAAAATTACGCATCGCAAAAATAGATTGAAACTGATTGTCGGGGCGCATATCGATACCGTACCGCACTCTACAGGACTTCTGGATAATGCCAGCGGCATAGCCGGCGCGCTACTGGTTTCTCAGAACCTGAAAAAGATGAAGCTCCCCTTCGATGTGTGGGTAGTGTATTTCGGAGCGGAGGAAAATTCCATGTTCGGGTCTAAATTCTTCTTAGAAACGCTGACGGAGGAAGAGAACAGCCTCATGCGCTATATGGTAGCTATCGACGGAATAGGACTGGGAGACAATACCTCCATTTATGCCGAAAAAGATTATCATAAACAAATAGAGAAAAGTTTTGGAGAAATCATCAGTAACACGACCATAGATGATGTAGATAATATGCTTGAAGTAAGCGACCACTACTATTTCAAACTACATGGGGTAGACTGCTGCTTCGTAGAGGGGTCCCCGACCGCTTTTTATTGTCATAATGAAGAGGCAAACGATATAAAATATCTAAATGCGGAACTCAGCATGAAAACCATTCAGGCCTTGACTGAGTTCGTAATAAATATCAAATTTCAGTCACCAAAAGTCGTCTTCGAAAACAAGAGAAAAAAAGCCCTCCAGACACTTCTCAGGTTTTTCAGATGATTATCGCCTCTCCATCTTTCAGCGTTTTGTACGGGATCCCGTTTTGAATGCAATACTGGATTTCTTTTGCAACATCCTCGGACTCAGGATGGTTCGAGTCAAAATGTGGTAAGAAAACGTAATCAATCATATTGAGGCCTTCCCATATCGTTTCGCTTTGCTCGGCGTAAGGATGATCAGTCGCGTCATCAACGATCGCATACGCTTTCAATGATGGAGAGAGAACACACCCCGCGGCACTGTAACCGGCATAAACAAAGTCCTCGCGATTTTTATATTCTTCTAGGATAGTATCAAAATCACAGAGTCTCATCGCTTGTCGAAGAACAAAAACATTCCCGCCACTTATAAAGACCCCTCCGAGGCTTTGGAGTTTTTCTCGAAGGTTGTTTTTTTTATTGAAGTATTCTTTCAGATCAAGTAATTCCACTTGGAATCCATTGTCGATCAAACTCTGTATGTCAGTTTTGATGTGTCTTTTTCTTCTTTGCGGATCAGCCCCAGTAAAATCTAAGGCATTCGGTATATAGCCTACCTTTTTGTTATCCGAAAATAATGCCAAAAGTTTTTCCGGCTGATTACCAATTTTATAGGATGAAAGATAGAATTTCATATTTATCCCTCCAATTCCGAGGTAGCTTGGCGGTAGGCGCAGTAATCACAGTTGGCGCTTGAGGCAGGAATAACATCGCCCATCAAACAGTCGTGAGCGGCAATAAGCATCCCCTCCACCCATTCGTCGTTTCCCGTATAGGGAAGCAGTTTCACGGTAAATTCCAGTTTGCCGTCAAAAGCCTTGCGGTCCGTCTGACCATTGCAGTAGACGAAATAACCGGTATCGGAAACTTTGAAATTATTTTTACGAAAGAGCCACTGATACATTTCCATTTGACGTTTGTAGCCACCCTGCCACTCGGCATCCAGATTCACTTCACCGTCTTTGGCCGTGGCTTTGTAATCCACGATGATCAGTTCTCCCTTGGGATCCACCCACACATCATCCACTCCTCCTGTGAAATAAAGATTTGTCTTCGGGTGGAGATAGGTGATACCGCGCCGTAATGAATCCCTCCACTCTTCCATCTTCTCGTGCTGAAATGGTACCGCGTCGAGACCATAAGCTTGCATCAAAGGATGTGGCGTGCCAGAAGCGCGATGAATATCAAATTCTTTTTTGAGGAGCGTATCCACAGCCGAGTTGAGCGAAAAGGGAAAGCCAGGCGGGCGATCCGTACCCAGACGCCGATCCAGATAAAAACACCTGGGGCAGTTCATAAAAAGCTCCAACCGCGAACGACTCAAACGAAACGGCTCCTTCGAGTGAGGATCGAACAAATTTCTGTTGCGCCTGGGGTTGTAATATTGGGACATAGTAGTTGTTTCTATTCTACCACACCCGGCAGTAGAACCTCGACAATTTTCATAAAACCAAAAAAACTTAAATCAGATACTTATTTTTATAATATCACTTCCAAATTACAATTCTACACGAGCACTCGGTCGAAGTTTCACTGCTGGGCACATAAGAAAATCCCTCACCGCCAACCGGCAGATGAGGGCTTTCTCGCAACAGATACTTCTCTCAGCGGAATAGCGAGAGAAACTTTCCAAAGATACTGAATTGATTGTCTTCGGCGGCAATATAGGCCTGCAGCTTGGTGACTTCGCTCCGCAAAGCTTTTGCCTGATCCACGAGAATCTGCTTGATCTCCGGATCAGTGATCTGGGTAGATGCCGACTCGAGAGCGGTTGCGCGGGTACCCATAGCGGTAACCTCGGTCGTCAAGCTATCCAGGGCGTTGAAGTTCGGCCCAAAAAGGACTTTCGTCACACCGCTGCGGTCTTTGATACCCTGCAAACTGTCCTCAACTTCCTGTGTGGACGCTTTATGCTCAGCCGCTATCTTTCTTACCTTGCCGGAAACGCCATTGTCATCGCCATCCTCAATCTCGGCCACATCATTGAGATTCTCAAAAAGGTCATCCGCATCATCCTTGTGGTCATCGAACAGATCGTCATCGTCAGTGCCACCAAGAGCGAAAATGGTGCTTTCAACCAAACTCTTCAACCGTTTCACGCGTTTTTCAAAAGCTTTCACCATATCCCGAGTTATCGTTCCGGGAGCAGCCGCAACCGTAGTTTTCAGAACAGAAAAATCAGAACGTAGTGAAGCGAGCTGGGATTTGAAATCTGTGGTATCGCCACTCAAAGCTCCAAGTTCGACAATTTTCTTTTCTACCTGCCCAAAGCGCTTTTCCACTTTAGCCATTTCTTCAGCGACTTTTTTGGAAAATTCCAGATCCTTTTCCGTGAAATGAGTCTCTTTCTTGATTTGTTTGGCAAGCAGTTTGGCTTTTTCCAAATCATTCACATCGAACGAGGATCCTACCTGAGTAAGTCCGGCTTCAGCCAAAGCCAAACGCGCCAACGCCGCAGTGGCGTCCACTCCTTCCCCTTGTTTTTCCAAGATTTTCTCCCTCGCCTTGGCTATCTCTTCTCGTAATTTTTCCAATGTCTTGGCACGTTCCTTGAACATACCATTATTGTCGTCATTGATTTCATCGGCCTCATCAATTTCATCGGCTTCCTCTGCCGAATCATCTTTATTTCCGTTATCATCATTGATATCTTCACTCTCTTTTTCATCATCCTCCGAATCGTCAGAGCTCTTATTCGATCGCTCGAGTTGCTTTTTGGTATCCTCGCGCTCACGTTCAGCCTGCTTCTTAGCCTCTTCCGACTTCTTTTCCTTCTCCTTTTCAGATTTTGAAGAAGAGTCATTACTGTCATCCTTATCTTCGTCCTTATCTTCATCTCCACCGCTATCTCCACCGCCGTCCTCGCCGTCATTGGCGAGCGAAACCGCCGTGAGATTCAACTGATTTTTGGTGACAAGCACCGCCGCCCCAACAAAAGCGCCAAATGACAGCAAAGCGATAACCAGCGCCGATCCCGTTCCCATTTTTGTACTTCTTTTCAACATAGTCTTTCTTTAATGATTATTTATATTTGTATTTAAAAGGGCTTCCTGCCCACTCCACAGTATATCCGATTTTCTTGACTGAGAAAAGGCAACTGTCAATCCCGCCTACACCTCTCAACAAGAAATATGGCGGGCTGGCGCCTATTTTTTCACTTTTAACGACTGAAAAACACTGAGAGTCTCCTCTACCGTTTTCTCCCAAGAAAAAAGTGTGGCGCGCGTTTCGCTTTTTTTATGCAAAGTATCGGTCAGTTCCTGATCTGTCAGTACCTGGTGAAGCGCCTGCAAGAGCTCATCAGGTTGATACGGATCAATGAGAACTCCGGCATTGCCGACGATTTCCGGAAGCGATGAAGAATGAGAAACGATGACCGGTACCCCGCAAGCCATCGCCTCAAGCGGTGGAAAACCGAAGCCTTCGTAGAGCGACGGATAAACAAATACGCTCGCCAGATTGTAGAGCGCTGCTTTATCGGCATCGGCGATGAAACCGGGCAGGAGAATTTTTTCCCGATACGGTGAATGGGCAATGGTAGCGAACACCTCCTCATTCTTCCACCCACGCGTTCCGGCGATAACCAGCGCGTACTTGTCCAAAGCTGTGTGGCCGAGACGCAAGAGTGCCTCATAAGCTTTTATGAGTGCCAGAATATTCTTGCGCGGTTCAAACGTCGCGAGTGAAAGGATAAATTTATACGGTAGATGGTACTTTTCCTTCACTCGCAGGAGTTCCTGGTCGTTTCGGCTCATCACATGAAATTGTTTTCCAATGCCGCTTTGGATAACGATAATCTTTTCTCCCGACACACCATACTGCGCCATAAGATCATCTTTGGTCGACTGAGAAATGGCGATCACCTTGTCGGCGGAAAGCGCCAACCGCCGGAAGTTGATGAAAAAATGCCACAACCGACGCTTGAAAGAAAATGTCTCCGGAAACAATTCAAACGAAAGATCATGCGCCGTCACTACCAATCTGGTCTTCCGCGAGACTGAAGCGAAATTCAGATTCGGCAGAAAAAAAATATCCGTACCGCCGAGGAGCTTATCCAATTTAGGGAAACGCAGATACCAAAGCGAGAGATTGAGAAGCTTATTGGGAAAACGAAAGATTTTCAGGGTAACATTCGGATATTTGGTCACCCAGCCAAAATCCAAATGGGTCTTGCGCCAAGCATTGAAAAAAAGCACATACTCATTCTCCGTATCACGCAGAAAAAGCCCTTCCAAAAGGGCCAAGGTATATTCTTCCACTCCAGTGCGCTTCCCCTCCGCCAGACACCGTATATCAATCCCTATGCGCATAACCAGTAAACAGTCATCAGTTAACAATCAACAGTTTTCGCCAAAAAAGCCAAGTTTTTTTATTTACTGTTTATTGTTCTTTGTTAACTGAAAATAGTGTCTTATCAAAACTGTCCAAAACCCGACAAATATCCCGAAGAGTAACCCGATCACCAAAGCGAGAGGAAGCGGAATATGGGCATCACGGACGATAGGATCACTCCCGATCACAGTAAACCAATTTGTTTCGTCATTCTCCTTATTCAAACTGTCCGTATAGCGATTGAGCGTGACAATCGCCGCTTCAGAAATTTTCTTGAGCGTTTTGTCGCTGACATCCGTATAGGTCACTTCGATCATTTGCGAAGACAAACGCTTCGCTCCGAACATTCCTTTCAAATCACGCATGCCTCTCTTCTCCAAATCTATGTTTGCGGCGCCATAAATATCCTCTACCACCCGAGGAGAGCCGAGCCAGCGCACGACCGTATCCGCAAAACGTTCATCCGCCTGCAAACGATAAAAACTGTCATAAGTATACTCTTGGGTAACCTCTCCACCCGTTCGTCCAATATTGAGAAGCAACGTCGCTTGGTACTGCGCTTCCTGGTTCTTCTGCCAAACGGTAGCCGCCAAAACAGAGAGGAACACTATCGCCCAAAATATTTTCTTCTGTTTTTTGAATATAGTGATGTAATCCCTGAGTTCCATAATTATGACAAATATGAATTTGTAATTCCTAATATCTAATTTCTAATACCTAATGAATATCTCAATATCAAATTCCTCAATAAAAATTCATGTTATTAATTATTAGATATTTGGTATTAGGTATTTGACATTAAATGCTTTTCCAAAGCATTTGTGATGTAGTCCTTTATTGTAGTCTTAAATCGTTCTTTGTCAAAAGGGACGGCCTTGCTCCTAATATAGTGCGAATCATACTCACGCTCACAAAAATGTTTCACGGCCTCCACAATGGCTTCCGGCGTCTGCGTATCGAAAAACACACCCATAGTACCTTCCTCCAGGTGTTCCACGATGTCACCGCCTCGGTAAGCGATGAGTGGTCGCCCTGACGCCATGGCTTCAATGGCCACAATGCCGAAGTCCTCTTCTTGCGGGAAAACAAATCCGCGGCACTCGGCATAAAACTTCGGCAAATCCTCTTCCGGCACCCGTCCCAAGAATTCAATCGTCGGTCCGGCCATTTTTTTCAAACGACCGAATTCCGGTCCGCGACCGATAATTTTGAGCGGCAATTTCAACCGATTGAATGCTTCGATCGCGATATCGTGACGCTTGTAGGCGATGAGACGGCCCACCATAAGAAAATAGTTGCCCGGTTTCTCGGCAATAGCAAAACGATCGATATTGACCGGTGGATGAATAACCGTGGCCGCCTGACGGTAATATTTCTTGATTCGTTTCGCGACAAACTGCGAATTGGCGAGAAAGCCATCCACTCGGTCCGCGCTCGCCTTGTCCCACAGGCGAATCGGGTTCATAAAAAACGGTACCAGCTTCTTGATCATTTGCGGGAACCCAAAATCTTGCGTATATTTCTGACAATCATCCCACGCGTAACGCATCGGCGTATGCATATAACAGATATGGAGTGTCTCCGGCCGCGTGATGATGCCTTTGGCGTAACTCGACGAATCCGACAACACGATATCGTATGTGCTAAAGTCAAACTGCTCGATAGCCAATGGCATAAGAGGCGGGAAAAAACGATGGCGCTTGTGCGAGAACGGCAGATGCTGGAGAAACGACGTATAGATACGCTTGCCCTCAAATATCCCATGCATCGCCTCTCGATCATGGATGAGCGTATAAATCGGCGCATAGGGAAAAAGCTCGGTGAAGGCTTCGAGCACCCGCTCCGCTCCCCCGTACTGCACCAAATAATCATGCACCAAAGCTATTTTCATATCTTTACTCTATCGCAAAATGCCGTTTTCCGCGAGAGTGCTAAAAAAGAGGCCCCGCGGCCTCTTTGCGTCCTTCAAAACCCTCTCTTATAATCCATGCAAGCTCTTATTTTTCAGATGTTCCTCATACGTAATCGAAAAAATAGTCTCGCCGGTTTTTGGATCATTCAAAAAATAGAAGTATGGATTGGCTTGTGGGGAAATGGTCGCATTGAGCGTCATCAGACCGGGATTGCCGATTGGGCCTGGTGGCAGACCGGGATTGATATAGGTATTGTACGGTGATGGTGTTTGTGTTTCAGCATATGAGTACTGTACTCTATCAACCCCCAATATGTATTGAAGTGTCGCACAGCTCTGGAGAGCTTGTCCAATAGCCAGACGCCGTGAAAAAATATCAGCCACTATTTTCCGATCGGTCTCGGTTTTCACCTCATTCTCCACAATACTGGCAAGCGTCACCGTAGCAAAGAGACTGCGTTTCTGCTTCTCAGCCGCCATCCGAAGCGCTGAATCAAACTTTTTTCCAAAATTCGTCAACATTTTTTCGACAATCGCTTCCGCGGACGTTTGCGGGTCAAAAAAGTAAGTGTCTGGGAAAAGAAAACCTTCAAGCGTCGCTCCAATGGGCAGAGCGGAAAGGAAATCAAATTGATTCCTCAGTTCCGGCTGCGGTTTCTCTACTAACCTAAGAAAACTCGCCCCCGGCAAACCATTGGCCGTCAAACGCTCCGCCATTTTCTTGCTATTCCACCCTTCCGGAAAGGTGATCCGCACGTCCCGTGAAACAGTCTTGCCTTCCGTGATTACCAAGGCTATACCCGCCACAGACATCTCGCCACTCAAACTGTATGTCCCGGCGACGAGATTGTGAGTTTTTTCGACGCGAACGAGATGCCACAGAAACACATAGCGTGAAGAAATCAATCCGGCCGCCTCCAGACGTTCCCCCAGACTGAACATTCCCTCTCCCTGTTTCACCTCGAAACGCTGTACTTGACTATTGCCACCGCTCGCGTGCTGCGCCGCATACGAAAGATAAAAAAACCCTCCAAAGGTGAGTGTGGAAAAAAGCAGAGCAATAAATAAAAATATGCGCACAAAAATGAATTTAAAATGATTTCTGAACCAAAGGAACAAAAACAAATCCCGCAAACTCTTCCTTGTAGTAATCGTCCTCCCCGCGCTTTTCGAGATACACCAGATGGTTGTGAACGGGAATCACTATTTTCCCTCCGACAGCGAGCTGTTTCTTGAATGCCTGAGGAATTTCATCGGCCGCGGCAGAAACAAGGATCCGGTCGTACGGCTTGAACGGCTCATACCCCAGATTGCCGTCACCCAAGACACATTCTACGATACCGGCGCTCACCAAACCGAATTTCTCCACATTGCATTTGGTCATTGTGTGAAGCTCCGGAAGCAACTCGACAGCCGCTACCCTGCCCCCTACGCCGACGATATTCCCCAGAAGCGCGCTTGTCCAGCCGGAACCGCTCCCGATATCGAGGACTTTTTGTCCCGGTCGCGGGTCAAGAAGCTCGAACATAATCGCCACCGTTGTCGGCTGGGATATCGTCTGACCAAAGCCGATAGGGAGAGGAACATCGGCTTCCGCCTGCTCTTCAAACTCCGGTGGGACAAATTCCGCCCGCGTTATCTCATTGAATGCCCGAATGATTGCCTCCGATTTCAGATACCCATTACGAATAAGCAGTTCGACAAGCCCGCTACCCATACCCGGTCAGTAGAACTTCGACAATTTCCGTAGAAATCCTGGAAGTTCGGATTTAATACTTATCCTCGCAGTATTCCCGCTCTTATCGGATATTTATAAATGCCCGGTCGAAGTTTCACTGCCGGGCATAAGGAAGAAATATTATTTACAATCCGATTACCTGAATAAACACATCACGCTTGCGGGAACCGTCGAATTCTACGGCGAAGATATTCTGCCGCTCCGTCAGAAGAAGCTTGCCCTTTTCTACGGGGATCGTTTCACTGTTGCCCAAAAGGATGGCTTTGCAATGCGAGTGGCCGTTGCTCCGCCCGTCGGAACCGGACGCACGCCTCAATTCGAAAAGATCATGGGAATAGTGCTCGTCCACCGGCACCATTTTGTACAAAATGCGCATAAAATCCTGAATGAGCATCGATTCGTTGTGGTTGATGGCGACGCCCATCGTCGTATGTGGCACATAAATGAGCGCCTGCCCTTCACGAATACCGGAACGATCGACGATTTCCTGCACCCGGTCCGTGATATCCATAAACTCGATCTGCGTCTTGCTCTCGAGATCGATTCTCTCCTTGTGAATTTTCATACCCGGTAGTAGAACTTCGACAACTTTTTTATATGCTGCGGAAGTCTAAGTTAATGTTTATTTTTGACACCCCTTGCTATTGTTTGATTTCACACGAATACCCAGTCGAAGTTTCACTACCGGGCATAATTTGTTAGGATTTGTTTTTTAGATGGCAGAAAGCTCGCTTTTCAGCTTGTCTTTCGCCTGTACCCCCATAAACTCTTTGACTACCTGCCCACCCTTGAACACTTTCATCGTCGGAATCGACATGATGCCATAGGCCGCCGCCGTCGCAGGGTTTTCATCCACATTGACCTTGCCGATCTTTACCGCCGTCATTTCCTTGGCCAGGTCGTCAATCACCGGCCCCATCAACTGACATGGCCCGCACCACGGCGCCCAGAAATCAACGAGCGTCGGCTTGTCGCTTTTCAACACCTCTTGATCAAAATTCGCATCGGTAAATTCCATCGCCATAGAGTTAAGATTGAAATAATTATATGCAGTCAGTATACTCAAAATCGCCAAAAAAGGCAAAACTATTTCTTCAAAACAGCCAGAAAAGCCTGACTGGGAATGTTCACTTTGCCGATGTCTCTCATTTTCTTTTTTCCCCGCTTCTGTTTCTCCAGCAGCTTTTTCTTGCGTGAGAAGTCGCCGCCATAGAGATACCCTGTCACGTCCTTGCGATAGGCCGCAATAGTTTCCCGAGCGATAACCTTGCCACCGATAGCCGCCTGGATAGCCACCGCGAAGTTCTGTTTGGGGATAACTTCTTTCAACTTTTCCACGACACGCTTGCCCTCGCCATACGCGGCGCGCCTGGGAATCATTCGCGCGAACGCATCGATGCGTTCGCCGGCCACAAGAATTTCCAATTTCACCACATCGCTCTCGCGGTACTCGATCGGCTCATAATTCATCGATGCGTACCCGGATGTCGCACTCTTCAAATCATCATGAAAATTGACGATGACGTCCATAAGTGGCGCTTCGAAGGTGAGGAGGGCTCGCTCCGCATCAATGTATTCGGTATTCTTGTAATCCGCCCGAATTGACTGAGAAAGTGACATCACATTACCGAGGTATTCGCTCGGTGTCACGATGGAGAGGGCCACATACGGCTCATAGATCTTCTCGATGCTGGCCGGATCCGGCAAATCGGAGGGTGAATAAAGCGCGATACGTTTTTCGCTGCCGTGCAGTTCCAATTCGTAAACGACTGACGGTGTCGTGATGGTCGGTGTCAGATTGAATTCACGCTCCAACCGCGCCTGAATGATTTCCAAATGAAGCAGTCCCAAGAAACCACAACGGAAACCTCTGCCCAAGGCCTGATTGCTCTCCGGTTCAAAAGTGAATGCCGCATCGTTGAGTTTCAATTTATCCAAGCTATCGCGCATCAGCGTATAATCATCCCCCTCCACCGGATACAGACTAGCATAGACGGCCGGTTTGATTTCTTTGTACCCCGGCAAACGCAAGGCAATCATTTTCTCACGCTCTCCTACCCTCCACGTCACCGTATCGCCCACCCGACAATGACCCACTTCTTTCAGCCCCGTCGCAATATAGCCGATATCGCCGGCCCGCAGGATATCGGTTGGCACCAGTCCCGGTTTGAACAACCCGACTTCCACTGTCACCCCCTCTTTCTCCGTTCCGAGCATATGGAGTGCATCATCACGCTTGACGGTACCATCGACGACTTTCACATAGGCAACCACTCCTTTGTACGTGTTGTAGACGGAATCAAAAATGAGCGCGCGAAGTGGCTTGGCTTCATCCCCACCCGGCGCAGGAACCAATTCGATCACCCGCTCCAACACCTGCTCAACTCCCTGCCCCGTCTTGCCGGACGCCAGAAGGATATCTTCTTCTCGACAGCCGAGAATATGCACGATTTCTTTTTTTGTTTTTTCCGTTTGCGCGTTGGGCAGGTCAATTTTGTTCACCACCGGAATGATAGTCAATCCTTGTTCAACAGCCAAGTAAAGATTGGCCAATGTCTGAGCTTGAACGCCTTTGGTCGCATCCACGAGAAGAATGGCTCCCTCGACAGCCGCTAGCGAGCGGGAAACCTCGTAATGAAAATCCACATGCCCCGGAGTATCGATCAGATTCAGCATATACTCAACACCTTTGTAGGTATGATGCATCTGCACCGGCTGCAGCTTGATGGTGATGCCACGCTCCCGTTCCAGATCCATCTGATCCAAAAGCTGCTCTTTCATTTTGCGCATTTCCACCGTTTTGGTCAGCTCAAGCAGACGATCAGCCAACGTGGACTTACCGTGATCGATGTGCGCAATAATGCAAAAATTGCGGATGTTTTGTTGGCGAAGTGACATATGGTTCAGAGTTCACCCTGTGTAATATCGTACTAAAGTACGATGACAACTTGCGGAGCAAGTCGTATTACACAGGGTAAATGAAAAATGCTTTCAAAGCAAGAAAAAATGAAAAAAGCGTCCTTGACATTCCAAGTGACGCTTCCCCAGACGAGTCTGGCTGCGCGTGGTTCACGCGCCTGTTTTTTCTCCTTCCTCAATAATGGCCTGTACTTTCTCGGGATCATTCAAACTTTTCCGGAAAACGTGAAAATCGGGCGACAAAGAAACTCCCCATTCTTGCGCCCGCTTTTCGGCGAAGTCGAGGATGTCTCTCGTTGCCGACAATGTAACCGTCAGCGACTCGCCGTTCATTCCGCCATGGCCGAGCATTCTTTTTTTCGCGGCAGTAAAATATTCTTCGATCTTCAGCTTTTCCGGCATTGCCTTCACTCCCTTTTGAAAAAACACGTTGGTAAATGACAAACTATATTTAAGCACTATTTAACTGGATTGTCAACCCCTTACAATCTTGTTGACAAAAAAGAATGGATTTTATACAGTAAATATATGCTACAAATACAGATGTCATTCTTTTTTTGGTTTTATTTTACCGGCTCGCCGGTGAAGGTTTGATTTTCGTCTTGTAGCTCAAAAGATTACAAAATGAAAACCGACTCTTCACCGATAGTCGGTTTTTTGTTTTTTAACAACCAAATAATTTCAACTTTTTCACCTTCAGAAGGAGAATAACGATGTTCACTCTATGCGACCATTGCGGGGAATCTCTTGTGTACTTCAGTACGGATGAAACAAGCGTCACCAAGGCTCCGGATGAAGGGTATGAAATTGTCAACCGGATTTACCGTTGCACATGTGGAAAAGAAAAAATAGTGCCCATACGAAGGCATCTCTCTCTTCCATGTTCTTCGTAAATCCGAAGACTCCCCATCTGATACAGTGTTATCAAAAATCCTACTCTTCCAATCGGTTAACGGAAAAGTAGGATTTTTTATTCTCGAATGAAATTTTTTATATTTACCAATCCCCCCGTTCCGGATGGTCTTCAGCCAACGCGGCTGTTTCCGGTTGACGCAAAACCTTGTAGATGAGAAAACGTTTCACCATCTGAAGCTCGTCTATCCGGAGCAAGTGACACACCACGACGAAGGACACCCCGCCGATGACGAGCCCCATGAGAAGCTGGAGGAAAACCTTCACAAACGTATCCAGTTCACTTATCGTCAGGGCGAAGACGGATTTGGAAGCCTGCGCGATAGCCCCGGCCACAAGCGCCGCAAAAAGAATTTTGAGCGTCGGATAGAGAAACGCACGGTCATCCCACAAAGAGACTCTTCTCCGCAAAGCAAGGTACAGAAATACAAGATTGATGACACTCCCCACCGAAAACGCAATGGCCAAACCGAGAACGGCATACTGCGGCAAAAGGATAGGGATGAGAGCGATTTGGAACGCCGTACTGAAGAGAGCAATATAAAAAGGAGTCTTGGTATTTTGAAGAGCGAAGAACGCGCGCGCGAACAGCGGTATCAAACTCTGGGCGAAAAGACTCACCGAAAGGAATCCCAGCACCTGAAAAGTCAGAATTGTGTCTTCCCAATCGAACTGTCCGCTCCCCAAAATAACGCGCACGAATTGGGCGCGAAAGATAATCATAAAAAGGGAGAGCGGCAAAACGAAAAACAGGATACGTCGCGATGTCTGCGTCAATATTTCAAAAAAATCCTGCTCCCTTTTCTTGGCGGCAAAAAAAGAAAGCGACGGAAAAACCGCCAGCGCGAACGCGATACCGAACAACCCGAGCGGCACGCTTTGGATATTGTTGGCAAGCGTAAAAACCGCCAGACTTCCGGATGCCAAGGTTGATGCAAAGATCGTTATCACCAGCAAGCTCACCTGATTCACCGCCATACCGAGCGAACGCGGGATCATGAGCTTCGCGACACGCCGAACCGCCTGATCTTTCCAAGCATGCACAAAATACAACTGATAACGGAACCCGCAGTTTCTGAGGGATGGATACTGCACCAGCATATGGAGGAGTGATCCCAAGACGACACCCCAAGCCAGACCAAGCGGACCAAAGAGAGGAACCAGAAACAGCGCTCCGCAGATGATGCCGATATTGTAAAAAACCGGCGCAAACGAATACGCCGCAAATTGTTTGAAAGAGACAAGTACTCCTCCGAACACCGCGCTCACCGCAAGAAAAATCGGAGAAAGAAGCATCACTCGCGTCAACGTAATGACGATTTCTCTTTTTTCCGCGGCGAAACCCGGAGCAATCAGACCCGTCAGCCATGGAGCAAAAAAGATACCGAGAAGCGCCAACACCCCGAGCAAGAAAAGCATCAGATGCAAAATGCCGGCAGTCAATTTCCATGCCTCTTCTTCTTTCTTATCGGCCAGAAACTCGGTAAAAACCGGAATGAACGCCACGCTCAATGCTCCCAAAACGAGAAAACTGTAAATCAAATCCGGGATACGAAAAGCCGCGTAATAAGCGTCCAGAACATCCCCCGCGCCAAAATGCGAAGCCAAAATACGATCACGAAAAAATCCCAAGATACGACTGGCAATACCGGCAACCGCGATGAGCAAGGCCGCGCTGCCGACTGTTTTACTCGGAGTACTGCTCCAGAGCGCAAGACCTTGTATCCAGCGTTTGATCATAGGGGTATTCATTTTACAGCACCGAAAACCATTCCGGCAAAGACGTCGGTTTTCAAATCGGTTTCAAGCTTCCACTCACGATCGTACGGTATCAGATTTCCATTCATCTGCCAAATTACTCCCAATTTTTCGGGGAAAACTACTGTTGAGAAAAGTTTGCTACCGATAGATCCGGACTGCTTCTGATACAACATCGCATACGAAGCGACGCCGCCGTCCCGTATTTTTTTCACATCTATGCCAAACGGCAAACGATATCGATACTCGACGGTTACCGATTCTTGCGGACTGACATATACCCAGGCGCCAAAAACGGTTTTACCGGCATCCGGATACATACGGGTTCCGCTTTTCTCGTCAATGACGATGGAATTTTCTTCACGCAGGACATCCGCGTCACGACGAAAACCAAGCGCTTGATAATCAAGCGGCGCTTCGGGGAACTCCCATGTCGCCCCCTTGGCCGATAAAAGTTCCGAACCGAGTGGCACGTAGACGCGCAGATAATCCGCGTTTACCTTGTTCCACCACTCGTACGGTGTGTGCCCACCCCGGTGCGTCCGAGTGATAGTCACCGTGTCGATGATCGAACCGTCTTCTCCTATCTCCGCCTTGTGTTTCAGGGTTTCATCGATTACCCCATCTGTTTTGTATCCGTTGATATTGGTATGAATGACGGAGAGGTAGTCACCCTCTGTCTCGAGCACCCGCCCCGACCAGCCCGCCTCGTCAATGAGCGCTTCCGTTTCCGGATGACGCATATAGATAAGCATCTGCTTCTCGTTCAACCCCAACACGAGCGCCTCCGCGACTTTATACAGCGTCATCTTGTCCTGCGAATCGAAAACTTTTTCCAAAAGGAGCGCCGTGAGATCGGCCAACACTTTTTTCGGCTGATTTTCCTCTCTATCGTATTTCACTTCCACTTGCTCCTGAATGATGGGGATGAAATTATCCGCATCCACCGTCAAGCCATACTGAGGCAGCGTGATCGGTCCCGTGACGGAAAGCAGTTTCTGCATAACGGTCGGCGTCAGCGTGATGACACCGTCCACCGTCGGCCCACCGGTTTTTTCATAAAAAAACATCGCCTTCTCTGCCGATACGGGAAAATCCGGAAACCAATTACTGTCATGGAGACTCCACGCGGCACTCACCTTCTGTATGGCTTTCGGCGGCACAATATTTTCTTTCAGCTGACCATCGGGATTGAAAATGCCATCCACAAAAAAACGCCGCATGACACCGTCTTCCATATCCATAAGCGCGTAGCTTCCGATAAAACCGCCGGTGGCGCGCATTTCCTGATTATTTTGAAGAAGAAAAAGATACTTGCGCGGACCATTGCCTCCCAGGAGCTCCTCAAAGAGCATCTCGTGCTGATCAAAACTTTTGACCAGACCGATAAATGTCGGCAAGCTCTGTTTCACCAGTGAGAATTGAGCCTGCTTCTCTTTGGGGATATCTTCGATATCCACCTCTCTCAGCGCTTGATTTCCCGCTTCCAGTTCGGCAAGAGCCCCACCAAGCGGTATCTTGATACGCCTGAAAAGATTGAGAAGCGAAATTTTTTCCCCTTGTGTGTAAGCTCCTTTGGAAAGCGCGAGTTCTTCGGTTATTCGGGCAAGCGGAATACCGGCGGCGGCAAAATGCTTTCCGGCTTCCAACATATATTTTCCTGAAGCTACTTTGGAAAGCCCCGGGACAAAACGAGTGAGATCGAGAAGCGATCCTCCCCACAAAGAAAGACTGTCCACTCCATGAGAAAATGCTTCATGCGCATCGTTGAAACGATTGAGTGACACACCAAAACGTTCGGATTGCATACTTTCCATGGCCTTGGACAGATTTTCATACCCGTTTTCCCCATCTTGGAGTACGGTACTTCTCACATCTGTCACCTTGCGCATCCCAAAAAATATCCCACTGGCTATGAGAAAGGCCAAAAAGACCATCAAACCGGGATATCGTAATCGTCTGAAAAAAGACATCGTTTTCCCGATAGAGGAAACGCTACCGGAAATATATTGCGACAGGAGAGACAAGAAGGGGGCCTCTCGTGGCGGGACAGCTTCACTGTCTGTTTCGTTCACTTCATCAAAACGAATCGGGGCCGGATCAAATCGAGACGATTCCACCTCGGGTAAATCGGATCGAGACGGAAGTTCGGACGGCGAAGAAATGTACCATTCGTCTATTTTTCCGAGCTCTGCTTCCGGCCACGAAGAAACCGGCGGCCGCTTGGGCAACTGGATATCGGAAATATGGGAAGGTTGTCGCCGATATGGAGTAACCACTGTGATCTCTTTAATCTTTGTTTTTGATATCTTCACGCCCCACCGGCAGGTCGAGTTTGACGATAGAGTCGGAGCGTCTCGAGAGCCATCCGATCCCAACTGTAGCGAGCTACTTGACGATAACCGCGAAGAGAGAGTTCCTGCCGCACGGCTTCCGAACGCAGCATTTCCGAAAGTTCAGTCTCGAATGAACCGGACATATGAGGGTCGAAATAACGTGCCGCATCACCCAAAATTTCCGGAAGCGAACCACAGCGAGAAGAGAGGACTGGGAGCCCATGCGCCATCGCTTCGAGCGGCGGCAGCCCAAAGCCTTCGTAGAGCGACGGAAAAACATAGCAAAGGGCGAAACGATACAAGGTACTCAGTTCTTGATCACCGAGAAACCCCGCAAAAATGACGTTGCGCAGTGCTTGTTCCTCGACTGTTTTTTTGAGACGCCGATAAAAATAATCTTCCTTACCGACAAGCACGAATTGATATGCCGGAAAAAGAGGGGCCACCCGCAGAAGCGCCTCGAGATTTTTATGCGGGTAAGCATTCCCTACATACAGAAGATATGGCTTCAGTATATCACGGGTAACGACCCCACGAGCATCCACCGGAGCCCCTCGCAGCAACCCGAGCCGGTCAAAAAGAGGTCCTCTCTTTTGTGTAGGAAGAATCTGACACGACGCATCGGCAGCCTCATACGTTACCGACACTTTGCCACGCGCGCGCGGATACCGATCCAGGATATCCCTCTCGGTAAAATGCGAAACAACAATGACATGCAGGGCGCGCCGGATGGCGGCAGCAATAACAAAACGATATGCCGCAAACTTCAACCAATAAAAAAACTTCGTTCTCGTCGTATTTTGAAATGTCGGATAATGAAGAAGGATGAGGTCATGAATAGTCACTATGAATCTTTTCGGGTAGAGGAAAGGAACATTGAAGTGCGGAAAATGAACGAGATCCAAACGAAAAGAAAGCAAACGAAAGGGGAAAAACAACTGCTCGGAAAAACCGTACCAGGCATACTGCGCCAACGCTTTTCTAAAACGCGCATGCTTCGGAACATACTCGTCAAAGTTCTCTCGGCGTAAAAAAACAACGTAATCGTTGTCCGTATCCAAACTCTCCAGATGTTCGATGAGTTTCTCGGTATACCGACCGAGTCCCTTCCCGACCGAACCGTAAAAACGGGCATCAATACCTATACGCATATATTTTATTTCTGGTCAGAAAGAGATTTGTTTCTTCTTTCTCCCGTACTATACCAATCGACACAGAATAAGAGCAACGCCTGTGACGCAAGAATTTTGAAAATTTCTATATCATCCACACGATTTGTCGCTTTGGAGAAAATAATATACGCCGCCATACTCTTCGCCTGACGCGGTGAACGCACAACGACAGAGCTACCCTCTTCCCAAAATGTTTTTTTGGATGCCACAAGCGTTTTCGCGTCAAAGGAGGAAAAAACATTCTCCGAGTCGTCTTCCACCACTTTTTCGACTTCTTTTGTTTTCGTGTTGACGAAACGGAGCGATACGGTCTTCGTTTTGGCCAGAAGCTTCACGGCCTGAATAATCGGCTGGTATGTCTCCGGTTCTCTTTTGGAAAGCACTTCCGCCGTGTCTTTCGGTAAATAGAAGATGAGGTCTTTCACGATATCGAACTTCCGATTCAGTCCACCAATATATGAGTAAGAATCGGACAGGTCCTTCGTGATAAGATTGGCGCGTTTCTGCAGATGTAGCTTTTCCCGAAAAACCCGAAGGAGCGCCTTTTCTTTCGCCAGATAGAGGACAAAACCGAAAAGCCCAAAACAAAATATGATGAGCGACTCCACGTCTTCCTCACGAAGGAAAAGAGCTCCTTCCTGAATGATTTTCGGAGTGAGAACGACGAGAATGAAGAGGGTGAGGTATATCCAGTACATACTGTGTTGTGAGACACCTGAAAAAATATCTCTCTCGTTATGTCCGAACCAAAACTACAATGTGAGACCTTTCAAATAACTACGTAACTTTCCCCCAATTTCCGGATGCTTGAGCCCAAGATGGATGGTCGTCTTCAAAAAATTGAACTTGTCCCCGGTGTCGAGCCACTCCCCTTCGAGTTTCCGGCCATACAGAGGCATCCCTCTCTCAAGCATAATATCAAAAGCATCCGCCAGACGGATCTCGCCTGATTTTCCGGATTCCATTTTCGCCAACACATCGAACACCGCGTTGGTAATGATATACTTTCCCACCGCGACTGCGCGACTCGGCGCTTCTCCCGGATTTGGTTTCTCCACTATGTGCGTCACCTTCCAATCGCATTCGCTTACTTTCTCACCGTCAATCACGCCAAATTTTGACACATCTTCCTCCGCCACCTCCGAAAGACCGATAATCGGTGCCCGATATTTCTCATACGCTTCGATCAACTGGCGAGATGCCGGTACAACACTGTCATAGATGCAGTCACCGAAAATAATAAGCACCGACTCATCGTCATCCACCAGATGTGCCGCTTGCAGTATGGCGTGCCCGTCACCGAGTGGCACCGGTTGACGCACATAAGAAAACTTCGCCAGTGTCGATATTTTTTGGACTACCTCAAGGAGATCGTGCTTATTCTTTTCCACCAGCGTATCCTCCAATTCATAAGAAACATCAAAATGGTCTTCAATAGCCCGCTTGCCCCGCCCTGTCACGAAGATAATCTCTTCGATACCGGAAGCTACCGCCTCCTCAACCAGATACTGCACTACCGGTTTGTCCACTACTGGCAGCATCTCTTTCGGCTGAGCCTTGGTGGCCGGCAAGAAGCGCGTCCCGAAACCAGCGACCGGAATAATGGCTTTTTTTACCTTTTGATGTCCTTCATTTTGCATACGCCTACATTTTTTAAAAGAATTACTTCTTGAGAGAAACCATCTTCTTATACTCGCCATTAAACGCCACAATAGCCTCATTGACCATTGCATGAAAACGCTCGGAAAAATTATGTTCCTTGGCAAAAACACTCGCCGCCAAGAGGGAGTCAGGCGTCCCTGTATCGAACCATGCCCCTTCTATCATACGAACATCGAGCGCCTGTTTACCTAAATAATACTTGTGCAAATCGGTGATTTCCAACTCGCCACGAGCGGAGGCCGTCAACCCCTTGGCTGCCTCGACCACAAGAGCGTCAAAAATATAAATACCGGGAATGGCAAAACTACTTTTCGGATGAGTCGGTTTTTCTTCGATGGACAGCACCTGATGATCGCTACCGAATTCCACCACGCCGAAACGCTCCGGATCGGTGACTTCCTTGGCAAAAATGCGCCCACCACCGGCGAATGTCCGGATGGCTTCGGTAAAATCATCTTCAAAAATATTATCCCCCAAAACAAGCGTTGTCTCATCACCATCGATGAAATCTTCGGCCAAAATGAAAGCTTCTGCTAACCCACGCGGCTGTTTCTGCACCATAAAGGAAATGTGCACACCGAGTTTTTCAAACATCGAACCCAGCAAATTCAAAAAGTGTCCCGAATGATCAGGGGCGACAATAACAAGGATGTCTTTGATCCCCGCCTTGATAAGAGTATTCAAGGGATAGAATATCATCGGCCGATCGTATACCGGCAACAGTTGCTTAGAAGTGACCGCCGTCAGCGGTAACAGTCGCGTTCCTGTCCCGCCTGCCAAAATAATTCCTTTCATAGATATACCGGAAATTTTTTACACAATTGCTTCACTTCTTTGTGGATGTTGTTCAACAATTTCACCTCTCCCTTGGAAGACAGCGCTCGGTGAATGTATTTCGCTATCAGTTTGATTTCTTTTTCTTTGAAACCCCGCGTCGTCACTGCCGGCACGCCGATACGTATGCCGCTCGGGTCCATCGGACCCCGCGGATCATCCGGAACCACATTTTTGTTGATAGTGATACCCACCGCGTCCAGATACTTTTCCGCTTCTTTCCCCGATACATCATAACTCTTCACGACATCGAGCATAATCATATGATTTTCTGTCCCGCCAAAAAGCACTTGAGCCCCATACTTTTCCATTTCTTTTTGCAGTGTTTTGGCGTTCTTCAAAATTTGCCTGGCATACTTCTTAAACTCCGGCCGGAGTGCCTCACCGAAAGCGACCGCTTTGGCCGCGATAGTATTCATGAGCGGCCCCCCTTGCACCCCCGGAAATACCGCTCTATCTATCGCCTTGGCTAACTCTGCCCGACAGAGAATCATCCCGCCTCGCGGACCTCTGAGCGTCTTGTGAGTTGTCGTCGTCACAATATCAAAATATGGCACCGGATTCGGCACGGCCTTCCCGGCTATCAGACCGGCGATATGCGCCATATCCATCATGGAGTAGGCTCCCACTTTTTTGGCGATAGCGGAAATTTTGGCATAATCCAGTTGCCGCGTGTAGGACGAAAATCCCGCTAAGACCAGCTTCGGCTTTTCTTTTTTTGCCAGCGCTTCCAATTTCTTGTAATCAATCGTTCCGTCCGCTTCTGTCTTGTAGCCCACAAAGCGATATATTTGAGCGGGAAGCGTCAGCGGATGCCCATGCGTCAGGTGTCCGCCATGCGAGAGATTCATCCCAAGCACCGTGTCTCCCGGTTTAAGGATGGCCGCGTAGGCCGCCAAATTGGCCGGCGCGCCGGCATGCGATTGGACATTGACATGTTCCGCTCCAAAAAGTTTTTTCGCCCGTTCAATTGCCAGCGTCTCCACCACATCGGTAAATTCCTGCCCACCGTAATACCGTCGTCCTGGGTACCCTTCGGAGTATTTGTTCGTAAAGACGGTTCCCAACGTTTCCAACACGGCCACAGAAACATAATTCTCCGATGCGATCATTTCCACTCCTTCCTCCTGACGCTTTTGTTCACCGAGAAGCGCCTTATACACAGCACTATCCTGCTTTTTCAAATGTGTATATTTCATAAGACAAAATTAAACTGTAAATATAAAGAAAATGTCAAAACTCAAAATCCAAATATCAAATCAATGACTAAATTTCAGAATCCCAAAACCAACTTTTTGAACATTTGTTCTTCGAATTTCCTGTCTGCCGACAGGCAGGGACTTGGCATTTAAAATTTGGATTTTGACATTCTACACCATACTCAGATATTTTTTAAGTATTCACCTAATGCTTCCTGGTACGGCCGAAGAGGCGGACGTTTAGTATTGAGCAAAACGGAACACTTCGGACGGAGAGCTTTGCTCGGAAAAGCATCACTCCCTACAGGCTGTATTGTAACCCCAATATGAGCCTGTGCATAGAGCTCTCGAGCACCTTCATACCAGGTAGCGGCTCCGCTATTTGCCAGGTGATATATGCCGAAACTGTCCCCCGATTCGACAAGCTCCTTCGTAGCCACAGCCAAGTCAGGCGCATAGGTAAAACAACTCTTCTCGTCATTTACGACGGTTACTTCTGACTTCTCTTGCGCCTGCCTCGACTTGCCCTCTTCGGCAAGGCGGGCAATGTTAAACATTTTCTCAAAAAAACTCTTTTTGGCGATTGCGCTAGCCGCTGCTTTACCAAAAAGTTTGGAGAGACGAATCAAATAGTATTTCTCCGCTTCTTTTTGTACCTCCCGCTCACCCAAGTATTTGCTCATCCCATAACGCGAAAGTGGGTTTGGCAAAGCGGCCTCATCATAGCCTGCCTCCACCTTACCGTGACAATTGCCACCGCAACAACTTCCTGTCGCGCAACCGCCCGCTTCTTTTTTTGTTCCTTCCAAAGCGCCATCAAAAACATAATCCGTCGAGTAGTGTATCAGTGTCGCCCCTATCTCTTTCGTCACGCGCGCCAGAAACTTCGGCACTTCGACGTTGAGAAGAAGAGCCTTCTTATATTCCTCATCATTTTCTTCACAGACATCTACCGCATTGTACGCGACAGCATTCACAATAATCTCCGGCTTATACGCTCGAACCTTTTCTTCCGCCGCTGCAAAGTCCGTGATATCAATATCTTCCCGATCCCACCCCGCTACTTCATATTGCTCGTCTAAAGAAAAAACTCTTACGAGCTCCTGTCCCAACATTCCTCTTGCCCCCAAAATCAAGACCTTTTTACTTGCCATACTGTTTTTCGTAGTATTTTTGATAATCACCCGATTTAACGCCTTTCCACCAAGATTCATTCTCTCGAAACCACTCCACAGTTTTTGGAAGTCCAACTTCCAAATTTGTTTCCGGTCGCCAACCGAGCTCGCGCTCGATTTTGGAATAATTCATCGCGTAGCGCCGGTCGTGTCCCGGCCTATCTTCTACGTATTCTATGGAGCTCTCGTCTTTGCTGAGCATCTCAATCAGTTTTTTTACGATCCAAATGTTTTCCCGCTCACTTCCTCCGCCAATACAGTAGGTCTCGCCAATTTTTCCTTGATGAAGAATCACATCTATGGCTTTACAATGATCTTCCACGAAGAGCCAATCGCGCACTTGCAGGCCATCACCGTACACCGGAACTTTTTTTCCTTCGAGCAAATTGGTAACAGCCAGCGGGATCAATTTTTCCGGAAAATGATACGGTCCATAATTATTGGAACAGTTGGAAATAGTGATAGGCAAGCCATAGGTATGAAAATAGGCGCGTACCAAATGATCGGCACTGGCCTTGGAAGCGCTGTAGGGACTGCGTGGGTCATACGGCGTCTCTTCATTGAACGGCTTGTCGCCAGGTTCCAAGGCGCCGAAGACCTCATCGGTCGAAATATGATGGAAACGCTTGTCGTATTTCCTGGCGGCTTCCAAGAGGACGAGGGTTCCGCGGACATTCGTCTCGATAAAAACACCCGGATCCATAATGGAGCGATCTACGTGCGACTCCGCCGCAAAGTGGACGACAACGTCGCACTCTTCCATCAGCGGTCCGACCGCTGTCATATCAGTGATGTCGCCTTTGACAAAGCGGTAACGCTCGTCACCTTCCCAAACTTTGAGATTCTCCAAATTTCCGGCGTATGTCAAAGCATCCAGATTGACCACTTGATAATCGGGATACTTTTTCAAAATGTAATGAATGAAATTGGAACCAATAAAGCCGGCTCCACCGGTGATAAGTAATTTCATAAAAGATTTTTCTTTTGTCATTCCCGCGCAAGCGGGAATCCAGGTTACACAAACATATTCTGGATCCCCGGGTCAAGCCCGAGGATGACAAGAAAATTAATTGGTCTTAAAAACAAATTCCTTCGCAATATCTTTTAACAACGGCAAAACCTTATCCTTATCAGAGACCAGAGGATTATCAATACCCCATTCTATACCGAGAGCCGGGTCATTCCACAGAATGCCGCGCTCATGCTCTTTGGAATAAAAATTCGTACACTTGTAAGAAAAAATGACACTATCGGTTTGCGCCAAGAATCCGTGAGCGAAACCAACGGGAATAAATAACTGGCGGTGATTTTCATCGGAAAGTTCCATCGTGATATGTTTGCCAAAGGTCGGTGAACCAAAACGCACATCCAGAACCACATCGAGTACTTTGCCTCGCAAGACCTGCACCAGTTTTCCCTGAGCGAACGGTGGCACCTGGTAATGCAGTCCCCGCAAAACATTTTTATTGGATACGGAAAGATTGTCCTGAACGAATGTGACCCCCACTCCCAAGATCTCTTGATATCTTTTTTCCTCTGCCATCTCAAAAAAATACCCCCGTTCATCCGCGAAGACATCCGGTTCGATGATCACTACCCCCTCTAATGCCGTTTTTTCTGTATGCATACTCTCCATTGTAAGATACCCTCTCAAGAAAAGCAAAAGCCGCTCTTTCTGGAGCGGCTTTTTTATTTCACAAAAATAGCTAGATCTGGATGTCGTTCATCACATCATCGAGGGTCTTCTTCTCTTCCGGCGCGGCTGGAGCTACTCGCTCTTCGCGCACTGCGCCGCGAAATTCACGCGGTTCGCGGGGCGGACGCTCGGAACCTTCCGGCTCATTGATTTTCAAATTGACACGCGCGTTGTTGCGAGCTCCGATGACACGCAGGAGCGTGCGGAGCGCCTTGGCAGTCATCCCCTCGCGACCGATGACCATTCCCATATCCTTGGGATTCACATCGAGCGTTATGAGCACCCCCATCTCATCTATCTTCCTTTCCACCTTCACATCGTCCGGATTATCCACGAGCATCTTGACCGCATACTCGATAAAATCCTTGTCCTTCACATTGTCTGTCATAAGACTTGATTGTACGGATTAAGCATTTACTGTAAAGGAGATTGACCTGCTCCCTCACAAATATAATAACGTTTTTTCTCGAGGCGCGCAAGAAGCGCCTGTCAACAGTACTATACCTCGCTCGTC
The DNA here is from genome assembly GCA_030648835.1 of Candidatus Moraniibacteriota bacterium. Lineage (GTDB taxonomy): Bacteria > Patescibacteriota > Minisyncoccia > Moranbacterales > UBA1568 > UBA1568. Next base: position 123,402 of record JAUSGT010000001.1, on the reverse strand, counting down.
CACTCTGCCGGCGGCACAAACGGTCTGTCCTGCCATACACGCGACTGCCGACAGAGGAGTGTCTTTGCTTCCCGCGGATCGACCAACAGCGCTTCAGTAATTTTTTCCATCCGCATGCTTTGCGACCCTTTGATGAGAATGAGGTCTTCTGCTCGGACGATATTTTCCAGATTCTGAAGAACCGAGAGCGGATCGGGAAACCAGAACATCTGCTTGTGCGAGAAACCGAGGGTGGAGAGCTCATCAAAAAGTGAACGCATATGTTCTCCGACAGTCACCACAATATGCGCGCCCGCTTCCAGAACCGCCGTCGCGAGCGCCATATGTTCCTGCTTCGTATTGGCTCCCAATTCCAACATATCGCCGACAATCAATACTTTGCGGGGCGCCACCAGATCTTTCACCACATCCAGGGCGGCGACAACCGACACCGGCGATGCGTTATAGGTGTCATCGAGAAGGATAATCCCCTCTTTCCCCGGAAGTAAACGTAGACGTCCCGAAAGCGGCTCGAAATTCTCAAGCGCCTCCGCGATTTCCACCAGATTCATCTTGAGCGCCACCGCCACTCCCGCTCCCGCCAAGGCCGCCGCGATGTGATGACGCGCCACGAGTTTTGGCAAACGCACCGGGATTGTCTTCCCGTTATAATTGAGTTTGAAACTGAAACCTTCCACACGTTTCGCATCACGATGAAAAAGCAGATGGTCCACGCGAATCATCGCCTCCGTATCGAAACCGTAGGTGATCGTTTTGGCCGATGCTTTCTCTCGCATTTTTTCCACTCGTTTGTCATCGGCAGAGAGGATGGCATAACCGTCTTCCGGCAAAGACGCTACGAGCTTTCCTTTTTCCTTGGCGATGTTTGCAATTGTCCCGAAAAATGCCAAATGACTGGCCGACACACCGGTCACTACGCCGATTTTTACCGGTACGAACTCCAGAAGATAGTCCATATCTCCCGGACGATCAATACCCATTTCGAGCACCAAGACTTCCGGATAACGTGTAGGATACATCATCATCCAAAGCCACCTAAAAAATATCAAAGCCAAACGAAACAATGATCCGTCAACGCTTGAGACGCCGATAATCGTGAGAGGCACGCCGATTTCATTGTTGTCATTGCCTTCCGTTTTGCGCGTGACATACGCCCGCGAAACAACGAGCGCCACCGCCTCTTTGGTCAGACTCTTGCCTACCGAACCCGTCACACCGATAATGAGCGGGTGATACTTTCGAAGGACCATCCGCGCCATAAAACGCAACATTTTTTCAAGCAGTTTTTTCTTACTCATATTTCATACCCGGAGTTACTTTATAGGGGCAGTGACTTCTGTCGGCTTGATCTTGGCATAGCTCAAGAGAAACTTCATAATCTCGCCAAACGTCGGAGCGGCGCTCGATTCGGCCCATTCCACATTTTTCGGATTATCCAACTTCACCAATATGACGAAACGCGGATCATCGATTGGCGCGTACCCAATAAACGATCCGATACTCATACCCTCCTCATATCCCTTGGCATCGTTTTTGGCCACCTGCGCCGTACCGGTCTTGCCACCGACCAGATAGCCCGGAACATTGGCTCGTTTCCCGTGACCGTTCACCACCACGTCCCGAAGCATAGTCCCCATGGTCTTGCTCGTTTCCTCACTCACGACTTGGCGAACTATTTCCGGCTGGATTTTTTCCTCACTCCCATCCGAGTGAATGACCGTATCGATGATATGCGGTTTGAAAAGCGTGCCTCCGTTGGCTAGCGCGGCATAGGCAGCGGTCATCTGAAGCGGGGTGGTTGTCACACCCTGACCGAACGCGGCGGTAAAAAAACTGATTGTTGATCGCGTATTGTCGAGATTCTTTATATTCCCCGCCAGTTCTGCCGGCAGAGCGATCCCCGTCCGTTCACCAAAACCGAAACGCGTGAAATACTCGCCGAACGTCTTGTTGCCCAAAAGCTTTTCCACATAAATCACCCCCGTATTGATCGACTGATTCAAAACTTCGGTCATGGTGCTCCGGCCATACACTTTGTTATCCGAATTGTGGATGGTATAGCCGGCTTCGCTCACCGAACCGGTATCGACAAATTCCGACTGCGGCGTCACTTTCCCTTCTTCGATACCCATCGCCATCACCAGTGGTTTCATCACCGACCCCGGCTCGTACGTCATACTGACAGTCTGATTCATAAACACCGAATAATCTTCTACCTGAGAATAGTTGTTGGGATCGAACTGCGGAACCGACGCCATGGAAAGAATGTCTCCGCTAGCGGGATCCATAACAATCGCCGACGCGCTATCCGCCTCGTATTTCTCCATGGAATCTTTCAATATCTTCTCCGTCTCATACTGAATGACCCGATCGATCGTCAGGACCAAGCTGTCGCCATTCCTGGGGAAAATGATGTTGCGATCGGAAAGCGGGATCCACCGCCCAGCGGCATCTTTTTCCTGCGATACCGTTCCTCCGGCGCCGCGCAAGCGATCATCCTGGGACGATTCTATCCCATACCCGCCTGCGCCGCCCCGTTCTCCCAGACTCGCGAAACCGATAACCTGCGAAGCCAGTTCTCCAGCCGGATAGTACCGATATTTTTCCGGAATGAGCGCCACACCTTTCAGACGGAGCTCTTTGACCTGTGCCACTTCATCATCACTCAAACGCTTCTTGATGATTTCAAAAGGATCATCCACGAGGGCCAACTTGTCCCGAATCATCAAGGCATCTACCCCCAGAATACGGGAGAGTTCCACTGCTGCCCGATCTTTTTCCACGACATCTTTGGGCGAGACATACACCATCTGATATTCGCGATTCACCGCCAGAGGATACCGCTCCTCTCCGTCGTGCATATAGATCTCCCCCCGATCAGCCGCCAACTCTTGAAAAGCATTGTACTGCCCCTCTGCCATCGCCACCCACTTGTCGTGACTTACAACCTGGATAAAATACAAACGAAAAATCAAAACCAAACCAACAAAAAAAATAGCGGCCTGGAGTATCCACATCCGCCCTTGCCCGCTCCGGACGCCGTTCTCTTTTTTCCCTGTTTTTGATCGTAGATTTCCGGAAATGCGCATATTCCTTCAGAGTCTCTTTAAAAAATCCCTATCCGGAGCTTACCCGTCTCGCTACCGAAACCGATAACCGAAATTTATGATTCGCGGCAGAATATGGAGATTTTGAACAGACTCTTCATCTACTTCAGAGCCACCGGCCCGCCCAGACTCTGATCTTGACTCGGTCGATCCGAGGTAGCCAGTGAGGCCGGAGTGCGCTCTTCAAGATATGTCACCGTATCGAATTTCTGCATGTGAAGTTCCTCTCCCGAGGCTTCGATCCGATAGAGTGACCTGAGATCGGCTTCCGAAATCTTCAATTCCGCGTTCTCTTGTTTCAACGTGCTTATCTCTTTTTCCAAAGTCCGCAAATGGTAGCCTTGCACCGCGCTCCGATTGACGTAATACAGGTAACACCCGCCGATGACAAAGACTGCCATAAGTACTCCCAAGAGCGGCATATGCACCGAACCCGCGAGTTCCGAGGGAAGCCCTTTTTTCTGTCTCGTGAATGAGACGTCACTCGTTTGACGAGAGTACGCGCGCATAAATTGTATATTTATTTTTGCCTGCCCGTCCATAGCTTTAGCGAAGGAGGGTTTTTTGAGAGAAATTGCTCTTTTCCGATCGCTCCTCAGAGTTTTTCCGCGATGCGGAGCTTGGCACTGCGCGAGCGCGGATTGTCTTTCACTTCCTGATCATCCGGTGCAATTGGCTTCTTCGTCAGTATCTTGAGAATGGATTTCTTTCCGCAACGACAGAGGGGAAACCCCGGAGGACAAATGCAACCTTGAATCTGTTTCTTGAAAAATTGCTGCACAATGCGATCTTCGCCGGAATGAAACGTGATAACCGCCAACCGTCCGCCTGGGCGCAAATGTTTCACCGCTTCCGAAAGGAACTGCTCCAAATGCTCGAATTCCCGATTGACCGCGATGCGGAGCGCCTGAAAAGTCTTGGTCGCCGGGTGAATGCTTCCTTGCCGTGAGCCTGGTCGAACGGATCGATAACGTTTGCCTTTCGGATACGCGCTCTCGATTATCTCCGAAAGCTCGCTAGTCATCACGAAGGGTTTCTTTTCCCGCGCTACGACGATGGCTCTCGCGATACGCCGGCTCTCACTCTCATCTCCGTACTCACGGAGAATCTTTTCAATCTCTCCTTGTGAAAACGTGTTCACTATCGTCCCTGCCGTGAGCTCTGTTTCCTGGTCGAGCCGCATATCGAGTGGGCCACTCTTCTGAAAACTGAACCCCCGTTCGCCATCCTCGATTTGATCCGAAGAAAATCCCAGATCGGCCAAAATGGCATCTACCGTCTCGATTCCCTCATCCTCGAGCACCCCTCCCAATAAAGAATAATTCTTGTGCACGAGTATGAGCGAGCGCTTCGCGAGCGCCTTGGCAAGAAACTCATCGGACCGAGCCGCTTTGCGAAAATGATCGAGAGCATCGGCATCAGTATCCAATGCGATGACCGAGCCTCCGGGAGACACACGCCTGAGGATTTCGCGCGTATGTCCCCCGCCGCCGAGCGTCGCGTCAACGACAACAGACCCCGGCAGTACCTCGAGCCCGGCAACTGCTGCTTGCAAAAGAACTGGCACATGCAACGTTTCCTTCATACTCTTCATCCAACCCTCAAACTTAAAAATTTATTCTTGCTAAACTTTGATGTTTGATTTTTGAATCGCCCTTCTCATTTTGAATTTTGATGTTTGATTTTTATTAGGTATTAGATATTAGGTATTAAATGTCAGTACACTCCCAACTTGCCCAACTCTTCGGCAATCTTTCCGGTATTCTTTTCCGCTTGCGATTTATACTTATTCCATTTGTTCGTATCCCAGATTTCCAAACGGTTGTAGAGCCCCACGATGGTAACATCTTTTTTCAGTCCGCCGTCTTGCTTCAGATATTCCGGAAGGAGTACCCGCCCCTGACTATCCAGTTCCACATCCGTGGCGCCGGCGAGCATCAGCCGAGTGAAACTGCGTGTCCCCGCTCCACCCACCGGCAGAGTACCGATCTTCGCCGCCAGTTCTTCCCACACTTTCATCGGATAGACGAAGAGACAGGAATCCAGTCCGCGCGTCACCACCACTTTGTTTCCCAATTCGCCTCGGAACTTTGAAGGAAGCGCCAGGCGCTTTTTGGGATCGATCGTGTGTGAGTATTCTCCGATGAACATAATTTTTTACTGACGACCAACAATCGGAAACAAATCCTTATATTCTTGAAATGCACAACATGACTGCGTTGTGAGTCACAAGTTGTGTGCCGTAAGTTTTTATGGCTTTCCCCACTTCAACCCACTTTAGTTCAATATGTCCCCATTCTACGCCACTCTCTGGGAAAGCGTCAACCTCGCCGAAAATGCCCAAAATCACACGCAAAGAAAACGCCTGATAAACAGGCGTTTGAAGGCTTATATGAAGCGTAAATAGCAATATTTTCTGCCAATGTGAGTGGAACAAGCCAAAAAGTTATGCACTCTTTGTGCACCAAAAAACAGCTCCCTTGAGCCGTTGACATGTAAAACAAAAATTCTCTAATTGAGAAAAGAATTTTCACCAGCGAAAACGATGCGCGGCGTTTTGTTGATACGCTTGAAAGTCAGATGCGGATACTGCCTTATATAGAGTACATCCACCGCTCCGAAAAGCGCTTGCCGATAATCGAAACCGATGCGCTCCGCCACTCGTTTCACCATTGCTTCGGACTTACCTTCCACTTCGACAAATGGATTGAGAAACGGCCACTCATCAATGGTGATCTCCGTACCATCGAGCGTCCACAGTTCACGCTTGGTTTCCTGGTACGATTTTTTCCGGCATCCGAGCGTCGTGAGAAATGCTTCCCCTTGTTCGAAACTATCCACTGTGAGACACATTTCTTTCTGATCGTCTATCTTATCGCCGCTCACGATCTTGATGCTCATAGTCACTCTGTCTCCCTCATCGCGTACCCGCACCCAGCCGCCGGCAAGCTCATGCCCGAGAGGCATATCGAATACCACCCGCTTCTGCAAGAATTCCGGCCGCACCAAAACCGCTCCGGCTTGTTTCAATTTTTCGCGCACGACTTCCTTCTCTACATCTGGAAACGTCGCCTCATATTCGATCTGCATATTTTTTTACTACATCGAGTTTTTCTTCGCGAGAAAGTTTCTTGATACGGGATTCGGCAACGGATGCAGTGGAACGCGTGCGAAATTTTTTGGAAAAAATAAGTGTGACCGGCCGACGACCCCGCGTGTACTTCGCTCCGAGCGCCGAACTATTGTGTTCGATAATTCTTCTCTTCAAATCAACGGTGATTCCCGTATACAACGTCCCATCCGCACATTTGAGAATATAGAGATAATAGCTCATTTTTTTTCTTGAGTTTTTGTTGGATTGGCTAGCGGCGAAAGTTGCTCACAATATCTTGGAAGTACTTGGCAACATCGGCAAAGCCGGGAATGATCCCGAAGAACGATAATGCCCAGCCCAAGAGAGTCAGCGCCAGAATGCCTCCGATGAGTGCCCCTGCCCCTTGCCACAGACCATAGGTAAAAGCACGCCGCGGCGTCGGCGTGCGTTCTTTTATCTCGTCGAGGTCCTGCTCTATGTTCTCAAGATGTTTGAGTCCTTCCTTCTCAACGTGCTCATCCATATTCTTTTATTGCCTTAATTATTGAATGACATCTGCATTTGTTCAGTATACACCCAAACAAAAACCCCCTGTCCGCCTATGGAGGAAGCCCAGAGACTGAGAAATTCGTATCAAAAAGGTATCTGACTCTCTTTTCTTCATCTATGAAAAACTTGAAACTAGTATAATTAATCCACATATAAATAATATAAAAAGGATGTTTTCTAGAAAAATTAATGCGTTTTCTATACTCGCTAATTTGTGTACTACAAATCCGTTTATTCTTTGCTTAAAAGCTTTTTCACTTTCCTCCTTGTAAACCCTGTTGAATATTAAATTCGCAGGATAAAAGATAGTTAATATAACAATAGATGTTGCAATAATTTTTTCTTTAATCGTGTAATTATAATCACCCGCATCTGGAAATCTACTCACTTGAAAATTTTTCCATGTTTTTGCATATTTTGCTCTTCCCTCAAAAATTAGAATAAAGAATCCTAACATAATAACCGACATAAAAAAATACCAAGAAAAACGGAGGTTATCCAAATTTAATCTAGACTGCAAGACAGGGATCGAAAAAAGGGACACTGAAAATCCAACGATACTAGATGACAGAATAACTATTTGATATATTGCTGAAATACTTAGTTTCCGTGATGATTCCAACTTAGTATCGAATTCTCTAAATTTGACATTAAATTCATCCGAGATTTCTTTCATATCTCGTTTCGATTTCTCTAAAATTTCATCAAAGGCATTATTCATACTTTCCTATCTAATTAAAATTCAACCGCAAACCTTGGATTAAAGCCCCTATCTGTTTCTTTGGCAAATTGTATTTTGTCACAAATGAACCTCTTTATCGACTGTTCTCCTGATTTTCCACCAGTTGTATCATATCCCCAAAAATATTCCAATCCTACCCCGTCTGATTTTCGAACATAATACTCCATTGAATACGGTTCTACTAACCTTGTATAGTTGTCATAGGTAAGCTGAATAAGCTTCTGAGTTCTTCCGGCATTAATAATGATATTTCGTATACCAGCTGAGAAAAAACTAGGCACACTCCCATACCGCATCATAGACGACCCATATCTTCTGGAGCCACCAAAAGCTCCAGCTGGAACAAATTGTGGAGATAAAGGAGCTACCAAGTCAAAAAAACTACTAATTAAAACTCCGAAGTTTGCCACCACATCATCAAATTGGATGATACTAGCATTTGGAGTCACCAGACTTCCCCAAAATGGACGGAACTCTTCCAAAGGAGTGCTAAGAAGCTGTTGTTTTGGTGTATCTGGAGTAGCCTCATAAATAGTCTTCTTCAGAAAAGTTTTAACTACCTCTGATCTATCCAACAAAACATCGTTGGTAAACATCGTAGACTTAAGAAGATCAAATAAATCACAGACTTTCCTTCTATGGAGAAGACTATTAAGTTTAGAAGCAACAATTTCTTCAGCTTTTTGACATTTGATATTTCCACTACAAGCTTCTGCGTCTGAATAAGGATGCAGAATTTTCCTTGACTGAACTGGGAGGTAGATCTTATCAAACTGGGTGATATCTAGTTGCGTTTTAAGAGAAATAGTCTCTTCCCCATAAAAACCCTTAAAATAGAGTCTTGCCTCCAACACATCAAGGTTAGCAATCGGCAGATTCTTAGGTTCAACCCTAGTCCGATCTAGTTCAAATTTTACTTGAGTTTGAGCATTGACTACTGAACAAACTTTATCTAATTCTTCGTGAAGAAAATCTATTTGTATTCCTTTTTCTAGAGAAAAATCTAGGTCTTTAGAAAACCGTGTCCCTAGCAGATAACCTTTTCTTAAAGCATTTCCACCTTTTAACACAAGCAGGTCCCCCAAAGAAGAGTCCGAGTAAATGGAATTTAAAAGCCATCCATAAACATAATCCTTTTCTACATCTACAGGATTTAAACCAAATTCCGCCGCTTTCTGATCAATTTCTTCTTTACCTAACATACTAGTGGGTTAATAAATAAAAACACCCCAGAAGACTGGGGTGTGGAATATCTTGTGAATATGGCTCTTTCCTAACTTCTTTTAATATTTTGGATGGTTTTTATTTTTTTCTTCTTTTACACACCCATTATAGCATACTTTTATGAAAATAGCAAGCCCCCCACCGCCACTCTCTCGATAGTTCGCTATTCAGTTGTGCCGCCTTTGTACTCCTTTTGCAAGAAAAAAGTACCTAGCCCATTTTCCTATTTAGACCATTTTGATTTCGCAGAGCTTCTAAAATACTCTCCTTATTATAAATAAGTGCGGGATTATCTGGATTTAAATCAAGGGCTTTCTCAATCAAGGTAAGTGCATCCTCATAATTCTCAGATGCCTTTAATATTACTGCTTTATTATTAAAAGACTCCGCCAAATTCGGATTCAGTCGAATTGCTTCATCACACGAACTAATTGCTTCACCAAATCGCTTTAAAGTAAGTAAAATGCTTGCCTTAATATTATGTGCAGCAGGCCTATTCCAATCTAAATAAAGTGATACATCGATTACACCTAGAGCATCTATTGCTTTTCCTTCTTGTCGCAATTCTTTAGCTTTAATGAATGCGTCTTCTGCGGTAAAATCTACACCCACAACAAACTCTTGACCTTTAGTCGTTTTGAACCTCATCCAATTGATATCAGTAATACTTTTCTTCATTCCGTATATTAATTTTGTCTCCTGACTAGAGATTGGGTATGATTATATTTTTTTATAACATAATCGTCTGAAAGTTCTGATGTCCAAACAAACATATTTACTACTAACTCCTTTACCTGTTTTCGATAAGGCTTAGGATCATCAATTAGAGCATTATGAAGTAACTCCGAATACTTTCCAAAGAGAGCTTCTTCTGGGATATTTTGTTCTTGCCAAATATAGGCGTCTGACGTTAAAAATGCCTCCCTCAATAAACTAAGATTAATCTCTCTAGTAGTTAATTTTAATACCTGAAGATCATGTTGGACAGTATCATTAATATCTTTTTCATTTATAGCTTTAAGGAGTACTGCCGGCGATCCTGTAAAAGGAAAATCATAAACCAAAATCCCTTTTTTCTTTTTTATAAATATCTGTTTTTCTAATTCCCCCAATTCAGCAGTAATTTTGTCTTTTTCTTCTCTAACATTTTGAAACCCTTCTAACTTTTCAGATATTGTATTAACCAAAACATCATCGACTTCTATTGATTCTCTTAGTATTGAATATACTGATGGTAAATACTTCTCATCTAAGCTCTCGATGGCAATAGCCTCAATATTTGAACTATCAAACAGCCCAAGCCCAGATCCTGTTATATTTGCACTTCCAATTAATATATTCCTTTTATCTTTAATAATGACCTTAAGGTGTATTTTATTGTTAATGTAAAAACTATGATTAAGACTTTTCAAATATTCAAAAACCTCAATATCAGAACTCCCAAATACCAAATCACTAATTTTCCATCTTGCTACAACTATTACCTTTATTCCTGGTTTAACTTTTTCTAATAGCAATTTTAATGGTTCTAGTTTTATATACGGACATAAGATAATAAGTTCATCATTAGTGTTGGAAACAAACTCAACGAATTCACTGTAAGTTTTTCGAAAGTAAAGATCACTCATACTATTTAAAGTTTTCCCCCTGATGCCCCTTTTAGCTTGTTCAGTGTTTCCTGTAGATCATCGATAATTTCTTTTTCACGGTCTGTAATATCATCAATCTTTATCTGGTCAAGATTAATTTTTCCTAATTCTAATTTAATTTGCTTCAGAGTATTTATTAAATTTCTTTGATTTTGACTTGATTTAACATCTGCTTTCACATCACCACTTTTTTCTTTGTTCAGCTCTATTCGTTCACGATCGTAGTCACTCCCTTCCTGTAGAACATAAGCATAGTCTCTTAGAGTAGATTCGCCGCGTGACACTTCAGTTATAACTGGGGCACTTCCATCTTTTCCAATACATAAGTCAATAAACAATTCTAGTCCATTTTCAGAAAACTGGCCCGCGGATGGATCAAACTCAAATCTTTTCCTCAAAATTTCCTTACTTATAGTCTCTTCAATTATGGAAAAAAGATTCGTTGTTTCAAAGTTGATATCGTTGTGATATTCCAAAACTTGAAGATATACTCTGTAAGTTAAGATCATTGACTTAACCCTCGCTTCCTTCATTGCATAGATATCTGCTATCTTTCTACTAATATTTTGATCATAAATAAAATGCTTTGCGTGGTCGCTATTCAAGATTTCAATATTGTTCACTTTTGCATATTCCGCCATATACGTTAAGAAAAGATTGAATGAACCTGGCAGGGGCCTCCAATCTTTTACAGAATCATAGTGTCTGAGGCCAAGCAACCTCTTTATATCTTCCGTTTCCCAATTTGTAAGATCAACACAGGGTATCTTTAAAAATGTTTTTTTAATTTCTGGGGCGAGAGCTCCTCTTGTGCGGTGTGATTCTTCCTGCTTTAGAAGAAAATAAATGGCAGCTAACCTTCTATTGCCTTCAATAACTAGAAACTTAGATCCTTTTAATTTTTTAACAAACATCCTGTCAAAACCTAGGTACCCATTTTTGCTAATATTTTTTGCAAGCTCCGCAATTTCAAAGTTGTTTTCCCTCTGAATCATCTTTGAAAAGGTCTCGGACTGCATTTCCTCATAGTCATCTTCAGCAACAAGCTCATCGCTATGCTTAGCAAAACGAGGATTATTTGGGTCAAGTAAAAGTTGATCAAACTTAAGCTCTACTTCCTTTAAGGTTTGCATAAATTTTAGTTAATGATTTAAATAGCAAAGAAATAATAATTTTCCACCAAGCTTTATATTGTGTTTCATGAAAAGTATAGTATTTAATACAATCAACCTTTTGTTTTAAATTTTTTAAATTATTAGCTCTTTCAAGGGCTAGTATGAGAGATATTCGCATTTCTGGATACCTAAAATAATAATTGTCTTTAGAAAAATTGAGAGTCTGGAAAAAAACAAATTCATCATTATAGCGTGAATATTCAGAAACATTAGCAGAGATTTTATTAAAAGCATCTATATATTTGGAACGATTTTTTTCAAATAAATATATTGGCTTCCATGTCGAAGCTTCATAATTTGGCGCGTCTGCAAATAGGAGTAAGGTGAAATCCTCTAAGCTTTGTTTCTCATCAAATAAATCAATATATTTAGCTTTGACCTTGTGTTCCAAAAGAATCTTCCTAATAACTGAGGCCTTGTTGTTAAAGTCATAACTAACGTCAATGACCTCGGGCTCTAGGAGATCTGAAATTTCAGCAAAAAGCCAGCGGTTATCAATCCTATAATTTATGTTTGGTAATTTATCTACCATCTCCACCACATTTGCATTCGAGCTATACCCACCCGGATTACGCACCACGCGCCCGACGCATTGCATATAGTAAAGTATAGAGTTACTTGGTGTAGCCATTATTACCGTGTCAATAGAAGGATCGTCGTATCCTTCATTTAAAATCATACAATTAACTAATATTGACGAGCTGATTCCCTGTTGTTTCTCTAAATATGAGTCATTATCTATATTTAAATCATTATTATCACCACTATATATGTATCCAACATACTTGAACAAGTTTCCATAAAACTTATTTTTTCTCTTCAGTATTTCATACAATTCCTTAACATGTGCATTAGATCCAACGAAAATTATTATTTTATTAAAAGATCTTTTATTATTTCTTTTAAGTAAGAATATTTTCTCGGCAATAATATTATTTCTTTCATCAATATCGAATTTAATAAAATCATTTTCCGAATAGTAATTTAATGATCTGGCGTCAATAGTTAACCCAGTTTCTACAGTAATAAATTTTGGTAAAAGTATAACTTTTCTTTTTACAAGTTCGTTAAAAGTAATTGCATACGATATATCCTTAAAATCAAGCGTGAGATCATCAGTTCTTGTGGGCGTAGCTGTTAGACCAAGTACATTTACATCAGGTCTAAAAAAATCTTTGTAAGTATTTGCAGCTGAATGGTGAGCCTCATCAATAACTACCATCTTATATTCTTTTGATTTTTGAGTTAAAAAAATATTATTACGCGCATCTGACTTCATTCTTATTTCAAGAATACTGAGTATTTCTTTATTAAAATGAAATTTTTCAATTGCTGAAACTAGCTTTAGTTCAGTTTGTTTTTTTAACCATTTTGTATGAACTATCCAAACTGCTTTTTTGCCATTTTTAAGAAAGCCTTTTTCGATTAGTTCGTTAATGACCTTAAAACCAACAATAGTTTTCCCCCCTCCAGTTGGGATGACTAATAATTTTTTGCTTTGTGGCTCCTTTAAAAAATCAGAAACTACTTTTTTTACGGCTTCGTCTTGAAAAGACCAGTCTGGGCCTTGAAGTATTTTTTTAGTTTTAAATAGGTTAAGCATATTTAATAATTTATGATCAATATTTCATTAACGTCACCACGTTTTTCACCTATGCAATTAATAAATCTTTTTACTTTATCTTTCACATCTTTCATGGTATCTTTTTTGGCATCTCAAATTTTCTGAAAAATAAATAAGTGTTCATGCATAATTAAAAGAAAGTTGCTCTCTTTTGACCTATTCACCCAAAAACCAGTTGCTTTACAGTTAAACTGCCTTTTAATAATATCTTCTTTCAAGACAAATCCTGCGCTCAGACATCTACCCATTACCTTAAATGCGAGAGGCTGATACATTTTATTCCGTCTTGTATCCCCCATCAAAATCGCACAATATTTTCCTTTCTTTAGTACTCGAAACATTTCTTTGATAACTTTCTCCATCTCATCTACAAAGGCATCTATATTATGTATACCTGATAAGTCATCCTCTAATTTTCCATCACTATATTTTATAATATCCGCGTATGGTGGATGAGTGAGAACAAAATCTATTTCTCCGTCCTTGATAAAACTCATGTTTCGAGCATCGCACTTTATTATTCGTTGTTTTGCTTTGTTATCAACATCAAATTTCAAAGCGTCTCTTGTCCGTTTGAGAGCTTCTTCATTAACATCAACGCAAGTAATATGACGATTCAATATTTTTGCCTCTATTGCCGTTGTTCCACCACCGATCATGCAATCTAGTAGATGATCACCCTCCTTTGAATAACGCAATATCAAATTTCGAGCAACTTCTGGCGCCCAATTACCACGCCAATCCGACTTGTGTGTAGCCCAATTACCACGACGAGGAAATGCCCATACTGTAGTGCACTCCATTTCAAACTCATCCGGATGCAGTTTTATCTCTTTTTCAGACACTTAAACAATTTTATATTTTTTAGATCTAACTAATTTAATAGAATCGTAGCTGTCTTTATCAGCAAACCTGTATTGCCATATCAAATATTCATCAATCCTCTTCTCGAAAAATAATAAGAAGACTTCCTTTTTTGTGTGTTCTGCCCATTGTCTATATGGATAATACAATTGTCTAATGATTGTATTTTTAGTAGATGAGTTCTTTGCTTCTATCAAAACAATCTTGTCCTTTCCTTCATAACCGGCATCAACTTCAGTTTGAACACCCTTCGTATCAATTATATTGTTACCAATTTTATAACTAAACTCTGGTGTATATTTCCTCCCTCTAATTGTTAGAACTAGCGAAGGATCGCTCATGAATGTTCTAATAAGGCTTGAAGCATAAGCAAAATCAAGATGCTGCATTTCTGAGTTTCCAATTTTCGCTGTGTCTAAATCAAAATCCAATTTAGTGTTGTAGATTTCGGCTTCACTATTGATTTCAGGTATATCGACATATCCTTCGCCGTTTACTATCACATAATATTTATTTTTGACTGGCAACAAAACCAATCCATTTCTTCTCATTATTTCTGGAACGCTTTCTCGCGTATCCATCTTACATAAGCAACGCACCTCTTTCTCATTAGTTTTCTTAAACTCTTGTACTGATTTTTTTATCATTTCTGCAGACAAATAAAAAGGGCTTTTAGAAAAATCGTGCTCTAAAATATTATTATCTTCGAAAATTTTATTCCACGAATTATTATTTGCCATAAGATTAATAGTTAGTTACCAATATTTCTGTGATCTTACCCCTTCCAGAAGCCTTTGAATTTATTGCGCGCCCTGCTTCAACCTTATTAATTCTGACACCATATTTTTTAATTTCAGAATAAATTTTATTAATAAAAGGCGCATCAGAATTTGAAAGCATCACAAAACAACCTCTCTTGTGAAGTTTCAAAAATGTATCACGTAATTCTATTTGTTCTTTTTCCCCAAAACCTTGTGAGGTATATGAAGTAAACGCTGCCGTTTTACTTACTGGATGATATGGCGGATCAAAATATATAAAGTCTCTTTTCTTTGCTTTCTTCAAAACGAACTTATAGTCTTGGTGTTTTATTTCAACATTCTGCAACGCCTTCGAAACTTTCCGAAGATTTTTTTCATCACAAATAAGCGGATTCTCGTATTTACCGAAAGGAACATTAAACCCTCCTTTACTATTTACACGATACATCCCATTGAAGCCGGCGCGATTCAAAAATATAAAACGAGTAGCAATTTGTAGATCAGACAACCTTTCAGGATTTTTTGAACGGATTTTCAGATAATACTCTTTATTATATTTTTGTTTTTTTAACGATGTAATCAACTTTTCAACATCATTTTTAATAACATTATAAGTTGTGACAAGCTCAAAATTAAGATCAGACAAATAAGCCTTTCTCGGAAGTAAATCAAAGAACACTGCGCCTCCCCCTACAAACGGCTCAAAATATCTTGCCTTCTCAGGATCAAACTCGTCCGGTGGATAAAGATCAAGGAGTCGAAACTGCTTGAGTAATTGTCGCTTCCCCCCAACCCATTTCACAAATGGCTTTGGTTTGCTCGTTATAATTTGTCTCGCTTCCTCTAAAAAGTTTGAAATATTCACCGAAGCAAAAACACGTCTTGCATAAATAGCGTTTATGTCGAAAGTTTCTTGAATTATTTTTATTTCTTGTTTACCAGACATACACTAATAATAACACGTCATTAATATTATTGCAAGATTAGTCCTATTTCTTCCAATCTTTAATCATCACACCCCCACGAACACGCTTGACGGTCACTTTCTGTTTTTCCCTCCACCCCAACTCCCGAACTAATTCAATCGGCAAGGTCAGCCCGATGGATTTTCCCCCTAACTTAGTGAGTTTTCTAATTTCTTTGTTCATAGTTTGTTATGTAACCTGTTACGTAACTCGTTACGTATATCCTAACATTCCTAGCGAAATCCTGCTCAGCGAGGTAATCAATTCACTGCTCAGTATATTTATCATGCCTGCCTTTGGCTTTTTCTACGGGGTACTTTTTTTCGTTCTTTTTAACTTTCTTTTTGGCCGCTTCTACAATATCTATCCCCAAATCATGACTCAGCAGCAACACCCAATTGAAAACATCAGCCAATTCTTCGCCTATATCTTTCTTATGCTTTTTTACATACTCTTCAATTTCCGCCGGGTTCTTCCACTGGAAATGTTCCATAACCTCCGCCGCTTCCAAAACCAGCGAGAGCGCCACGTCTTTCGGATTGTGAAATTGCTTCCAGTCCCGAGCATTGCGGAAAGCTAGTATTCTTTTAGTCAAATCTTTTATCTTATCCATAACTTTTACTACCACAAATCTAATATGCTCCAATTATTTACGTATTTTTCGGCAAATTTTCGAGTAGACACTTTTCTGTTTGGATCAAAAACTCTAACGCCAGTATTTTTTCTAGAGGAGCCATCCTTCTTTTTTCCTAAAAGCCATTCAGCATGACCCTTATTTATAAAATCTGCTAATACTTTCTTGGGTATGATTATATATTCGGGCAATTTACCAGGTCCATGTAAATCAACGAGCACATAAAAGTGATTCTTTATATTTGAAGGCAATCCATCTTTTTCCCCCAATCTCCAACCAGCATTGTTATCGACAGACATAGTTTTCACCTGAATGTTGGCGGTTGTGCCCTTTTCTAAGTTTGTGGCAAGTATGTCGATATAGGGAGTGTTTTTGAGAGTCAAGGTAGCCACAATGCCTCGCTGAGAAAGTTCCGCAGCCACAAAATATTCACCAGATACGCCAACAATCCCCTTGCTACTAGTTTTTTTCATAATTTTATTTCTTCCAATCCTTAATACTTCACAGCTCAGTATATTTATCATGCCTGCCCTTGGCTTTCATTTTTGGCAGTGGCCAATATTTATTCGGTTGTTGTGCCGTCGAACTCCGCTTCGTTGGCTTCGGCTTCTTCTTTGGTAGCCCTGACAATGCCGTCCTTATGGTGCGCCGGAGAGTAGACGGTATAGAGCTTGAGGTCTTCTGTCTCCGACGTGTTGATGATATTGTGTTTGGCGCCGGACGGGACCACGATAGCCGAACCATCGGCGAGTGCATACTCATGGCCGTCGATGATGCACATGCCGTGGCCTTTTTCTATCCGAAAAAACTGGTCGTTTCCGGTATGTGTTTCGAGGCCGATCTCCTCTTTGGGTTTCAAACTCATCAATACCAGCTGGCTGTGCGAGCCTGTGTAAAGCACGCGACGGAAGTCGGTGTTCTCGAGCGTATCTTTTTCTATGTGTGTGTTGAATCCTTTCATAGTATTGAAATATTATTATTTAATACACGAATCTTCCCCTCTGGTACACCCATCATACCACCTCCCCCCACCCACCCAATCATTCTGACATTCTGCAGAATGTGAGAATATCATCAATACTATTC
Organism: Candidatus Moraniibacteriota bacterium; assembly: GCA_030648835.1. Lineage (GTDB taxonomy): Bacteria > Patescibacteriota > Minisyncoccia > Moranbacterales > UBA1568 > UBA1568. The sequence goes on along the minus strand of JAUSGT010000001.1, from coordinate 105,928 downwards.
TATGGATTCACTGCTCAGTATATTTACTCTGTCTGCTCTTGGCTTTTTACGGAAAATGAATAAACTCAATACTTTTACCGTATAATCCGAAAATTCATGACTATCTCGTACAGCAACGCGGCAAGCGGGATAAACCTATCACCAATCTACTCCAAATGCCCCCTTCCGTAAAGAAAACAAGCCAAAATATTCCATTTTTTACGCAAAAATACGTCAGCCCCCTTCCCTTGACAAGTCTTGTTTTATTTACTACAATACAGGCATACAAGTAAATCCTCGTACGTGGGCTTCCGGATGGTTGCTCTAGACAGCGTACGAGGTTTTGTTTTTACGGAAATAAAGGATTCTCCTCGATGATTTTTCTCTTGAAAAGATTGTAGTAACTTTCATCTCCGCGCTCATATTTACGAAAAATTGCCCAACTCAGAAAGTCTACTGCCTGAAGACACTTCTCTTCAGCCGGTGTTTTAATGGAAATTTTCATAAGACCTTTGTGGTTATTCTTTATTTGCCGGCTCAAGTAATCTTTGAAGTTTTCATTAAGAAACTTGTTGGTTTCGCGCCGAGATGCGATGAGCTCTATGACAAGATCCGGGGAAAGAATTTTTTTCGTATAGATTCTATCTAAGAGAATATTGGTCACGTAATTGTAAAGCACTTGTTTTTCGTCCTGGAGATGCGTATGTACCTTCTTCTTGTTGAGATAAATAGCCATAACACCACATTCCTTCTCGGCAATCCGTTTCAGAAAACGGGTACGGGTAATGGGCTTTTCTTGAACCGCATGCAATGTACCAACACGTCTTTTGAATTTCTTCGCAAGTTCTGAATGTGTTTTCTTCACCACCTTTTCAATCCCTCCTCTGGAGTCTTCGGTAAAGAGAATGGTAACAATAAAAAACTTGGAAGTGCCCTTCTTTTTGAAGTCAAACCCCAAATCACCACTTTCATCAAGAAAGATATACGCCATATTCTTATTTCTTCCAGTCCTTAATACTTCACTGCTCAGTATATTTACTCTGTCTGCTCTTGGCTTTTTTCCGAAGCGGAATCCGACTCCGTCGGTGCTTTGCAATTTCACAGAGCAAGCACGGCGGGCGGGGTACATTACTTCATCGTAAAACTCTGCTTATTAGCCTCTTGAAGAATTCGGAGCGTTGCGTGTACTGAAAGATTGTCACTCGGTAAAAGAATTAATCTGTCACCCAATTGATTCAGCAATGGACTTAAAAATTCATCAGCCCATGACGGTGACAATGTCAGTACACCAGAAAAATCTATTTCTAGCTCTTCATCAGGAGAAAGCTCGCGCAGAGTCGACTGGAATGCCTTGAAGGCCTCGCTCCCCAATTCCCGCGATATGAGCGTCGTGCCAAATTTTTCTAGCTGTAATTTCATATGCTTTTTACAATGGATTAAAATTCTATCTTTGCTAAACATCCCCTCAAGATATGTTGCCCGCGCGTAACACGAAACACTTTATCCGCGCCTTGCATGCGCACCTCGGCATCCCCGCTGGTATAAAATAAATCAATTGGCTGATCCGTGACGACCTCGCGAACGAGTTTCAGTCCGTTACCTCGCTTTTCCGGTGCCCGGCCAGAAATAAATTCGGTAAAGGCAACTTCCACCGCCGCCACATGACTCGGAAGGTCTGGACGCACCTGGCACAACGTCTCCAATACACCCAGTCCTCGATCAGCCAGGACAATGATCCGCTTCTCTAGGTCGTAACCGAAAAAAATTCCTGCTGTATCCGGCCACTTCCCCAAGTTGTGAGCAAACGAATTGTCACCAATCTCTCCGGTAACGAGAACAATCAAGGAATATAATTTTTCAAATCCCGGCTTCTGCATGAGCACGTACTCCATTTTCGTCAGTCTGGCATTGAAAATCGAGCTGGTCGAACAATAGAATGTCCCTGGAAACTCAACTCCGCTCTCGATCCACCCAGAAGCAAACATCATCAAATCACTGGCAAAAATTTCCAAGTCTTTCTCACGATAATATCGATGAGTGCCACCATCCTTTTTGATCGCAACCAATTTACCACTTTCGTCCCAACGACGTAACGTGTTCAGAGCGACCCCAAGATATTCAGCAGCTTGACCGATTGTAAGTAATTCTTCTTCCATATAATGATACTATCATACGATCTAAATCTACACAAGTAGTATGTAAATCTACCTAAATATACAGTAACCTACACATTTATTGCCAATAACTATATATAGGAACTATAACTCCCCTTCAGTCCCTCTTTTCAAGCCGGAAGTCCGCCACGAGCTTGGCGCATGTCCCGTCTGCCCCCAGTTCATACAAACCGATATGGTCGGCAAGAAATGAGAAGTCGTGTTGCGGGAGATGGGCGAGGACATCCGCTTTCGGTTGCTTCAGTTTCGTAAAGCTGATATGCGGAAAATAAGCGGTAAAGGCATCCGGCCAGCCGCAATCCTCTATGTTTTTTCGTTGCTGCGGGCCGAGATCCGCCCAGCGCGCCTTGTAGCGGGCGTCATCCTCTATCACACGATAGCCTTTCGTCGCTTCGATGACAGCGGTATGCAGATCGAGAATGGCTTTGTCGACGACATAGCGCACTCCGACCCATACTCCTTGATCCGGATAATACGTTTCCTGCTGTAACAAAAATGACTGCGTAGCGGCCGCGATGTCTCCCACTACAGCAATCACGGTTTCGAGCGCTGACTCGTCGAAGGGCGCATGGTAGAGCGAAATGTGCGGATGGAATGTCTCATCATCGAGAACGAAAAAAGAATCAAACCGCTCCAATGCCCGGCTCATCTCGATGGCTTGTTCGGTAATATCTTTTGGCGGGATGACGACAATATCGTAGCGTTTGTAATTCATAGTACGTCCATCCTATCATCCCGGACGATTACTCGCCATTATCGAGCGTCGCGACGATACCCTCCAGATAATCGAGATCCGCCCGGATCCTCGCGCTCTCTTTCACATCGGCAACGGGATGCTTGGTAACATGCGGGTCAAGAAAGATGAGAGAGGTATTCCCTTCTCTCTGTATAAGCACCAGGTTTTTGTCTCCCAAAGTATCGATCATCTCATCCTTTTCACGAGCACGCTCAAGCGTAATTCCTGCAAATTTCCGAAAGTCTGCCTGCAATCGAGAGTTCTGCCGCAAGATTTCCAATAATTCTTCTTTACTGATACCTCGGAAGAGATCTCTCATTTCATTCTCATTACCGAGAAACTCCTGGATCGTCAGAAGGGCCGGCTTTCCCCCACGCGGACTTTTTCCGATAAAGTGGAACTCGTCCGGAATCAATTCCGGCAGATCCCGATATAATTCTTTTTTCTCTTCATACTCACTTTTTACCGCCTTGGCCCGAGTGAGCATTTTATCGGTACTGCGGGAAATGAATTGATCAATTTTGATCACGAGTGACGGAAGATCCGAATCAAGCGAGTTGAGCCTGTAAACATTGCATTCGCCACCGCCACCAACCCTTTTTTCGTCAAAAGTATATTTCTCCGGATCAATCGGCAGACCACCTTTCTGATATTTGTAAAATCTCCCGGTCAATTTTTCGAAGAGGCTGTCCGGCACCATATCGCGAATCACCGTGAAGAGCGCTTGGGTGCGCAGGAATTTTCCCGCTTTGTTGTCAAAAAGAGTGTCCCATGACGCCTCAGTACTTTGATTCCTTTCATAATTAAAAAACGCGTTTTCCGCCGCCCTGGCCACTTTCTTCACGGGCACTTTGAGCGCTTCAATTGGAGAGAATTCCGACATAATTCCTGTTACCTAACTCGTTACGTCCATCCTACCACCTCCCCCACCCGAAAACCACCCACCCCAGACATTCTGACATTCTGCAGAATGTCAGAATGTTCTTATAAAACGGCAGAATGATTTTCCGTACGGAGAAAGCGTGTGTTCGACCGATCTCCCCTTGTATGCCTTGTTTACCAAGCCGGCTTGCACCAGCTTGCGTGTGTGTTCTGAAATGGTTTTGATGTTGCAATCTAACCGCTCGGCAATCCCGTCCAAACTCATACCCTCATCATCAGCGAGCAAAAGCAAAATCTCGATGCGGCGATGATTGGCCGCTCCCTTGAAATGCCGTTCCAATTGTTTGGCTGTCTTCAATACCTTCTTCATACCTTTTCAACATTCTCACATTCTGCAGAATGTGAGAATATCATCAATACTATTCTATCGATTCACAGCTCAGTATATTTATTATGCCTGCCCCTGGCTTTCATTTTTGGCAATGGCCAATATTTATTCGGTAGTTGTGCCGTCGAACTCCGCTTCGTTGGCTTCGGCTTCTTCTTTGGTAGCCCTGACAATGCCGTCCTTATGGTGTGCCGGAGAGTAGACGGTATAGAGCTTGAGGTCTTCTGTCTCCGACGTATTGATGATATTGTGCTTGGCGCCGGACGGGACCACAATGGCTGAACCGTCGGCGAGTGCGTATTCATGGCCATCGAGGATGCACATACCGTGGCCTTTTTCTATCCGAAAAAACTGGTCGTTTTCGGTATGTGTTTCGAGACCGATCTCCTCTTTGGGTTTCAAGCTCATCAGTACCAGCTGGCTGTGTTTGCCTGTGTAGAGCACGCGACGGAAGTCGGTGTTCTCGAGCGTGTCTTTTTCTATGTTTGCGTGGAATCCTTTCATAACTTTAAATATTAATTATTTAATACCCATATCTCGCCATCTCCCCCTCTGATACCCCCATCCTACCACGCCCACGCCAAATACCCACAACTTATAGGATTTTTGTCCATGCTATAATACAAGACAATCCATTAATACAAAATCCTATGGCAACCCCCGCCAAAGCTTTTGAACTCCCCTCCGAACTTCCCGAAGATAAGAAGGAACCGCAGACCCCCGCGGTACCACAAGAAAAGAAAGATTCCAATGTTACCTATATCAATAGGGAATATGATGCTTATCACACGCTCGAAGGATGCCTGGCTCTGCCGGAATATGAAATCGTCAAGAAAATAATAGACGAAAAAGCGGGGGCATCCGTCAGTGAAATATACATGGCCAATGCCCAGGTGTACGCGGGTGTGGCTGAAATAAAATTATCAAACGATGTCTTGCGGCTCTACGCCATATTACGGGATCATTATCATACGCCGGAGATTCCGGACAAGCTAGCTGTTATGGGCGATCCGCAACTCCTCACTGAGGTTCTGCGCATGAAAGGCGAAAGTGCAGCTCTGGAGCAATTAAAAAATAGCCGTGTTTTCAAAAAAGGATAGCCGGAAAAACACCCTGTCTTGTCTCTTTTAAAAAACCCCGGAAATCCTCCGGGGCTTTATTTTTCTTTTTTACTTTACAATTTCTCAAGAATCTTCACCAGGAGTCTCACCGGGGCGCCGGCAGAACCTTTGGCGAGAAATTCATCGGGCAAGGTCGTCATGCGCGGCGCGATATCAAGATGCACCCAGGGATAGCTATTATCCACGAATTGTTTGAGAAACACGGCCGCCGTCACAGCCCCTCCGTAACGAGTCTTGCCGAGGTTGGCTACATCACCAAACGTCCCCTTCACTTCATCGTCATACTCATCCCAGAGCGGCATGGGCCACACATAGTCGCCCGTGGCTTCGCCGAGATGACGTATCTGGAGTTCCAATTTTTCATCCTGAGTAAAGAGCGCCGAGGCACGCTCTCCAAGCGCCCCCATGGCCGCGCCTGTCAGCGTCGCTACGTCCACGACAAGTGCCGGATGATAACGCTTCGCATAGATAAGAGCGTCCGCCAAAATAATTCTCCCTTCCGCGTCGGTATTCAATACTTCAATGGTTTTTCCCGACATAGAATGCAAAATGTCTCCGGGACGATAACTCGATCCGGAGGGCATATTTTCCACCGCCGGAATAAGGGCCACAACATTTTTCTTCAGTTTCAAACGTGCCGCAGCAGCTAGCGAATGAATCACAGCTGCCCCGCCGGACATATCCATATTCATACCGAGAATATAGTCGCTGGGCTTGAGATTGATTCCTCCGGTGTCGAACGTCACACCTTTACCCACCAGCACCACCGGCTTCTCATTTTTCTTACCGCCAAAATATTCCAAAATAATAAAACACGGTTTGGCATCCGATCCTTTGCCGACGCCGAGCACCCCTCCCATTTTCAAACGAGTCATTTCCGGGACACCCAGCACCCGTACTTTGACCGGCAAGCCTTTGACAGACACTTCTGCATGCTTGGCTAGGATTTCCGGCGTCATATGTCCGCCCGGCATGGTCGCGATATGCCGCGAACGGTTGACTTCCTCACCGATTATCTTTCCTCGCTCAATACCTGCCTTCACTTCTTTTGTACCGGCGTTTGTCAGAACAATAGTCTTGATTTCCGGCCAGCCTTCTTTGGGTTTGGTAAGAAAATCACGGAAAGCAAAGTGAGCCATGAGAAAATTCGTAGCCATGAGTTCCGCCAGTTCTTCATCGGTAATGACTATTTTGGGAAAACGAAATTGTTTGAAATCGAGAACGACGGTAGTGTATTTTTTAGCCAGCGCCTCGTACACCACCCGCCGAACGAGAAGAATAAGCTTTCGTCTCGTTACTTTCTCCGACTCATCAATCTTCAGCACACAGGTGTGTTTGTTCCCCTGCGAGACAACCATGCCATCCTTGCCGGTCGCGTCAAAGCGAAATGCCAGTGCTCCCTTTTTTGTAAAATACCCCATATTTTCCCGAGCAATCCGTATATCCATAGTATAAAACCTTAATGAATGAGGAATGTATTATTCTAGCACATTGCCGCTCGTTCCCGCCAGAAAACAAAAACTCGGGGCCAGGAAACGTTCTCCTAACCCCGAATGTACATGCCGACGTTCCGTCCGATTTCCGGCTGGCTCTAGGCCAAAGCGGAGAGCCTTTCAATCTGTACAGGCTGGCCAAAATGAATGGCCAAAACGAGATCGTAAAAAGTCCGGTAATATTGATTGATCTTCGGACTGCGATCAGCGACTTGCGAGAGTTCACTCCTGATTTCAAGCGCCCGCGCGATATTCTTCTCCCTGATGGCAGCTTCCGCGGCTATCGTCATTTTTCTCCATTCATCTTCCGCCATTGTTTTCCTCCTCTGTCTTGTCTTCCGGCCAGGTCCGGATACCTTCCGTACCCAGATACGTTTTCGCGTGGTGTAAGAATCGCGCGATAAAATGCGGTTCAAGAGAACCTTGTTCTTGTATAATCTGCTGTTGCGGATGCATCACTACTCCCTGTCAAAAGAACCAGAAAAATTAAAACGGCCCGAAACAATTCGTGGGGGTCGTTATTATGCCCGATAGAGCTCCTTCGCCCATATTCTGAGCCAAAGAAGGATAGCAAAGTTTTGTTCTTCCGTCAAGCGGGCGGACCCGCCCCATCTCAAAAATCTTGATGAATAAAAAAGGTCCCCAGCACTGAGAGATCTCGGCGCAAGGGAGGAGGAGGTTCCCAGGCAGCTTTGACGGCTCAGTGCCAGGGGTAGTCCGATGCAACGCAGCTGAAGAGTAACGGAAAGTAACCCAAGCGTCAAGCCCCGTTATTTCTCTGTCGACTTGATAGCGAGGTATTTCCTGCCTTTCAATTTGTCGGGGAAATATTCCTGCTGTGCGGCTTCTTTGGTTTTGTACTCCGGCGTATACTTGTAATCCTTGCCGTAATCGAGTTCTTTCATGAGCAATGTCTTGGCATTGCGCAAATGCAAGGGCACCGGCTCGTTGGGGAAGTTCCTCACATCTTCCTTGACCTTGCCGTAGGCGATGTAGAGGGCGTTTGATTTCTTGGCCTCTGCCAGATAGACGACTGCCTGTGCCAGATGAATCTCGCACTCCGGCATCCCGAGCATCTGACAGGCCTGAAAAGCCGCCACGGCCTGGGGCAGGGCAAAGGAATTCGCCAGCCCCACATCTTCCGAGGCGAAACGCACCAGCCGCCTTGCCACATAAAGCGGGTCTTCCCCCGCCTCAAGCATCCGCCCGAGCCAGTAGAGTGCCGCGTTGGCATCGTTACCCCGCAGGGATTTATGAAGCGCCGAAATGATATTGTAATGCTGTTCCCCGCCCTTGTCGTAGAGGATGTGCGAACGCGCCACAATTTTCTCCACCAACTCCGGGGTGATATTTTTTTCCTGCGAGACACAAGCCTCGAGAATATTGAGCGCTTGCCTGGCATCACCACCCGCCACTTCCGCGATGAAAGCCAGCGTATCATCCGATGCCGTAATTTTTTTCTTCTTCAGTTCCGGATCATCAGCTACTGCCCGCTTCAGGAGAATGACAAGCGTATCCTTGGTATGCTTTTCCAAAACGAGCACCCGTGTCCGAGAAAGGAGAGCGGCGTTTATTTCAAAACTGGGATTCTCCGTCGTCGCGCCGATCAAGGTCAATCTTCCTGACTCGACAAACGGCAAGAGAGCGTCCTGCTGGGCCTTGTTCCAACGATGGATTTCGTCGAGAAACAAAATCGTCTGTTTATTTTTTTCATGATTCTCCTCAGCGCAAATGAGCACCGCCTGTAGATCTTTTTTGCCGCTGCTGACGGCAGAAAGCTGGATGAATTCCGCTTGGAGAGCATTTGACAGGATCCTCGCCAAAGTCGTCTTGCCGCTCCCCGGCGGCCCCCACAAGACGAGCGAGGGAACTCGGTTATTCTTGATAGCATCGCGAAGAAACGACCCCTCGCCAAAAACTTTCTCTTGCCCGAGAAATTCTTCTATCGTCTGCGGTCTGAGTCGCTCCGCGAGCGGTGTATTTTTACTTGGATTCATATTTTTAGAGTAATGCCTACCGGGCAATGATCAGACCCCAATACTTCCGGAAGGATGAAAGAGTCTTTCACACGCGACTGGAGTGCGCTACTCACCAAAAAATAATCGATGCGCCATCCCACATTGCGGGCTCGCGCATTGGCGAAGTGCGACCACCACGAATAAAATCCTTTCCCCTGATGGAACAGACGAAACGTGTCCACAAATCCCGCACTGATAAAATTCTCGAAACCTCCCCGTTCCTCGTCCGTGAAACCATGCTCGCCGACATTTTGTTTCGGATTGGCAAGATCATCTTCCGTATGGGCGACGTTGAGGTCTCCACAAAATATGACCGGCTTCTTTTTTTCCAACTCTTTGCAAAATGCCAAAAAGGCCGGATCCCACTCTTTGTGGCGAAGCTTGAGACGGCTCAAGTCTTCTTTGGCATTGGGCGTATAGACCGTCACCACAAAAAAATCCGGATACTCAGCCGCAATAACTCGCCCCTCCGTCGTCGGGTCTCCATAGCCGTCGTGTGCCAAACGGAATTTTTTAATTATATCCTGAGGCAATCCATTGATAATAGTTAACGGTTTTTCTTTAGTGAATATGGCCGTACCGGAGTAACCCTTCCTCTCAGCCGAGTTCCAACACTCTTCGTAGTCCGGCAAATCGATCTCCGCCTGACCCTCGAGGGCTTTGGTTTCCTGCAAACACAAAATATCCGGCCGGTATTTTTCTATGAACGGCAAAAACAGGCCTTTCTTATGTACTGCCCGGATGCCGTTCACATTCCAGGAGATGATGGTGAGTGGTTTTTTTGGCATACACCCATACTACCACCTCCCCTTTCATAACGACAAGAAAAAATTTAAAGCCGCCTCGGATTGATACCCTTGGCGGCTTCGTCGTTTTCATTCTTCTCCCTCCTTTCTCTTTGAAGGATTGTAAAGCATGTCAGCTGCCAACCCCACACATGCGATGACCAGGAGCATTTTGATCCAGAATACCCAATCCATAGATCTCTCCTCAAGTAGGCATGACATTAAAAAAATTTAGGTACTGATTTCACATTATACTCTAAAAAATACTATCTGTCAAATATGGTTGACAGATAGTGGCTTTTCTAAGCCTTTTTTCCTTTGAAAGTAACGGTATCTAGCTCGGTATAACGTCTCTTTTTCTCCATAATTGGCACATCATCTCGCATTCCTTTGGTGGCGGCTGTCCCGGGCCGGGGCGAATACCAGGCAATATACGTTTTTGCGAAATTGACTTGTTTGGCCAGATCGATCGTCTCTTGAAATTGTTCCAACGTTTCTCCCGGGAACCCCACGATGATATCCGTCGTGAACTCCACTCCCGGAACGCGAGCGCGAATCTTGTCGATCAATGCCAAATATTCGGCGCGGGTGTACCAACGATTCATACTTTTCAATACGGCATCGCTCCCCGCCTGCACCGGCAGATGGAGTACACGATCAATATTTTCATTACGAGCAATCACATCAATCAGCTCATCGGAAAAATCCCACGGATTGGCAGAGATGAAAGAGACTTCCTTGATTCCCGGAATCTGCGCCACCCGCTCCAAGAGATGCGGAAAGAGGGTCGGGATGCGATGGCGGTTGAGATGCTTGACCATGACAGGAACGACTTCCTCGCCACTCGGCAGCCGATACTTTTCTTTCTTCTTCATCGTCTCGGTCAAAAAATCAGCGCCATAAGAATTCACGTTCTGACCCAAAAGCATCACCTCGCTATACCCTGCCGCTGCCGCGTGCTGTACTTCACCCACAATATCCTCCAGCGGACGCGAGCGTTCAGGCCCCCGGGAAAACGGTACGATACAGAAAGCGCAGTAATTGTTGCAGCCGTTGGAAATGACGATGGACGCCATCTTGCCTGGGGCGCGCTCCGGGGCGTATTCGAATCCCACGTCTTCCAGCGGCAGGAACTCCACATCCGGCAGACGACCGGTCAGTCGTTTCATCATTTTTCCCCCCGGCACCCGCGCGGCCGCGCCGATGAGACAACCGGTCACCACGATACGCGGCGACTTTTCCTTCAATCGCAAACGCAGACTCTTGATCATCCCGTACACTTTTTCCTCGGCCCGATCACGAATGACACAGGTATTCAAAACAAGCACATCCGCTTCTTCCATCACTGACGCTCGCGTGAAACCTCGCGATGTATAATAGCTCTCGAGGCGCTCGGAATCGGCCACATTCTGCTGGCACCCGAAAGTTTTGATAAAATATGTTTCTGCCATAATTTCTCCTCGTTTACTGTTTTTCTTTTTCCACGATCAGTTGACCGCAGGCGGCGGCAATATCATCGCCCATCGTACGCCTCCGCATCACTGTCACTCCGGCATCCTTGAGCAATGTTTCGAAACGCGCGAAATCAGCCGGCAGACTGTCCCGATAAACGCTTCCGGTAAAGTTATAGGGAATCAGATTGATACGCACTTTGCCGACCCGGCGTGCGAAACGGATAAGCGCCTCCGCATGTTTTTCTGTGTCATTGATTTTAGAGAGCATCACATACTCGAAAGTGAGGTGACGGCGCCGGCTCTCGTTCTTCTCGAAATAACTTTTCGCCCACTCCAGAAGCTCCTCCAAAAACGTATCGAAAGAGCTCGGCATCATAGCTTTTCTCGTATCGGAGTCGGCGCTGTGGAGTGACACCGCCAATCGCACGGCTGGCCACTCGGGGTCTTTGACAATTTTCCGGAGCATGGGCAGCAGACCGACGGTAGAGACCGTGATATGGGTCGGCCCGAGGTCCGTCTCTCTCAGCAACTGCCCGATGGACTCTTTGACATGGTCATAGTTGGCGAGAGGCTCTCCCATACCCATAAAAACAATATTGCTGATCCGTCCGGAAGCTTCAGATTGCTTATGGAGGAATATTTTCCAAAAACGATACTGATCGACGATCTCATCCGAAAGAAGATTGCGCGTGAAACCCATTTTCCCCGTAGCGCAAAAAGTACAGCCCATAGCGCAGCCCACCTGAGCCGAAACGCATACGGTCCATTGTCCCCGGGCATTATGCATAAGCACCGTCTCCACGCGTGTTTTATCCCCGAGCTCTACAATGGCCTTATACGTATCTTTTTTTACGCTCTCCAAAACATGCGCCGGATGAAGACTGAGCCATGCCATCTGTTTATCAAGTGTCTCACGCATCGGAAGCGGCATATTGGAAATGCCGGAAAAATCCCGAAGAGTCGGGTCGAAAAGGGCCGTTTCAAACTGCCGAAAGCGGAATGCCGGCGCTTCGGGGAAGAGTGAAAAAAATTGTTCTTTTCTGGCAATTGGCATCATAGTCAGACAGTATAGCCAAAAAAAACTATAGGGTCAATCTCAACCCGCAAAAAATTCAATGGAGAGAGCCTCAAAATACCCTCCTCTCACAAGAATCTTCCCGGGAGGCTTGAAGTTTTTTTGAGCACGGTTCCGCCGTCTCAGGCGGATCAAAAAAAGTTCACGCAACGAGTTTCCCCGCTGGGGGAAATGAGTGTCTGCCCGGGGAGGTTACTTGTGATGAGGAGAATCAAAACAGAGAGAAAACTACTTTCTCGGCTGGATCCCTTTTCCCTCGAAGATATTGCGTGTCAGGGGAAGCCACTTTTCGTGCAGAAGAGCACGTGCCTTGAGATCGCCTATTGTTTCGCGAAATTGTGTTTCCTTGAAAGTTGTTTCTCTGAAGTATGAGTCTATGTATTGTTTTTTCTCATCATCGCTGAAATGATATTGATAGAGACTCTGATACCAATTCCATCCGCCGATCGAAAGTACAATAAGAAAACCAAAAAAGAAAACCACTTTATAACGCCGATACCAGAAAAATATGGCGCCTCTCAAGGAAGAGTTCCCCAATAACTTTTTAAAAATGGGAGGGAATGGGATAGTCATACATTAATTTTTTTTATCCACATATATCAAAACATCGAACACCGCTTCAAAAACATCCTTTTGTGCAACCGAAGGTTCCGCTTGTGTATCGCCACTCGACAGCAGGAAAGGATTGATACCGCTTCCGGAAACGCTTCCAACTGCATCCGCTGCCTCTCCCCTCCTCATCTCAAGGCGAATAACGTCGAGTCCCATGGGAAGCGTTTCCATCTTGTGCAAAAATACGACAACATCCTCGTAGCGCCCCCGGACTCTGACATTCAGATACAGGTACCAATCGAATGGGATGTCACTCAAGATATCCGTGGACTTCTCTTTGCCCGCGCTGTTTTTTGAAGAAACATCGGCGTCTCCTTTGACCGGTTGATCCGCTTTGGCAACGATCTTCTTCGATTCGGTAATCTGCCCATTCTCTTTCGCAGTAATGCTCATTTCGACATGAGTTTCATCGGCGATCCCTTCAAATGTTTTCACGGAATTCACTATTTCGTTTTCCGAAATGAGAACGTCAAGCAGTTTTTCATTCTGAAGAATCACGTCATATTGTGCCTTGAGCTCCGGCAGTCTCACTACTTGTTTCTGTCGATTCTCCCGCATGGCATAAAATTCCTGAATGCTCCTCATTTTTTCGTATATGGCCTGTTTGAGAGGCACTATACCATACCAAATAATGCCCACCATGCCTAAAAGCAGGACGAAGAGAATAATGCGCGTGGTATATTTTTTGTATGGAGTAAATATCATAAGGTACTTTTTTGCAAACACTCTTTTTGCATCTCAAAATCAATCTGAAAATCAATATTTTCCTGCGAAAAAAGGTTGGAGAGTGGCACATTGACGTTCTTTACACAGACTGTTTCCTCGAGACGGGATTCCAGAGTCAGAATATCGTCCCGTGTAGCCGCGCGCCCGGCCAACATAACTGTGTAATTCTTGGTGGTCAGACGATCCAGAGCAACCCCTTCCGGAAGCAGTGTATCAAGAATCAAAAATACCTGCGTAAAAGAGAAATGATTTTTTTCGATTTTTCCGATCACCTCGACGGTCGCGTTCGTGTCTTTGAATTTTTTCTGATACACGCTGAGCGTCCCCTGTTCCGTGTATGTCACATCATATTGTTCTCCAGCCACCTGCAGGCTCCCCAGCTGAAAATCGAGAATGACATATATGCTCATGAGCATACTCAGATAGAATACTCCCAGAGTACACATAAGAAAAAGTTGCCACAGAAAAAAGCGGAAGTGGAGCTTGCGCTGGATATTTTTCTTGTTTTCCTCCGGCAGGAGGTTAAGCAAAGTCTTCATATTCATCGAGGCCTCGAAGCGCCAGGCCAATAGCGGTTGAATACTGTACGGAATGTTTGCGATCGATAAGCGGCAGCTGTTCCCCAAGCCGCACATTCACCCAAGGATTGCCGAATTCGATCGGTCTCCCCAAACGGCGCGAGAGGAATGGCAAGAGTCCCTGCATATTCGATCCTCCCCCACACAGCACAATGGAGTCGATATTTTCCGAATAGTGGAGGTTGCTCAGATAAAAATCGATGGACTTCTCGATTTCCACGGCTATATTCTCGAGCACCGGGAGGACCGCTTTCAAAACCGGGCTCTTGAGCGCGAGTGACCCCAAACCCTGGCTAATTTTGATCGCTTCCGCTTCATCGAAAGAAATATGCAGCGACTTGGAAATGGCATCCGTCACCATCTGTGAAGAAAGCGGTACGCTCGAGGTGAAGCACGGCGTACTTCCGATAGCGATGAGAAAGCTCGTCCGACGATCGCCGATATCGATGATAAGCGTCGTGCGTTTCTCGTTTTTTTCGGCCAAAAGACTCCGAGCCTGAGCAATAGACTCCGTTTCGAGACCGACCACTTCCAAGCCGGCTGTCGCCAGTACCGTCTGGAACTGATCCACCACACTCCGCGCCACCGCCACCACGAGCACGCTTATCTTGCCTTTTTCCTGAGTCAGGTTGAGATCCAGAATCTGCCAATCATAGTACACCTGATCAAGTGTCAGAGGGATGTTCGCCTCGATCTCCCATTTGATGGCTTCTTTGACCTCGTCCTTTTCCATCGCGGGGAGAGAGATAATCCGCAGAAAAGCTTTCGTTTCCGGCAATGAACACACCACTTGGCGAGTTTTTATTTTCTGGGGACCGGATATTTCCAGCAAGGTGGCAATGGCGCTCTCCACCGCCTCGCTATTCATAATTTCACCGTCAATCACGCTACCCGCGGGAAGTGGCACCGTCCCAAAACTGGCAATAGAGTCGTTCTGTCTGGTCCGATTGAGCCACACCGCTTTCATCGAAAGATCGCTCAAGTCCAGTCCGAAGGCGCTCGGGAAAAGATCAAAAATTTTTTTCTGCAATATACTCATTGCTTTTGATATGTATTTTTCTCTTACTCATTGTATCACATTTCTAGCTGGTAGCTGGTAGCTTTTTAGCTTGTAAATAATTCATAAAACCAGATTCTCCGTGACCTACCAGCTAAGAAGCTAATCAGCTAAAAAGCTCTCACTATTTCTCCTCCCACAAATCCATCTGGTACTGCGTACCGGTCGGAAAATATGGCGGTGGGAAATAAAACAGATTATTGTCATAGTAGAGATTGCGCGTCGTATAGCCGGTACCGTCCGTCCACGCGAAGCCGTAGCGCTGATTGCTCGCCATCGCGCCAAAGATAGTGATGCTGTTCTTGTGGTCCTCACAGGCCCAGGAATGACAATTGGAATTCGTGTAATGCTGGCGACCAACACGGCCTTCCTGTGAAAGCACTGCTCCATCGATACGTAGATCGGTCGGGGAGTTCTTGGGGATTTCGATATCATTCTGAGCCACGATGCCGATACCATCCGTCCCATCATAGTTGGTATAACGGATATTTCCATTGATATAGACACTTTTCAAAGCTGAAGAAGTGAGGTTCGCGGCGGCGATTGTCACCCGCTGGCCATCGACCTGCCCTTCCAACCAGACATTGTCCTCAACAAAGATAATCCCGTCTTGCGGAATGGAACGATTTTGCCACGCCCCGGAATAATTATTGATGTTGTTGGTGCTGCTGTTGGTGCTCTGCACAATACGGATATCGAATGTGCCGTTCGTTTTCAGAATAATATGTCTCCCCTGCCCGCTATTGTCGAAATATGTCCCGCCCGTTGTCGCATCCGCTTTCATCAGATTGAGATCTCCATACACCGAGCTGAACGGGATAGTCGCGATCGAATAGTCCGGCGGGTAACGTTTCCCGGCCAAAAAAACGTCGCTTCCCATGGTGGTATTGTATTCGTTGGCCCAGGATGTCCAGACACCAGGCTTGGTGGCGTGTACATCGTTATCCGAATCATAGTACGTACCCACGGCGCTATACACGATATTGTTCGTAACCCCGTCGAAATGGACACCGCCATTGGAAAAGATTTTTCCCTGTACGTCCGTGCCGGACCCGAAGCGGATATTATTGTTCGACAATACGACGTACTCGCTCCACGATGGCCGTCTGAAACGCACTTCCAAAACACGGGTAGCCTCCGGGTATTTGTACAGCCACCCGGTCGACTTGACCGTGACGATAGTCGATCCACCACTCGGCGGAGTGACTTCCAGACGATACTTGCCGATGGCTACTCCCGATTGGTCTTTGTATTCCACTTCATAGGGCGTCGCGACACCGTATGGGTTGCCCGTTGCCCAAAAAGTTTTCACCTGCTGCGTCGTCCGACCATCCACGGTATGCGCCAGATACCAGCGATAGAAATGAACGCCTGTTTCGGCAACCTGAAACGCCTCTTCGCGAGAATGAACCTGCAATGAATATTTGGTCTGCGATGCCACAAAACCGATAATCGATGTCAGGACAATCGAAACCACCGTCAAAATAACAAGACCGTATACCAGCGCCGACCCTCTGACCCCACTTTTGTTTTCTCGTATTTTCATAACGAATTCAGATTACGCAAATCAGCGAAGGATTCAATGTTAACATTGTTCGGCGCGTGGACCGGATCGATATTCACCAAAAGATGCACCCTGACCAACCTCACCTCGGAGACTCCACTACCGAGCGGTACCGCAAGCGGATTGTTCACCGTGTCACCCGGATAATCCCGGTTGTAGTAGTAAAACACCGGGTCACTGTCGGCATTGACCACGTACGTCGTCATCGTCGACACGCTGTCGTCGTTTTCCGGATAGGTAATCGGTGTCGTACCAAGCGGGTTGGCGATTCCCTTCTTCAATTCGTCGGCATCTTTGTCCAGATAATAATGTACCCGTTCCGTCACACCGTCATTATCGACATCAAGATATACTTTCAAATCGAAAGACGAACCGGACTCTACCGGAAAATCACCATCGTCTCCCTGCCGGGCGCGTCGCAGTTCGCTGATAATCTTATTACTCGCGCGTGAAGCAGCCGCGGAAGCCATTCCCTCTTCCAGAATAAACTTGTTTGTATCCCAGCTGCGAACAAGCAACAGGGTGAACCCTTCCATAACGATCAACATAACTGCGATAGCCATCAACAATTCTATGAGTGTCATCGCCTTCGGATTTTTTTTCATTGATACCATATGCCTAAAGTGCTAACTGAATAGTCCGTGTGACAAGCGCGCTGCCGACACTAAATGTCCCGTTATCCGTCTGAAAACCGGACTTGCTGACTTCCAAAGTGTATGTTCCGGCCACAAGCCCCGGAAGGGCTGTCGGAAAATAGGCGAAGCCAAACTTGTCGGTAGTTTGTGTCGTATCATATCCGGCGATAGCATTGGTCAGATGCGCCGCTGCCCCCTCTATGGCGCTTCCGTCAGCCGCATTGGTCACTTTGACAAAAACCGAGCCAAGAGCGTTATCAAGAAGAATCACCTGCCCCACAAAATCCTCGCCGGGTGAAACATCCAAGCCGTTCACGAGAGAACTCTCCGGACTGATCTTGTAAAAAGTATACCCGGAACCCGAGACAGCCACCGTGTATGTACCAAAACTCTGATTCGCAAATGTCTTCTGCCCGGAAACATCCGTACTCGTATCCTGGGTAAAATCGTACACCGGCTGAACCGGATTGGTATTTGGCACATTTCCGATAACTCTCCCTCCCGTGATTGAAAAGTTGATATTCGAAACAGCTGTACCAAAAGGATCTTTCGTATCGATCTCGATATCCGCCGCCCGATCTATCCTGACGACATCCGGATTGAGCGCGTTGGCGACGACGGAAGCATGAATATCCACCGGATTGAAAGATGAAGTCGGATACGGCGGATAGGTCACCGCCCCGTAATAATCGTTCTTGGAAATTGTCAGGGCGTATTCCTGATCACCGACGGCCGCACCCGGCAAAGTGATATTGCCTGCCGCGTCGGTCTGTGTCGTCGTGTCCACGCCCGCGGATGTATTGACAATACGCACGGTCGCATCCGATACACCCGCCCCCGGCATATCCAATATATTGATGGAAAGCACTCCGCCGCTCCCCGCCGTTTCCAGACCATCCGGAGCGACATCGCTCGTCAGTATCACGGTTTGATCCGCGCCTTGAGCCCCCCATGAGACGGAAATTTTCACACGCTTGTAGTCGTTGGGTATCGTATCGTTGGGACTGTCGCCTGATTTCCCGTCAAACGCGTCATCCACATAGCGAACGTCCGTATCGACGCTGTAGTGCACCGTATTCACATTGATTGTCTCGTTTTCCAGAATATCCCCCGCCGGAATGCCATACACCCACGCGGTGCCATTCCAGTGTTTGGTCCCGATAGTCGTATAATCAATACTCCGAACAATTTCCATTTTCTGGTTTGCCAGCGCGGTCGCGCCGAGACGATTCTTGGATTCGATGATGAGGCGCGTTCCAACGGCGTACGTCTGAAGAAAAACCATCGACACAATGGCAAAAATAAACAAAAAAACCAAGGATTCAATAAGCGTGAAACCTTTGTAGCTAATAACCGGTAACCGATAACTACTAGTCTGCATAAGAAAAAACTTTCTAATACTTTCGAAGTATTTTTTTGAGAAAAGTTCGCGGCACAGCTGAAGCGCGAAGTAAGCTGTATGTCGCATACAGCGTCGAGCACTGGAAGCTGCAACAAAGAAATTTTCTAAAAAAATATTTCGAACCTACTTGATGTTTTCGAGGACACTATACATCGGCTGTAACATCGCGACCGCGAAAAATCCCACCGACGTGCCGATAAGAAGCATGAGAATCGGTTCAATAATCGACGACATATTCTTGGTAATCTGCGACACTTCCTCTTCATAGAATTCCGCCAAACGTCGCAACACCGATTCTGTTTTCCCGGTTTCCTCACCCACTTCGAGAATCTGTGGTACAAGAACCGGAAATATCCGCGGATACCGATAAATGACTTTACTCAAGTCAACGCCCTTTTGGACTTCCGCTATGCTCTCCGCCAAAGCCTCCTTGTAGTACACGTTTCCCAATGTCTTGGATACAATAGCCAGGCCGCTCACCACCGAGATACCGCTTTTCAGAAGAGAACTATAGATACGGGCAAACCGCGCGCAATTCACCTTGATAACAATATTGCCGACAATCGGGAGAGAAACGAAGACCAGACTGAAAAAACGTTTGCCGGGTTTTGTTCCGGAAAAGATCTTTACCGCGAACACCACTGTTATGGAAACCACCACGCTCAGTATGGCGTGGTTGCGAAGAAAATCACTCATGCCCATAATAAACAGCGTCGTGGCCGGCAATTTCACATCCATATCCTGAAAGACACCGGTGATTTTCGGAAGAATGTATGTAAGCATCAGGATAGCGATAGCGATCATCGCCACCACAATCACCGCCGGATAAATAAGGGCTCCCAGCACCTTGCTTCTCAAATCACTCTCTTTTTCCAATTGGAGCGCCAGAATTTCGAGCACCTCTTCGAGATTGCCGCTCACTTCGCCGACACCGATCATACTGACGAAAAGCTCATCAAAAACACTCGGGTAGCGAGCCAGACCGTCCGAGAGCGTCTTCCCGCTCTGCACATCATCGTAGACACTCAAAAGGATTTTGTTAAATCTTTTGTTTTTTGTCTGAACGCTCAAATTGTGGATCGATCGGGAAACCGTCAATCCGGACGATACCATCACCGCCAAATTCCGCATAAACACCATTTTTTCTTTCAGCGGAATGGAGGTAAAACGATCAAAAAATTTGATGTTGATGGATTTGGTCGTCTCGATTTCCTTATGTGAAGTCAGCAACAACCCCCGCTCTCGCAGGTCCTGAGCCAGTGTCTTCTCATCCTTGACGTCCATCTCACCACCGGAACTCTCCCCGGTAGTGATATTTTTTGCGGTATATAAAAATTTCGGCATATCCAAATGCTTTGTTTGTGTTTTGTTCATCAATTATAGCACACTTTACGCGCTCAAGCGTTCCTTGAACTTCTCAAAAACGCGCGGTCCTGGCGGAGAAGGCAAGAAAATTAAAGCGTGGTCATGTGCCTCAATCAATCCCCCTTCCAAATACGTCTTCGGATTACGACGAATTTTTTCTTTTTGCCAGGAAGCAAGCCATTTTTCTAGATTAAAAAAATCAAAAAAACGCTCTATTTTGTTTTTAATATATCGTGTACGAATATTCTCTTTTACAGTCCATCGGCTTGGCAATTCTGCAGGTATGAAATTCGGACGATATTCCCGTATCCAGTGATTTTTTAATTCAAATTTCTGAAACAGCGGAAAATGGAGTAAAGGAATAAAAAAATGGAATATGTGGGCAGTAAACAAATCCCTATTGCAAATTTTTAAATTATCGTCCGTCACAAAATAATTAAGACAGGCGCGATCCTGAATTTTTCTTCCATGTCGCCTCTTACCTATCAGATGGAGAAACCCCGTGAGCAAGGTACGACCGGTCCAAATTTTTCCGGAACGCAAAACGACAAACATATCCCAATCGCTTTTCCGAGTACCCTGTTTCATCGCCAGACTCCCCGTCGCGCCAATCATCCGAATATAAGGAATATAATCAAGCAAAAAGACTAAACGCCGCATCCGTTTCAATTTTGAAACAGAGGTTTTCTCCGCCTGGATGCGCCTGGCGACAAGTTCCTCGCGTCCGCGCAAAAAATACATACCGTTTTTCTCCTCGATTTTCGCATCCAATTGCCCCGACGCAAGAAATTTATAGATGTCTCCCAAAGTACATGGCTGGTTATGAGAAACATCGTCATCCTTCTGGGAAATAAGGTGTTTCCATATCTCGAACGCCGAAAGCGGCATATCGAGCACATCATAATACGTCACCGTCACCACAATATTTTTCCCCAAACGATAGGACATAAGCAAAAAGTATCTAATTTCTAATACCTAATTTCTAATAAAATCCACGTTGGTCTTTTCTCGCAAGAATCTTGCCGGAGGAGTTGAGATTTTTTTGAGCACGGTGCCGTCGTTCTGACGGATCAAAAAAATCTCATAAGAGAAGTTCACCGCTGGGTGAACGAACGACCTCAGGAAAGGTTGCTTGCGAGAAAAGACCCAAAAAAACTACAGATACTTTGCAGTGAAAGAGCGCTTGCAGCTCTTCAATTTTTCCGGTGGTCCGGAGAAAATAAGCTCTCCGCCCTTGGCTCCCCCATCCGGGCCTAACTCCAACACCCAATCAGCCGAGGCAATAACATCGAGGTTGTGCTCCACAACCAGGACGCTGTTGCCCTTGTCCACCAACACTTCGAGCACTTCCAAAAGACGCCGCACATCCTCGAAATGGAGCCCAATGGTCGGTTCATCGAGAATATAGAGCGTCTTACCGGTTGATTTGCGCGCCAACTCCGTCGCCAATTTGATCCGCTGGGCTTCTCCGCCGGAAAGATTGGTGGCGCTCTGTCCCAAAACCAGGTAACCCAAACCAACTTCTTCCAACACGCGCAACTTTTCTTCGATCATCGGCTGGTCCAAGAAAAAACGCCGCGCTTCCGTGACGGTCATCTTGAGCACTGACGCGATATTCGTTCCGCGGTATTCGATAGATAACGTCTTCGCATTGTAGCGTGTCCCCTGACAGATTTCGCACGGCACGTAGACATCGGGCAAAAGATACATCTCGATTTTTTTCAATCCGCCACCCTGACAGGATTCACAGCGCCCACCCCGCATATTGAAGCTGAAATGACTGGCGGAATATTTTTCCCGTCCTGCCTCTACCGTCGCCGCAAACAAATCACGGATCAGACTGAACACACCGGTATACGTCGCCGCGTTGGAACGCGGTGTACGACCGATAGGATCCTGTGTCACGGCAATCACCTTGTCGATGTGGGAAAGTCCCTCTATCTTCTTGTGGGCGCCCGGCTCGGCCTTGGCATGATAGAAATATTTGGAGAGCGCCCGCGACAAAATATCATGCACCAGACTTGATTTACCCGACCCGGAAACTCCGGAAACGGCGACGAGCATTCCGAGAGGGATTTTGACATCCACATTTTTCAAATTGTGTTCCGTCGCGCCAAAAATGGTAATGGCTTCCGCGCTTATTGGCCGCGCTTTCTTTTTGTCGGATATCTTGCGCTTACCGGAAAGATACTGACCGGTGAGAAGTTTCGAATGCATCAGTTTCTCCGGCGTACCGGAAAAAATAATTTCCCCACCTTCGCTCCCGGCGCCCGGACCCAAGTCGATGATATAGTCCGCCTTGCGCATAATCGCCACGTCGTGTTCGACGATCACGAGCGAATTGTTGGCGGTACGCAGGTCTTCCAACGCGCGAATGAGCCTTTCCGTATCGCGGCTGTGCAAGCCTACCGATGGCTCATCGAGGACATAGATGATGCCAGAAAGCCCCGATTTCATCTGCACCGACAAACGGACGCGCTGGGCCTCTCCACCGGAAAGCGTATCGGCGCCACGGGACAATTCCAGATAACCGAGGCCCACTTTTTCCACCGCCATGAGACGGGTTTCCATTTCGCGAAACAGAGGATTGATCAACTCTTTTTCCCCGGTTTTCAAAAGCTTCTCACGCAATGATTTTTCGAGTACCAAAAATCTCTCCACACTCTCGGATACCAAGTCATTAATGGACAACCCTTCTATCTTCACGGCAAGCGAACTCTTTTTCAGACGTTTCCCGAGACAGACGGGACAGAGTTTGGTCAACATATACGCCTCAATATCGGCCCGCAGATGATCCGATTTTGTCTCACGGTATTTTTTCTCGAGGAGCGCGATCACCCCGGGGAAAGCGTCTTCCTCTTTCCTCCCATCGCCATACAGTATGAAAGAAAAATATTTGGCGGAAAGTTTCTTCACCGGCACATCGAATGAAAACTTCATCTGCCGACTCAAATCGCGCAACCAATGCATCGGTCCTTGTCCGGTATGCCGATCCCCGTTCATCTTGCTCCACGGACGAATTGCTCCTTCGGCCAAGGAAAGATTTTTGTTGGGAATAACCAGCTCCGGATCGAATTCGAGTGTCACGCCGAGCCCCGCACACTTCTCGCACGCCCCCTCGGGACTATTGAAAGAAAAATGACTCGGCGTACACTGAGGCAGACCGATGCCGCATTCTTCACAGCGGTATTCCTCATTGTACAAACGCTCCTCGCCGGTCCCATTGATACGTAGCGTGAGCGTTCCCTGTCCCACGCGAAAGGCCGTCTGGAGAGAATCGAGGATACGCTCTTTGTCGGGCCGAGTCAGATTGATTGTCAGCCGATCCACGACGACCGCTATATCGGAAATCTCCGTGGCCGAAGCCACAGCCTGCGCGTCTCCGATCGGTAAGACTTCTCCATGAAACAATACCCGCACATACCCCCACACACCGATCTGCGCGAGCGCGGACGCTTCGGTTTTTTCCTTCAGCGCCTTGCTGTAGGAAATGAAGACCAAAGGTGTCTGATCGGGCAAATTGAGAATCTCTTCCAAAATTTCCCGTACACTCTTTCGCATGAGCCGCTTCCCGCATGTGGGACAATGCGGTACCCCGAGTTTGGCAAACAAAATACGCAAGTAATCGTAGACTTCCGTCATGGTACCGACCGTGGAGCGTGGACTGCGTGACACGCTCTTCTGATCGATGGAAATTGCCGGACTGAGGTTGTGAATAGCATCCACATCGGGTTTGTCGAAGCCATCAAGAAAATTGCGCGCATACGAAGAAAGCGATTCGACATAACGCCGATTCGCTTCCGCAAAAAGAGTATCAAAAGCCAAAGAAGATTTCCCCGAACCGGAAAGTCCCGTCACGACAACGAGCGCGTTACGCGGAATATCAACATCCACGTTCTTCAAATTATTGACTCGTGCGCCGCGAATTTCAATCACCGATTTTTTTCCTGGCATAAAGAGCGTCTGCTATTCTTGAGACCTGCCTGCCGGCAGGCAGGTATGTCCGAAAAAAGATATGGTCGTTTCTTAGGATACTCTCTTTTTCGCGTGCTGGCAAGACTACCCCTCTGTGGACAAAAACTTATTTCCTCACACCTCTCTGTCGTTGAGCTTTCCGACCACAAGCAACCTCTCCGGGTAGCCATTCGTTTGCCCCAGCGGACAAACTCTTTGCGTGAACTTTTTTTGATCCGTCGAAACGCCGGAACCATGCTCAAAAAAACTTCAAGCCTCCCGGAAAGATTCTTGTGGCAGAAAGCTGTTTTGAAACTCTACTTGTTCAAAAACTCCTTTCCCCGACGCACACGGTGGAATGTAATAGCAAAGCGGTGGGCTTCGCTATTGGCCAGAAGAATTTCTTTTTTGAAACGCCTGGTCAATGTTTCCGGACCAATCAAACGTTCCGGCTGATGTTTGGTATTCTTCACCACCCCGACAATAGGAATAGTAATTCCCAAAGAGAGCGACACTTGCTCCGCCACGCCAAGTTGGAGGAGTGCCCCGTCCACCACGATAATTTCCGGCAGAGGCCACTCAAGATGTTTCAAGCGCCGCTTCAAGATTTCTTCCAAAGCCGTCAAGTCGTTGCCTTCGTGCCCACCACGTAATGTGAACTTTCTGTAGAATTCTTTCGCTGACCTGCCATTTTGCAAAACGACCATCACTCCCACGCTAGCACTACCGCCCAAATGAGCCACATCATACGCCTCAATCCGCATCTTTTCTTGTTGGTCATTGGTTATTGGCTGTTGGTCATTCTTGATAAGCGCCATATCCTGAATATGTCGCAATCCGAAAAGCGTTTTTTTGATCCCCCCAGCTGACTCGAATTCCAGATTTTTTGCCGCCGTTTTCATCTCGCGTTCCAATTTTTTTATGAGCATTCCCTTGTGCCCTTCGAAAAACAAACGGATATGGTTGATGGTGCGCGCATACTCCCTCGCCGTTATTTCTCCCGTACACACGCCGGGACACAAACCGATTTGTCTGTTGAAACACGCGGGAGGTTTGTCATTCTGAGCAACGCGAAGAATCTCGCTGCTGTTCTTCCTTCTCCTCCCTCGAGATCCCTGCCCGCCGGCAGGCAGGCTTCGACTACGTTCAAGATGACTAATACTTTTTTCTTCAAACGGAATACATCTGTCTCGGAAAGGAAACAACTTGCGAACGATCTTCATCGCTTCACGCAGCGCTCCCCCAGCCGGAAACGGTCCGAATACATATTTATATCGCATTTTCTGCTGTTGATTGTCAGTCTTTGGTCTTTGGTTATTGGTTATTGGTTCTTGCCTCCCAAGGTCGCGGCCGCGCACAATAAGTACTCGGGGAAATAACTCCTTGGTAATGACGACGTGATTGTAACTCTTATCATCCTTCGCGTCGGTATTATATGAAGGTTGGTGAACCTTGATAAGACTGGCTTCCAGAATGAGCGCCTCCAATACCGAGTCCGTTTTCCGGTGCGCCACAAAACCCACTTTTTCAAGCATGCGCTCGATCTTGAGTCCCCGTGTTCTGCCGATATCTGACGAAAAATAGCTCTTTACCCGATCACGCAGTGACGTCGCCTTGCCGATATAGAGCAGTTTTTTCTTCTCGTCCAAGAAGAAATACACTCCCGGGACTTCCGGTAGGCTATTTTTTTTCCGAAACGCCTCAAACGTTTGAATTTTCTCCCATAACTTTGGCATAGTTTCCTATCATACACGACCCTTTACAAAAATGCAAAAAAGGTGTATAATATACGAAATGTAGTTATTTTGACAACTTCCAGGGAGGAGCCATGAGTTCAAGAAAAGATCCGAGGATTGCAGAAATGGGAGCATCCATATTTAATGCCATCGGCTCCCCATCAGAATTCAACGAAACAGTGTTTGTATCTGCATTTGCCAAAGAAGCGGGTACCCGTGGTATCCACAAAAATAAGCAACCTGAATACAAAACACCCGAAAACACCTATTACAATGACCTTTTAAGGTGGGTAAAAGCACATGTTATATTTCGTATCAATCGCCGTGCAAAATACCTGACAAAAAAAGCCAAGCAAGAGTGTCGGCGAACAAAGAAAGGTGTCACTTCAACGCCCGGACAACAGCTTCGTCTGTTCTAACCTCTCTCTGTTGGCTCCCCTATTCCAGTCACCTCCCTGCTGGGGCAGTTAGGCGGAGCCAGCCTTTGGGGGATACCACACGCAAACAGCAACACGCGCGTGGTATCCCCTCTTTTTTTGTCTCAACTTTGAAAAATGCTATACTTGAGACACAAATAATCCTCTATATCAATCCTATGCCGCAACAATTGGATTTGAATCTTGAAACTTCCCCCGATCCGAAAGAAGCCCGCCGCAAATTGGAAGCTGAATACAAAACGGCTGTTGGCGTCATCCCTCCCTTCGGCCTCACCGACGAGGCTCTCCATACTGCTATTAAAAAACCAGATGATGAGGTAACCCGTCTCCGCCTGGAAGAATTGAAAGAGCCAAACACCAATCTTCCGTTTCAGCCAAAACGAAGGTAACTTTTCGTTACTCATCCCCGTCTGTCTCTTCATTACCCCTCTCGAGAAAAATTAAAAGCCGTCCTTCGATAAACTTAGGGCGGCTTTTACGAAATTATAAACGTGTACTTACAGCGGTCGGACTGCTGTATTTTTTAGTCTTTGAACTGCTTCCACGCGACGTATATCAGTCCCGCGAGCGCGATACCGAGAATGATAACCCGCAAGATATCATTCATATCCGACCAATAGCGTATCGAGCCGATAACGAGAGCCAACACACCACCGAATGAGAGTCCCAGAGAGACCGCTTCGGATCCGGCCAAATAGGCACTGCCGATCAAAAGCAGGATGCCTGCCACCACGAAGACCACGAAGACATTACGGTTATAGACATTCAGAACGTCTCCGAACAACTTGTTGCAGGTGTAGTTGACATCGCAATAGCCGGGCGCTGCCGGGGCCGTCTGAGGAACGATGTCTTTCATATTGATGTTTTCATTCCATTGCCCACCGACTTCCAAACAAGCCGCCTCGGACTCGATAGCCCGATTCACCTGGCGATCCGGACAAAACGTCGTGAATTCCGGCGCGTGGTAAATAACATCGACGAGGTACGTGATGAAAAGATTCACTACGATCGCGATACCGATGATGAGCGCCCACTTGATAATGCTGGATTTTTTCTTTTGAGGCACCAAGGGAGCCTCCGTAGGAAAGTTTTCCATAGTATTAAATTAAGAATAGGTTATTTGACTCTGGTAAATCCAGCACCTTCACCACGGGGTATTAAGCCATATGGAAAGGATTTATATTTCCATTCATCCCCGTGGCAAGATCACGGGGTATTCTGGAAGGTGCTGGATAAAAGTATACCACCAAGGGCACTTTTCGTGAAATCACCCCCATCAGGTGTCCAAGAAAGAATTCTGTCCGATTCCGGAAGACACGGGCGAAAACTTTCGGAACAAACGGGCAACCCCATATTGAAGTAGTCCATATATTCCCAAAGAGACGGCCGCCAGGACAAGAATACGGGAACCGGAGAGACTTCCCATAATCTCAAAAAATCGCAGAAAAAAAGGAATGTGAAAAACAAGCGTGAGAAAAAGAATTTCCACGACGGTAAGGATAATGAGATCCCTCCTTTGAGTGGCGAGAAGCGTACCCCGATAGATACCGGGAGCAAACAGGAAAAAAACATACCCGACAATAATAGAAGCAAAAATGACGAAAAGATTGGATGCCGCCACCTTCATACTTTCCGGACTCAGGATAAAAACGGTGAGGATCGTCACAACCTGGAGGACAGCCGACCAAATAATGAAGGGGGAGATGATATTGAGGAATGCTCCGGTGCTTGGGGTCTTCACTTTTTCTGCCGGACGGATCGTCCAGTAGGAAACCAATATGCCGGGAAAACCAACCGTAAAATAATTGATGAGCGTGATATTGAGTGGGGTAAGCGGAAATGGATAACCGAGTGCGCTCACTCCAATAAAAAGCAAGAAGCCGGTCAAAGCGACGCCAAAAAACAAACTGGCAAAAATTTCCGCATTTTTGATGATACTGTCGGCCAGTTCCACGCCACCCGGCAGAGCCGTGAAACTGTTGTTCATAAGTACGACGGAGGCCAGCTGTCGAGTAGCGGGCGCGCCCTCGAACATAGCAATACCCAGATCGGCTTTCTTGATAGCCAAAGCGTCATTGGCGCCATCCCCCACCATCGCCGTGAATCCGTCTTTTTTCAAAGCTTCAATGATTTTTTCTTTTTGTTCCGGTAGAGTGCGGGCAAAAATCGAATACCGGCCGGCTCGCTTGAAAAAATCTTCCGCTGTCCAGCTCTGCATTTCTTTACCGGTCACTATCTGATCGCAATATTTCACCCCTGCCCCAAGCGCGACAGCGCGCACGGTCTCAGGATGATCACCGGAAATAATGCGAATATGCACTTTGCGGTCTTGGAAAAACTGGATGGCCTCCCTGATCCCCGGACGCAAACGACTCGATAAGACAAAGACGGCGAGAAGGGAAAGTTTCACCTGAGATAAATCTTTGGGTAAGTGTTCCGCTTGCGCCCGCGCCAAACACACGATACGCTTGCCCTGCTCTGCCTCCTGTTTTTCAATGTTTGCAAACCACGCCCTTTCCGTCTCGTCCGCCACATGCGGCAAGAGCGACTCTCCTGCCCCCAGTATGAGAATATGCGTCGCTCCCATAACGACCGTCTCGAGCGCTCCATAGGGATGCCAGGAAGAGAAAGAAGTCGTATCGATGACTTGCCCGGTGGTTTTCACATCACCGACATATTCGCGCAGCGCCAAAAGAGTCTGCGAAGAATCACCGGATCCACCGATATAGAGCGCTATCGCTGTCCTCGCATCCGCGTCACTCATCCCTCGGGGAATCATCATTTTTTCCACTGTCGGTTTGTTCTCCGTCAGTGTCCCCGTCTTGTCCATGCACAAATTCTTTATCCGCCCCAGTTTTTCCGTCGCGTTGACCTCTTGGAGCAAGACATTGCGCCGATAGAGATGTGCCGCTCCATAAGCGAAAAGGAGTGTCATCGCGAAGGCCAATCCTTGCGGAACGATAGTGCTGGCGAGCGCTCCGATGTTTTTGATGATAGTCAATTGCGACGTATGCGTGAACACGCCGCGCCACACAATAAACCCCATAACCAAAACCAAAATATATCCCGAATATTGAATGACTTGATTGACCGCTCTCTGAATCGGACTCTCGTTTACTTGATACGTCTTGATCCCCTCTGTCATACGGGCAATACGACTGTTTTTAAAAACAGTATCCACGGACAAAAGACCGCTTCCGGCGGTAATAATGCTTCCGGCCAAAATATGATCCCCCTTCTTCCGCGAGAATGAAGCTGCCTCACCGGTGAGCAATCCTTCATTGAGTTCCAATGAATGTCCTTCCATCAATGTTCCGTCACACGGAATTTCATCGCCCGTCTTGATTTTGAGCCTATCTCCTTTCTCTATCTCTTCCGTCAGCACCGACTCCTCTGCCCCATCAGAACGGACACAGAGCGAACGGGGAGCCGTCAAAAGCTGGAGCTTTTTCAAAGCATACCAAGCCCGGATATCCTGCCCCAGCCCCAAGGTCATATTGATGAAAAGCACCAGCCCCAAAAAAATCCCCGCTTGAATGTCTCCGAAAACAATAAGAAGTGCAACCACGAGCGCGATGACACCATTGGTGAACAAAAAAACATTGCGCGCAATGATGTAGCCGAGATCTTGATACTTTTTCAGAAAATTCTCCAGCCAAGACTGTTCTTTCATAACCGAATATCCTTATACTCCTTTGAGTAGGCTCTACCAAAAATTATTGTCCAGAAAAAATTTATCCCATACTTCCCAGCCATCGTAAAAATCCCTTCTCCCCGCAACCGGCGACCGGAGGTATACATCGGAAGACAGAACGTAAATTTTACCTTGCCCTGACGACCCATTTCTTTCGCGATAGCGGTATCTTCACCATAGAAATCGAAGTTGAGATCAAATCCGCCAGCCTTCTCCAAAGCGCTCCGCCGCAAAATGAAATTTCCACCCTGGAGCATGGTACCGGTCCGCCCCATAACCAAACTATCGAGAAAACTCACTCCTTGTCCCATCCGATACCAGAAACTCACAAACCAGTTTGTCACCGACGACAAATCATAATAAATATAGGGACCGGAAAGCGCTACCAGTTCCGGATGAACGGAAAACTCTTTGAACACCTGCGCAATCCAGCCTTCCGGCATGAGCGTATCCGCATCCACGTTTGCGACCAATTCACCACTGGATGCTTGATAACCCGTTTGGCGGGCACGTACCAGACCTTTTTTTGGTTCATCAATCACCCGAGCAAATGGAAAAGTCCGAGCGACATCGGCAGTCCGATCGGTACTCGCATTGTTGACAACAATCGTTTCCACTTCAAAACGACCGCGTGCCTGCTCAGCCGCTATCGATGCGAGACACTTTCCGATATAGGCCTCTTCATTGTAGGCCGGAACGATAATAGAGAGCTTCATACAGCCCTATTCTACCACAAACGTATGTAGACAAAAACTACGTTCTCTTCTATCCTTCGAGACAGAGTCTCGGACAGTATAAACAATAATCTGCCATTTTCTCTTATGAGAATAGCCATGTTTTCGGAAAATTTTTATCCGGAACTTTCCGGCATATCGGATTCGCTCATCGAATCTGCCCGCGAACTCTCCGGCTTGGGACACGACATCGATTTTTATGTCCCTCACTATTCCAAAAAGGATTTCGCTACCTCTAATGTCCCGCCCAGCGAACCAAACATCAGCGAAGGAGTCAAGATTCATCGGTATTTTTCTTTTCCGTACCCTGCCCCAACCAAACAGGGGCGCATGGTCATCCCAACTTTTCTCCGCTCGTTTTTTATCAAGAATAAGCCCGATATCATCCACACCCATCTTTTTTTCGGTTGCGGTATGGAAGGGTTGGCAGCCAGCTTTTTCTTGCGCGTACCGCTCGTCGGCACCAGTCATACACCTATCACAGAATTCATGCGCTACGGTCCTGTCCAAAGCCCCCTACTCGAAAAACTGGCTCTCAATTTCGTCTCGTGGTACTACAACCATTGTGATTTCGTCACCGCGCCATCACAGGGCATCTTAGACGAAATGAAACGACATGGATTTCACAAACCCTGCCGAGTCATTTCCAATCCCATAGATCTCGACAGCTTTTCCCCACCAACGCAAGAAGAAGCCCACGCCGCCAAAACATTTTTCCGGCTTTCTCCCTTCACTGTCCTCTACACGGGTCGCTTGGCGCCGGAAAAACACATTGATATCATCATCCGCGCCATAGCAATGGTCAAGGAGAAAATACCGGAAATCAACTTTGCCGTCACCGGCCATGGCGAAGGAGAAGTCTCACTCAAAAAACTGGCGGAAGAACTCGGAGTAAACGAACAAGTAAAATTCTTCGGAACACTTTCCACCGAGAAACACGCCTTGATCTACAAAGCTGCGGATGTTTTTGCTATCGCCAGTACGGCGGAAACGCAAAGTCTGAGCCTTATGAAAGCTATGGCAACGAGTCTCCCCGTCATCGGAGCCAAAGCCAGAGGTTTGGCAGAATATATTACAGAGGCAAATGGCTTCTTCATCGAACCGGGCGACGTGAAAACACTCGCGGAGCACATTCTCTTTCTTTACACCCACCCCGAGGAACGTATCCGTTTGGGTCAAGGAGGGCTCCACACTGTCAAACAATTTTCTCGTGCCAAAATCGCCTCCGACTGGAGCGCGCTGTACAAAGAAGTGATAGCAGCGAAGAAAAAGTAATTAACCTTTCTTCAAGATTCTCTTCAAATATTGACCTGTGTGAGAATGCGACACCTGTGCCACTTCTTCGGGCGTACCGACCGCCACGATTTTTCCGCCTCCGGCCCCGCCTTCCGGCCCGATATCGATGACATAATCGGCCGATTTGATAAAATCCATATTGTGTTCGATGACCAAGACTGTATTGCCTTTGACCACGAGTGTTTCGAGAATTTCCAAAAGTTTCCTCACATCTTCATAATGCAGTCCGATCGTCGGCTCGTCGAGAAGATAGATCGTACGTCCCACGTGTGGCCGATAGAGTTCCGAGGAAATCTTCACTCGCTGAGCCTCACCACCGGAAAGAGTCGTGGCCGATTGGCCCAGTTTCAAGTACCCCAGGCCGACTTCATTCAGTGTTTTCAGACGATCGGCAATCGCCGGAATATCCGTGAAGAATGAAAAAGCTTCTTCGATCGTCATCTGGAGTATCTGATAGATATTTTTGTGTTTGTATTTCACCTCAAGTGTTTCTTTGGTGAAACGCTTGCCGTCACAGACATCGCACGGCACGTAGACCGTCGGCAAAAAATGCATCTCCACCGCGATAAACCCGTTGCCCTCGCAGGTTTCACAGCGTCCGCCGGGGCGATTGAAGGAAAAACGTCCGGCCTTCCATCCACGCACGCGCGCCTCTTCTGCCGCGGCGAAAAGATCGCGCACATGCGTCCAGGCTCCGGTATACGTCGCCGGGTTGGAACGCGGGGTACGCCCGATCGGACTCTGATCGATAAGCACCACCCGAGACAAATATTCGCTTCCGCTAAACGATTGGCAATGGAACACCTCATTCAACTTGTAACGCCGATCAAAACGCGCCTGAAGATTCTTGTGAACGATCTCGTAGAGAAATGTGGATTTCCCGGAACCGGAAACTCCCGTGACGACGCTCAAACGCCCCAATGGAATCTCCACATTCATATTCTTGATATTGAAAAGTTCACCGCCACGAATTTTGAGCTGACCCTTTTCTTTGCTCCGCCTTTTTTCGGGGATGGCGATTTTTTCTTCACCACGCAAATAGCGCAGAGTGAGCGACTGGGTTTCTGAAGCATCGGCAAGAAGCAGGTCGTCCAGATAACCGGATGCCACGATTTCTCCGCCGTGCACCCCCGCTCCCGGACCGATATCGACGATATAGTCGGAAGCGAAAATCGTATCCTCATCATGCTCGACGATGATAATCGTATTCCCCAAATCGCGTAGCGCTTTCAACGTTTCAATGAGACGATCATTGTCACGTCGATGCAAGCCAATCGTCGGCTCATCAAGCACATAGAGTGCCCCGACCAATTGCGAACCCAATTGCGACGCCAGTCGGATACGTTGAGCCTCACCACCGGAAAGCGTGTTGGAACGTCGATCCAAAGAAAGATAATTCAAACCGACATTGAGAAGAAATTGCAACCGCGCGCCGATTTCCCGAAATACCACCGCGGCAATCTGTTTCTCACGCGTAGTCAATTTCAAACCATCGAAAAACTTCTTCGCGTCCCCGATCATAAGCGCCGTCACTTCCACGATATTTTTCCCACCGATAAAAATATGGAGTGCTTCTTCGCGCAAACGCGACCCATGGCAGACTTCACAAGGATCGTCGCCAAAAAAATGTTTCGTCCCCAGACCATGGCAAGCCTCGCACGCACCGTAGGGGGAGTTGAAAGAAAATAATCGCGGTTCCACTTCCGGATATGAGAATCCGTCATACGGACAAGCGAACTTCGATGAGAGAACAAAATTTTCCGATCCGATATGGATGTTCACCAGCCCGTCGCTTTCTTCGAGCGCGCGCTGTACCGCCTCCGAAAGACGCTCCTCGGATGTCTCCGGAAACTTCTCAAATTCCAGAAGTGGCAATTCATCCACGACGAGATCGATATCATGGGCTTTGTTTTTGGAAAGCAGAATCCGTTCACGCAGACTCTTGCGCTCTCCATCAAGCAAGATCTCCGCGAAACCACGACCGAGCGCATTATAGAGCAACTGATAGTATTCTCCTTTGCGTCCACGCACCAGAGGTGCCGTAATCATAAGACGCTGTTTACCCCGTGATCCCGTCTTACGGGATTTTATGGGACTTTTTTTACTCTCTACCAGAATCTGCTGTACTTTCTCGGAAACGACTTCCAACATTTCTTCCGTTGAAAGCTTCTCTATTTCTCTCTTGCAGACGAGACAGTGTGGCCGGCCGAGACGCGCGTACAACACACGCAAATAATCATATATTTCCGTCACCGTCGCCACGGTCGAACGCGGGTTGCGGCTGGCGGACTTCTGATCGATGGAAATGGCCGGTGAGAGACCGACGATTTCATCCACATCCGGCTTCTGCATGGTGTTCAAAAACTGCCGCGCGTAAGCGGAAAGAGATTCGACATAGCGCCGTTGTCCTTCGGCAAAAATCGTGTCAAAAGCCAATGATGATTTTCCCGAACCGGACAGTCCCGTAAACACCACCATTTTATTGCGAGGCATCTCGACGGTGATATTTTTCAGATTATGAGTGCGGGCGCCTTTGACAATGATCCACTCCGATGGACCAAATTTGTCGGTGGCATTTTTCCGTACAATATTTTTTGGCATAAGCAAAAACAGAGAAGAGGTAGTATAACAGTAAAAAGCGATAGTATCAAGACGAAGATAAAAATTTTACGTTTTTCACAAGAATCTTTCCGGGAGAGTTGAAGTTTTTTTGAGCACGGTGCCATCCCGTTCTTACGGGATGGATCAAAAAAAGTTCATAAGTGGAGTTCGTCGCTGGACAAGCGAACGGCTCCCGGAAAGGTTGCTTGTGGAAAAAGTTTTGAATAGTCAGATATAACGCATCGGAATTTTTGGAAAAATTTAGAAATATTCCAATACGGTACGGTATTCCTCTTCGCGTTCCAGATGAACCACAAGTTCGATACTCCCCTCCGGCAGGTGTTCACTGAAAACCTTGAAATCCGGAAGCCAGTCCAGACTCACAAGATAATCAGAGGTAACCAAATGTGTCTTGGCATACAAAGCATATGTTTGCTTCCAAAAAAAAGAAAGCACTCTGCCAATGAAAGCTCCATGAAGAGGAATCAACGTCCCTCGTTTACCAAAGCGGATATGCGCTATATTGTACTCCTCTGCCAGTTTAAGAAACGTTCTAAAAAATACAGGAAAAGAGTGCACGTGCTCATGCGAGTTCAGCCCGTCAGGCAGCCGGCCAAACAATTCCCGAAAACGCTCAACTTGCTCTCGCCACTCCCGCTCAACCTTCCTCTGGGTCACTTGCCCGGAAAAATAACGAAAAACAAAACGGATGCCCCTCGCCAAGATGTTGTCCCTCACTTTCTCACCGCTTTTCAAAAGACGGATAAGCTCCAAATGCAAATCGATTTTTACCCCCGTCGCAAGGAGCGCCGCTGCCTGTTCGGCAGAAACATAATGAATGAGCACCGCGACGCGATCCACTTTCCCCTCATGTACCAAACGCAAAATCGGCTCCGCCGTCTGGCGGATACCGTAGTCGTCTGCTGCCACCACAAAACTTTCACGAATACTTTTTGTCATCGCAAGAAATACGTCAATACCAAATATCTCACCGCGAGGTTTGCCTTCACGGCGCAATACTTGTCATTTTCCCAAAAAAGTCCATATAAAGCAAATTTTCCTTTTATGGAAAAACTCTGATAGTATACCGTCAAGAAACCAAACAACCCTTCGTTAACAATCTGGGAGGCAAAAATGCCTAAAATCTTTTCCATACTGCTGGCGGCGAAAATACCGGAAGATCAGGATATTCCGGCCGAGAAAGAGCGAATAAGAGACTTTGAGAACGATACCGGGCGTCTTCTATTGGAACAATTTGCTATTCACCGCATGGTGCTGTTTCCACCCCAGATCATCATTGTTAAAGACATAAATGAAGCTGATGAAAAAACTCGGGATCTTTTCATGGGGTTCTGTTCTCCGACAGACGGGTGGGCTTACCAACAAGGAACCTACTGCGACATATCAAAAAAATGGGAAAAGCATATCAGAGGGAATCACTTCAACGATGGTTATCTCAAGTTCTTCATTATCAGCGTTATGGGGCTCGGATACGATAGCAAAAACCCGGCAAACTACTGCCTCGCCAGCGGAGCCCTTTCGGCAGGAAATGAACAAGATGCCTACTCCCGCTTCAAAGAAAAAGTAACCAAGAAATTACTCAGAGGTCGGCGCTGGATGGCAGGGATAGCTCAAGTGAGACACGTCACGTTGGAAAATTTCCCTGAATTGAGAGACTTTTCCAATGAACAAGGAATCTATCGATCTTATCCGGGTGCATTCCACACGACACAACGTCACTAAGAAATCCGTACTCACCCACAACAAAAACCCTCCCCGGAGAACTTCCAGGGAGGCGGTTTTTTTATTCTTCTCATACTGACTTTTCTTGCGATTGCCAAGAAAGTCAGGGTCGTGAATTTTTTATTGTCAAACGAAGCGAGCGAAATGAAAATTCATTTTCATTTTCGAGCGAGTGAAGACATCAAAGAGTAAAACTCGGCAGCTTGCTGTCGGAACGGATGAGCGAAGCGAATCAGTGGCAAGAGCTTGCTCTTGAGTGAAAACTATTTATAACAGAATGATTTCAGTTCCTGCGTGTTTTTTTTTGTTTCCCATTTTTACCCAAAGGCGTTTCAAGCGCGCGGATTTCATCACGGAGAATAGCTGCCGTCTCAAAATCCAGAATCTTCACTGCGGCCTGCATCTCTTTTTCTTTCAGCTTGATAAGTTTCTCCGGATTCTTCGCGAAGATTTCCCGGTCCAAGACCACATTGGCCCGCACCGCCTTGTCATGTTCACTTTCCAAGTGCTCGGTGATATCATGAATGGTTTTTTTGATTGTCTGAGGAGTAATGCCATGCTTTTCGTTGTAAGCCATCTGCAATTTCCTGCGGCGATTGGTTTCGTTCAAGGCATATTGCATCGAACCGGTCACACGCTCCGCGTACAAGACCACTCGTCCAGCCACATTGCGCGCCGCCCGACCGATAATCTGAATGAGCGATGTTTCGGAACGGAGAAATCCTTCCTTGTCCGCATCCAAGATCCCGATAAACGTCACTTCCGGAAGGTCCAGTCCTTCCCGGAGCAAGTTGACACCCACCAGACAATCGAAATCACCCCGCCGGAAAGCGGTCAAAATTTTGATACGCTCGATAGTCAGCACATCGCTGTGCACATATTCCGCCTTGATGTTTTTTTCTTTCAAGTACACACTCAGATCTTCCGCCATCTTTTTGGTCAAGGTCGTCGCGATGACCCGCCCCCCTTTCTTTATCTCTTCTTCCGTCTGCGCAATGAAGTCAGCAATCTGGCCTCCATATCCAACAGACGATGAATCTTTTTTCCGCCCAAGGCGGACCAGCCTTGGGCTGGCCCGAATTGGGAGAACAACCACTTCCGGATCAATCAGCCCTGTCGGGCGAATCACCTGCTCCACGATATTCTCGCTCACTTCCCGTTCATAATCGGCTGGCGTTGCCGAAGTAAAAACCATCTGCCCCACGCGTTTCAGAAATTCTTCGATCCTCAGCGGACGATTGTCGAGAGCTGAAGGCAAGCGGAAACCATATTCCACGAGCGTCTTTTTGCGCGCTTGATCTCCCGCGTACATTCCCCTCAGTTGCGGCAACGTCACATGTGATTCATCGATAATCGTCAGAAAATCCAGCTTGCCATCCGCAGTGTGAGGGAAGTACGAAAGCAATGTCTCCGGTGGCTCACCCGTCTTTTTTCCGGAAAAATGACGCGAATAGTTTTCGATACCGCTGCAATAGCCGATCTCCTGCATCATGGCAAGATCGTAATTGGTGCGCCGTTTGAGACGCTCCACTTCGAGCAGCTTGCCTTCCGCTTCCAATTCTTTGAGGCGGAGATCGAGCTCCAGCCTGATAGATTTGAGTGCAGATTCTTTTTGATTTTTGTCCGTGATAAAGTGTTTGGCCGGGAAGAGAAAAATATCCTGCAGTGTGCCGAGAATTTTCTGCGATACCGGATCAATTTTGGTAATATTCCCCAACTTTCCGTCGATAATCTCCAAAAGATAAATGAATTTCTCCGAGATCGGCATAATCTCGATGCGATTGCCGAGACTGCGAAATTGTCCGGGAGAGAGATCGGCCGTGGTACGCTCGAAAAAAATAGAGACAAGTTGATGGAGGAGCTTCGTCCGTGACATAGGAGCCCCTACTGCCAATCGTATATTTTCTTTCTCATACTCTTCCGGACTACCCAAACCATAAATGCAGGAAACCGACGCGACAATGATCACGTCTTGGCGCGTGAGAAGCGATTGCGTCGACGCGTGACGCAAACGGTCGATCTCCGCGTTAATCTGAGCATCTTTCTCGATATAGGTATCGGTCACCGGCAGATAGGCTTCCGGCTGATAGTAATCGTAGTATGAAACGAAATAATGCACCGCGTGATTGGGAAAAAATTCCTGATATTCTTGGGCGAGTTGCGCGGCCAAAGTTTTGTTGTGCGCGATAACGAGAGTCGGTTTGTTCATCCGTTCGATGACATTGGCCATGGTAAAAGTCTTGCCGGAGCCCGTCACTCCGAGAAGCGTCTGAAAACGCTTATCATCACGCAAACCGTTTGTCAAAGCCTCGATCGCGATCGGCTGGTCGCCAGCCGGCTGATAATGACTGCGAAGTTTAAAAACCGCCATAGGTTTATCATTTCTTATTCAAATGTCTGAGTAGCCCACGAAAGCACTCTCGACAGTATTCGAAAAAACGCTGTCCTTTCACGCGATGCATGTACAACAATATGAGGAAAACGATAATTGCGATAGCTACGAGGATATCAACCCCGAATTTGATAGGCTCTATGGTTCGCCAGAGTGTGTGCAGTTTGGCCAACCCTATATATCCCGCGTAGAGATAAAGAAGGTCTTTGAAAAAATTTCCCGCGTACGTGGCTACGAGAAAAACGCGCAGATCCATTTTGATAATGCCGGCAGCCAGAGAAACCGGCGTTGTCGGAAAAGGCGGCAGAAGCCGGAGCAAAAAAAGCACGCCTCCGTCTTTCCAGTGGTGCCCAGTGAAGCGCGCTCCGATACTTTGGATATCTTCGTGTCGAACGCCAAGATATTTCGTGATTGGCCGAATCAGAAGATCTTCCAATTTGTCACCCAGGAAATAATACAGCCATGCCCCCAGCGTCTTGCCGATATTGCCGATGAGTGCCAAGAGCAAAAGATACCAGAGTGTTTCCTTGTGAAAGAGCGCGAGCGACCCGGCCGTTCCCATAATAAAAGCCGAAGGGATAGGGCTGATTACTTCTTCGAGAAAAGACCCAATGAAAACGAACCACGGCAACGGCACCTGCGTGGCATATGCTCTCACAAAATGTTCGACGACATTGAGCCAATGCATAGAGTTCCTCTCGTTAGTAATTCTTCCAGTATAGCGTAAAATCTGCCCTAAAAAAACATTGAGTATACCAAGCTGTTTTTTGTGTCAAAAAAATTTCAAAATGTTTTTTAGGGAACCATGTCGGCAAAATTGCTTTGGCGCGGTTCATCTAAAAACTTTTGAAATCTTTTTGATATACTCAATCATAAAACCTCCCTTGCAAGCAACCTCCCCAAGAGTCGTTTCGTTCATCCAGCGATGAACTTCACTTATGAACTTTTTTTGATCTGCCGAAACGGCAGCACCATGCTCAAAAAAACTTCAACTCTCCCGGGAAGATTCTTGCGGTGGGAGGTTCCGTTTGAAAAGATGTCCTCCAATTAATCGACAAACGTCAACGCATTTCCTTTTTTGGCGGCGCGACCGGTCCGGCCGATACGATGGATATAGTCCTCGTAATTTTCCGGCAATTCATAATTGATCACGTGCGTCACATCCGGGATATCCAAGCCTCTCGCCGCCACATCGGTGGCAACCAGGATAGCCAACTCGTCATTTTTGAAACGACGCAGCGCTCTGGCGCGCTGAGCCTGCGACTTATCCCCATGAATGGAATCCGCGGAAAATCCGCGCTCCACCAAACGATGAGCGAGTTTTTCGACGCCATGCTTGGTGCGTCCGAAGATGAGCACTTTGTGCAATGCCGGTTGCAAAAGCAAATTGTGCAATACTTCTATTTTTTCTTCTCTGGGCATAACTCGCACGATGTCTTGATCAACGTTTTCCGAAGTGGCGCGCGATTTGATGGTGATGGTCACCGGATCATTGGCAAACTTCTTGGCCAGTTCGGCGATTTCCCTCGGCATCGTCGCCGAAAAGAAAAGCGATTGGCGAGGAGTTTTCAGGAGCGCCACGAGATACTTGATATCCTGAATAAATCCCATATCGAGCATCCGATCAACCTCGTCCAAAACGACATTGTTGAATTCAGCCAAATGCAATTTACCCCGTTCAACGAGGTCCTTCAG
This sequence comes from Candidatus Moraniibacteriota bacterium, assembly GCA_030648835.1. GTDB lineage: Bacteria > Patescibacteriota > Minisyncoccia > Moranbacterales > UBA1568 > UBA1568. The sequence continues at coordinate 65,602 of JAUSGT010000001.1, read as the reverse complement.
CCGTCCCGGCGTACCGATAACGAAACTGGGATTACGAGAAAGGCTGCGCACCTGATCGCCCATATGGGCGCCACCAATACAGAGCGCGGAACGTAAACCTGATCCGGCGGCAAACTTGCGCAACTCTTCCTCGATCTGCAACGCCAGCTCACGGGTCGGCACGACAATGAGCACTTTTTCACTCCGATGCTTGAACGTCTTGTGGATGAGCGGTAAAAGAAACACGGCTGTTTTCCCTGTCCCCGTGTTAGCGACACCGATGACATCGCGTCCCTCCAAAACGTGCGGAATCGCGCCATCCTGAATTGGTGTCGGATGAATATAGCCGCACGCGGCGACATTGGCTTTCAGTTTGCTGTGCATCTCAAAATCAGCGAAGCGATGCTTCGGATTAAAAGTTTCCGTTTCCGTCGTCTGGATGGCTTTTTTCACAAACTGTGTGAAATCCATCTCACGCTCTGCGAGTCTTTTGCGTCGGGCACGGAACGTCGGCCGACCAAAACGATTGGCACCAACACCACGCCCAGGGGTTCTCCCCCTCGAATTTCTACTAAACATACTTGGTAAATGATGGTAGGACTTTTGCGTTTGGATGAAATTCGAGGCGCGGAGAAAGCGACGACGGAAGCGTACTGCTAGTTACGCTGGAGACGGCGCAGAGGTTCCGCAACGCGGAAGTTCGCCAAACACATAAGTCCTATACGGATTAAATCTTATCTCCCCTTCGGATTTGAGAAAAATAAGACTCAACCAAAGGAATAGAGAGCTCTAGAGAAGGCTCTCGAGTAAGAACTTCATTAAAGCAGAGAAAAACAACTCTGTCAAGCCTAAGGAGCAAACAATGTTTGAAAGAAGAACCTCCTGCCGCAAGAATCTTCCCGGGAGAGTTGAAGTTTTTTTGAGCATGGTGCCGTCCCGCCGTGGCGGGACGGGTCAAAAAAAGTTCATAAGTGGAGTTCACCGCTGGATGAACGAAACGACTCCCGGGGAGGTTGCTTGCGAAAGGAGGGAAGAAATGGCTTCATAATAATCTTAATTCCTGACGTAACTTGAGGTAATCAGGAAAAGTCTGGACGACCAGCGCCCAGAAGCGCCGTGAGTGATTCAACTCTTTGAGATGACACAATTCGTGAACAATAATATAATCCCGCAGATGCGGAGGCAATAAGAGAAGCCGATAATTGAAAGAAAGGCTCCCCGCTCGTGAACAGCTGCCCCAGCGCGTTTTTTGGTTGCGGATACTCACTCGTTTCCAGATGACGGCATAAAATTTCTGAAAATATGCCAGCCTTTCCTCTATAAGCTGTCGTGCTAGCTCTCGGGAATCCCGATACTCCTTCCGGCTGCCTCGACGCAAAATATTTTCCGGACGCGAGGTAAGTTTTCGAAGTGTTCTACGAATCCATTCTTCTTTGCTTTTCAAAAATTGTTGCCCTCGCTTATAAGAAACAAAAAACGGAAGTGTCAGTACGACCCTCCTGTCACGGTAGAGCGCCAGGCGTACGCGTCGCGCGCGCCGACTCTTCTTCATTGTACAGACGATTCCTTGTTCAAGATTGATTTTCTCTCCCATAACTCCATAAACTCAGCTACGGGACAGATACGGTAGCCACATCACAAAAGTTACAATTTTGAATCAATTATGTCTTCCAATTTATCGATATCGCGCTGCCGAATGTCATCGTGGTGATTTCTTTTCAATTCATGCATTACTTTGTCTACTTTTATTTCCCTCAAAACGCCTCCGTGCATATTCTCTTCCAATAACTCCTTTATCTCGCCCCCTCTTTTTTCTCCCAATTTATGCTGAAGTTTGTATGCTATTCCCCCAAGTTCGTGCTCGGTAATTAGCCCATGGCCGTGCTGGCTTGATGCCCGTCTGTCCTGATGGCTCAAAGTGGGTGGCTCCGGATGAGAGACTATCGGCTTCATCGATGCCGCTGCTGGCTTTTTTGCCATTGAGGAAAATAGCCCCATATAAATAGCGTTACTCGTTATCTGTTTATTATATCATAAGGTGCGGCGTATCACGGCTTGCTGACCACAATCATATCTTTATGTATTCCTCGAATCGGTAAATGGTCACCTGTCGGATAATTGCGGATCGCTTCATAAAGGATATCTTCTTTATACCGGTACCCCTGCCCTTTCCTCGTTCCGGAGTCATTGGCGATGAATTCTTTTTTCCCCGCGTCATACCCAATCACCACCAGCATATGTGTGGTCGGTCCAGGCTGCTTATAATTTGGGTTCATAAGTTTTCTCCCGTCTGCCGGAACAATTACGATAGCGCCAATTGCCAAGGTCTCTTGTATATCGGTCATTAAAATGTCCGTACGCAGTTCCGAAGTAGTCACACCATAATACTCCATCAAAAGTTTTTGCGTATCTTCCGCCGAAGTATCGATCGATTGTCCGTATTTTTTGTCTTCAAAGCCGGCAAGGTCCATGATTTCTTTCTTGGCTATTTCTCTGGTCAATGGTTTTCCGGAAAGCCAGTGAGCGACCATAACCAGCGCTGCTTCCTCACAACCGTCTTGAAATGTCACAACATCCCACTCGCCAAACGGTGCCTGCACCGTAAAAGGCACATTCTCTATCAGACTGCTTCCGCCCAAGGCGGATCCGCCTTGGGCGGACTCCTTCAGATCTGCTGATACTTCTTTTTCAGAAACAATTGTCGGTTGAGTGTTCGGTTCTTGAGAGGCAATATCTCCGGATTTTACAGGCTTTTCCTCTCCGCCGTGCAAAAAAACAGTCGGAAAACGGCGGATCGCCACACCCGAGACGACAACTATCACAAAAAGAATGAGTAAAAGTTTCCGCCCCATGTCCCTACTCTAGCATATCATTCCTCACGAAGAGATACTTCTTCCACGCTGGCAGAAAAAAGTTTTGCGATGTCTTGCATCTCTTCCGAAGAAAAAGCATGATAATCCTTGAAAGTAGGATCAAGCACGATGCCAGGCCGAAAGGTTTGCAAATAAAGACGTTTGGATCCCACCAACGTTTTGCTCATAGCCTCGAGAATCTCCGGCGTATGCACTTCACGGACGAGCGTCGTACGGAATTCATAATCGACATCCCCTTGTTTCAGAAGGTTGATGCTCTCTTGCAACTTCTTCTCATCCGCCCATTTGCCAACAAGCGATTGATATTCCGGCAGACTCGTTTTGAAATCCATCGCGATATAGTCCACCAACTTTTTTTCAATCAGTGAGCGCAGCACTTCCGGACGATTACCGTTGGAATCAAGCTTCACGGCAAATCCCAGATCCCGCACTTTCACGATGAAGCTTTCCAGGTCGGGCATAATGGTCGGCTCACCACCGGAGATCACCACTCCCTCAAGCATCCCCCTCCGTCTCTTCAGAAAATTGAGCGCCGCCACTTCCGGAATGAAACTTTTGGAGAGCTTGGCCAATTCTTCCGGCAGAACAAACTCCGGATTGTGGCAGAAACCACACCGGTAATTGCAACCACCGGTGAAGAGCACACAGGCTATTTTGCCGGGAAAATCAATCAGAGTGAATTTTTGGATGCCGCTCAAAATCATATCTTTCAAAACAAGAAACTCTTCTCCCTCTTCCATCTATTCATCTTCCGACCGCAAGCAACCTCCTCGGGAGCCGTTCCGTTCATCCAGCGACGAACTCCACTTATGAACTTTTTTTGATCTGCCGAAACGGCAGCACCATGCTCAAAAAAACTTCAACTCTCCCGGGAAGATTCTTGCGGCGAAAGATTTTCTCTGTACCATGGCTAACAAGCTTGCGACTGAAGCTGATACTTCTCGCAAAATTCGTGATTGGCAGCCACCGTCTCCTGAAAGTGCTTGCGCGAATAGTGCTCAGACTTTTTACCGATATTAAAATGAGAAACCGGACGATGATACCCCATCACGCGCGTCCATACTTCACAGTGTGTGCGTTGTGATTCTATCTCTGCTGTCCGGCCCTTCTTACCTTTGGTCATAATGTTACTTTTATATGATTAATTATTTTTGTTTTCATCTCTCGGCACTGGCACTCTGATACTTCTTACGCGCTTCCTTATCAAACCGGGTACCGCCTTCAATACCAAGTTCCTGATCACACTTTGGACAATAATCGTACTCTCCTTCAAGATATCCATGCTTCGGACAAATCGAGAAAGTTGGCGTGATGGTGATATAGGGCAAACGGAAATTGGAAAGAATGCTCCGCACCAAATTACGGCAGGCTTGTCCGGAACTGACTCTCTCGTTCATATAACAGTGAAGAACCGTCCCACCGGTATATTTGGTTTGCAGGCTGTCTTGCAATTCCAACACTTCGAACACATCGTCCGTGTAACCGACCGGGACCTGCGAAGAGTTTGTATAGTACGGGGCCTCCACGGTACCGGCCTGGAGAATTTCCGGGAAACGGTTTCTGTCTTCTTTGGCAAAACGATACGTCGTCCCTTCGGCCGGTGTGGCTTCCAGATTGTAGAAACTGCCCGTCTCTTCCTGAAAATCTTTGATGCGTTCACGCATAAAATCGAGCAATTCCTCGGCAAATTTATGTCCTTTCTCTGTGGTGATATTTTCCTCGTCGTTCGTGAAATTGCGAATGGCCTCATTGATACCATTGATACCGATCGTCGAAAAATGGTTCTTCAAATAGCCGAGATAGCGCTTGGTATAGGGAAAAAGTCCACGATCGATCCATTTTTGGACTTCTTTGCGTTTGATCTCGAGCGAGGTCTTGGCTAATTCCATAAGATGCTCAATACGCTTGAAGAATTTTTCTTTGTCGCCCTTCGCCAAATAGCCGATACGCGCCGCGTTTATCGTCACCACGCCGATGGATCCGGTCATTTCCGCCGAACCGAAGAGTCCTCCACCGCGCTTGCGCAATTCGCGCAAATCCAACTGCAATCGGCAACACATCGAACGCACATCGCTCGGATTGAGATCGGAATTCATAAAGTTCTGGAAATACGGCGTCCCATACTTGGCGGTCATCTCGAAAAGCGCCAGATTTTTTGGGTCCTCCCAATCAAAGTCTTTGGTCACGTTGTACGTCGGGATCGGAAAAGTAAAAGTTCTCCCTCTGGCATCACCCTTCGACATCACTTCGATAAACGCCCGATTGACGATATCCATCTCCGGTTGGAGCTCACCGAACGTATATTCGAACGGCTTGCCCCCGAGCAAGAGACGTTTCTCTTTCATATCTTCCGGGCAATCCCAGTCGAGCGTGATATTGGTGAACGGCGTCTGCGTCCCCCAACGCGAAGGGATGTTCAAGTTGAATACGAATGATTGGATGTTCTGATAGACATACGCGTAGGTCTTTTCTTTCACATACTTCTCCTTGGCTTTTTTCGACGTGAACTTCATACCGTATTTCTTGATATCGACCCGGAGTTCCATCTCGTACTTCTTCACAAACGGCGCCATGTACGTATCGAAGCTGGAAAACGCTTGCGCACCCGCCCATTCATTTTGCAATGTGCCAAGGAAATTTACCATTTGCGAAACGGCGGAGACCAGATGTTTCGGCGGTGCGGATTCTATCTTGTTTGGAACCCCGTTGAAACCTTCTTCGAGAAGGGCCCGGAGACTCCATCCGGCGCAATATCCGGAAAACATATCCAGATCATGAATGTGAATATCGGCATTCCGATGCGCGTCACCGACATTCTTCGGATAGATATGCGACAACCAGTAGTTCGCAATGACGCTGCCGGCCGTATTCAAAATCATCCCGCCCAGAGAGTAGCCCTGGTTGGAATTGGCATTGACCCTCCAGTCGAGCTTTTCCAGATATTCTTTGACCGCCTTCTCCACCTGAACAACGACATTCTTTTGCTCGCGCATCTCGCGACGCTTCTCACGATACAAAATATACGCCTTGGCGATTTCGGCATAGCCATACTGAATCAGCACGCTCTCGACAATGTCCTGCACTTCTTCCACGGTCGGTATCCCATCCTCGAACTGCTCTTCCAGCTGGTGATAGACGTCCTCAGCCAACACCTGCGCCGTGATAGTGTCCTTCTCTTCCACTGCTTCGGCCGCCTTCTCGATAGCCTGCTCGATCTTTGAGAGATTGAAGTCGACGATTCCCCCGCTCCGTTTCTGCACCTTGTATATCGGCATAAGCGCGTTTTTTGTTTTAATTATCGGTTATTGAGAGAAGAAAAAACGACTTCCCCCGAAGCGTTTTTCTCTTGCATAGAGTTAAACACCTGAAAACAGAAAAGGTGTCATCGCGACACCCAAAACCACAATATCTGGTAGATTTTCACTTTTTATCGGAGAAAACGGCTTTCTCTCACTTACCCTATAAGAGTATTGCGGAGTTTCTTCCGAGCCCGGCTCAAATGGAGCTTTACGGCATTCTCGCTCTTCCCCAACATAGTGGCTATTTCATGAATCGAAAAGCCCTCTTGATACTTCATTGAGAGCACCTTGCGCTCGGTTGTGAGGAGACTCGGCGATTGCCAGAGTGTGTCTTCAGAAAGCTGACAAACTTCCGGCGTAACCTTGTCCAGGATGGTTTCATCAATGATGGAGAGAAACTGCTTCTTACGGAAATAATTGATGAGCACGTTGTGCGCCACACGCAGCAAATAGGTGCCGTACGACGCGTTGGTGAGGCGGAAGTTCTCCAAGTACCGAAGCGCCCGATAGAACGTGTCCTGGGCCAAATCCTCGGCAATCTCGATATTGCCCTCGGCGTGCCGCATGAAATAAACAAAAATCGTATGCCGATATTTGTTGTACAACGCTTGAAACTGCTTCGGATCCGTCTGGGCGGCCAAAATGAGCTCATGATCGACTTTCCGGGCCCGAAAACGCTCTTCGAATGGCCCTACCAACGTTTCCCGAAAAATTTCCGGCAGTGATTTCCCTTCCATTCTCGGCGCCGCATGCTTGGAACCAAGCGTCTGTAATATATAACGCAATCGATCTTCATCGTTCAGAGCCCCCTTTTTGGAAAAAACCTTTTGAAACTCACGCTCGAAGCGTTCCCGAGGCGCTTTGCCTTCCAAATGGCTCATTTCAAAAGCGATAAAATAGTCCGGTGTCTTTTTCCCCTTTCCGATGATTGGCGCGATAGCCATAAGTTCCGGATAGCGTGCCTTGTCCTTGCGCACGTTCGTCACCGTCGCCACGAATGGTATCTGCTTCTCCCCGATCGTCGCCCACAATTTGTTGTAGAAGGCCCGAGGCATCTGACCACCCCAGAGTTTCCCCGGCGCCTTGCCGATGATCTCCCCCACGGAAAACCCTGTGCGTTTCTCGGTAGCCAAGTTGGCATACAGAGCCGTCCCACTCGGATCCGAGATAAGAAACACTCCAAGAGAGCTATTTAGTGCCTTGTTCAGCGTATCGGCCGTTTCCATAAAAGACATACCACCTACCATTTGGACGTGAAACGTCCAAATATTACTTAGTTGTATCCCTATCATACACGAGAAAACCGGGTTGCAAAAACCCTACTCATAGAGGCACAAGAAGGCACACCCTCTACCGCACCAACTCAAATGTTTTCTTCATAATCGCTTGAAAATTCTCAAAAGAGAGATCGGGGTTCTTTAACTCTACGATAAGACTATTGTATTTGGCACAGATTCCGGGTTTCACGGAGTCCAGTTCAGCTGTTGACTTACCAAGATACTCTTCAAGCGTACTAAAATTGGTTTCCTCTATCAATTTTCTTATCTGATCAATATCTGTAAAGTAGCTGAATTGGGTCAACTGATTTCCTGCGTCTTCAACTTTAACAGCGTTACTTTCAAATATATTTTTCATAAAAATAGGTTATATATCTCTTTTTTATTATACACCCTCGGACTATACCCCCACACACCGGGCAAACAGGGGTAATTTTCTTTCCAAAAAAAAGAAAAGCAATTATACTGAAAATATAATGGATCATCCACCAAGAAACAATCTACGAAAACCCTCTTTGCGGCTTGAGCACCTCGCGCTTACCACAACGCAGCATATAGGGTCGCTCACTTCCTTGGTCTTACATACCGTTTTTTTTGTGGGAATTTTTTCGCTACAATGGCTCGGATTCAGCTTCGACCAAATTATGCTCATTCTCACCACCGTCGTCTCACTCGAAGCTATCTATCTCTCGATCTTCATCCAGATGACCGTCAACCGCCAGGCCCACAAACTGACCGAGGTCAGCCAGGATGTGGAGGACATTTCCGAAGATGTGGAAGAAATTTCCAAAGATATTGATGTCATCCAAGAAGACGTGGAAGAAATCAGTGAGGATGTGGATGACCTCGGTGAAGAATTGGAAAAAGGGGATGAGGAATCAGCCCTCAAACATCAGCATGACCAAGAAAAAATTTACCATATTGAAAATATCCTGAGGGAGCTCTTGCAAGAAATTCGCGAACTCGAAGATAAAAAGAAATAACATGAGTAAAGACAAAACAAAAACCCCGGAGAATTTCCGGGGATTTTTCTCGTTATTCAATTTTTCTGCCCCCTACGTTAGCGTCTCGACTCAAACCAGCGATTTCTTTCTCCAAGATGTCGTCCCTTCTTTTCAAATTTGTCTCCTCGATCAGCATGTTTGATCCCAATCGGTTTGATTATGGACTTCAGGAGAGCGCCAGTGTTGGCATCAATCCGGAAACTACCCCGTTGGAAACCATCAGCCGAAATAATACGAACCTTCCAAGTGGCTGTGCCTCGCTCCATATCAAGATGAGCTTTCCTCACAGTACCAGGAAGCTCTCCTTGGGCAATCTCAATAGCCCGCGCTTCACTGATGGCTACGGCCGCCTCGGAAATTGGACTCTGTTCCGACCGGTTGTTCTCTCCGCCTTGAGCCAAAACTCCCGGAACTTGCGCCGCAAGTGTCAGCCCCACTACCGCCACTGCCAATCCGACAATGTTTTTATTTACCTGCATATCTTTATGTGTTACTGATTACACTACCTGAGACGCCACTCGGTAGAGAATCTTACACAACATTCATCCCTATTGGTTTTCCTCGACGTCACTACCATCCCCTCCACCATCCTGCTCAGTACTATCTTGTCCGGATTCTTGATCATCAGATGAGCTATTTTGACTGGAAGAAGAACTCTTACTATTGCTCTCTTCCCCTCTTTTCTGATCTGAAGTTTTTTGTCTGTCCGTTGCCACTTTCGAATTCGATTTACTTTCTTCATTCCCTCTTTTTTGTTCCATTTCTCCGTCAGTGCGTTTTTCGGATGATGAACGAGCTTCTTCATTTTCGTCACTCTCATCATCGCTGTCTTGTTCCTCAATATGAGCGCGAACTTCATTTTCTTGACGTTCGAAACGCACTCGGGTTTTCTTGGTCTTGTCTCCGGCCTGCTGCGGGATGAATTCATCATCATCAAGATCACGCCCCTCAATCTCTTCGAGTGTTTTTCGCCGTTCGGAGAGTTGCTGTTCAATTTCGTTTTTCTCGTCCTCGCCGAGCCGCCCCTCCTCTGCAAGCGCTTCAGCCTCCGCCATTCTCCGCTCCACCCGCTCGTGTTCCCACTCTCTGCGCGCCGTATCGGAATATTTGAAACTCGCCATGAATGGCTCGTTCACCTTGATCTTCACCGGATAAAGAGTCTCGCCCGGAAGCGCCCGCTCCGCGGCTCTCGCAACGCCAAAACTGCTCCCAACAATAAGTATGAGAGAGAGCGCCGATACCGCAAATGAGCGTCCCAGAAAAAACGAGAAGAAACCAATTGTTCGACGCTCCGGCTGCGAAACAACTGTTTTTACCTGGTTCATCGACGTTTGGAGCGCTTTTCTCATCACACTTTTTTCCTCAACCGAGAGTCTCTGCGAACGAAGCAAAACAAACGCTTCGCGCTCACCCTCTCCGATACTCATGTTTTGACTGTTTTTATACATATAATACTTCAATCTGATGACGTTTCAAGACCGGGTTTCTTACCGGTGGCTTCGCTCAGGCGCTTGCGCCAAAGCTTGAGCCCGCGATGGATACGGACGGATACCGCGTTCTGTGTCTCGTCCAAGAGCGCTGCAATATCCTGCACCGACCATTCTTCCACCATTCTGAGCCAGACCGCCTCGTGAAACTTGTCCGGGAGACTCTGAAGGATTTCCAGTGCTTGATCGGTATCGATCTTGGCCTCAATCGGTATCCCGGGATCATCCGGAGCATCAAAACCTTGTTCGGCCAGACTATCCAGAGAATATTCTTTGGCTTTCCGATAGCGGTCAATCACAAGATTGGAAGCAATCCGAAAAAGAAACGCTCGATTGTTTTTTATGTCTCGGCCCGAAGAAAGCGTCTCCCACATTTTGAGAAAGGCTTCTTGAACGATATCTTTGGCCGCTTCACGGTCACTCACTCGGAAAAAAACGAAACGAAAGAGAGCATCCGATTGGCTCTCATAGAGTGAAAAGAAAATTTGTTCGGACGCTTTATCTCCCATAGTGACTGCAAAAAACACAAAGAAAAACGCGTAATCCATTACGCACCCCCCCCTATTCTACCCCGTTCGATTCTACCGTGCAATCTACGCGCCCAGATCTTTTCTCATCTGGTCAAACTGTTCCTTGGTGATTTCCCCTTTAGCATAGCGCGCGCGGAGCACCTTTTGAGCCTCGTCCCCTTTTGTCCCGCCACAGCATGAATGCCCCTCCTTACCGGACACCATTCTCACGCCCGCGATAATAGCCCAGACAATCAATCCCCAAAAAAGAATCATAAAAATAAACCCAAATCCTCCAAACCCATACCCGCCTCCAAAATAGCTTCCCATCATACTCTTGTATTTAATAATTATTTACTACGTAATAGAATCCAACGCCGCGAGAATATGCTTCTCTGCTTCATCGGCCACTGCCTTCAATGCTTCTTTCCCTACGACTTGCGACATAAGACTCGGCTTCTGGGCCGCGACATGTACGCTACCGCCTTTCTCATACACGATAACATTGCACGGCAAAAGCAAACCGATCTCAGTTTCTATAAGAAGTGCTTGATGTGCCAACTGAGGTTTACACATCCCCAGAATCACATACGGTTCCATATCTGCTCCCACTTTCTCTTTCAATTTAGCCTGCACATCGATCTCGGTCAACTGACCAAACCCCTCCTTGGCGAGGGCAGCTTTCACTGCCGTAACTGCCTCCGTAAACGAGAGCGTCACGACACGGCTAAATCCATAGTTTGTCGTGTCCATACTGCTAAGGATTATTTCTTAAGTCCTTTCCAAAAGAAAGCGCTCCCAAGCGCAAGAAATGTGAGCAACGCGCCCCACGTCAATAAACAAAGAAAACCAAAGCCACCCGACAGATTGTTCCCATATCCATATCCCATCATACCCCCTGCCCAAGTGCCTCTCGTCCCCGATGAAACATTTCCTACGTTATTTCCCATCATATTCCCAAATCCCATCATAGGCGCGAAATAGCTCGCGCCTTGAGGAAAGGCAGCTGCCGTCTCGCATCCGCTCAGTCTTTTGCCCATTGCTATATGCATTTGCTTCTCTCCCTCTTTCCCCAACCGCTGTTCCATCATTTTATTCATAGTATCGTGGCTGATTCCCATCATATTGCCGAAAAAAAATTCTCCAAGAACATCGAAACCATCATCTTCAACATCTTTGCAATTTATCTGTTTGTTCTGTAGCTTGTCCCAAATTGCTTTTCCTTCCGCTTCTTCCTGCATTATTTCACTCACACCAGTCTTCGCCGCAGTATTGTCTGCCACCTGTGCATGTACCGGTAACCCAACCGCCAAAACAACAAATAAAAACGCGTAACGATACAGCTTGTTCATAAGATTATCATCAGTTATTTAACGGTATTCTACAGTATATCACTTTTTAATAGGCTCGTATACTCTCACTCAACGACAATCTTCCCCCGCATTTCCATGTGACCTTCACCGCACCAAACCGAACAGAAAAATTCAAATGTCCCCACCTTGCTCGCAATAAATTCTACCACGGCGCCATCTTCGGGAATATCCTGATTCACCCCGAGATCGGGAATAACCAATCCGTGCTTTACATCGGCATTGTGAATAACAAACCGCACCAGTTCGCTTTTCTTTGCTACGATTGTCGGCGGATCCCACGCCCACTGTCGCACGCCTATATGAATAGTCCGTTCCGTTACTCCATTGACTACCTCCGTGCTCGGCGGAGGGAAATTTCCTGCATTCCAGTCTTTTCCCGGTACCACTGTGGGCGGGGCATCCTCGATCGGGACAATTTTTTCTTCAGGATCAGGCTTTTCTTCCTGTTGAGAAATTCCTTCTGTCCTGTTTTGACTTGATTCAACCGAAGATTTGTCCTGGCTCTGCTCAACTGTTTTTTGCGTATCAGGAGCGGCATCTTCAGAAGTAAAGCTGCGATACACCCACCAGACGATCCCTTCCATAAGGCCCAGTATGAGAAGAATGATAATCAATTTTTTCATTGATTGTTACAGCTTCATAAATTCCGAGAATGTGTCTCCCGCTTTTTCATATATCTCATAGGGGACTTGTTTCACGCCGGGCATCCCCGGTGTTCCGAGCGGCATCCCGGGCAACCCGATACCGGCGATCTTCGGTTTTTCGATCAACAATTTCTCTACCGCCTCTATCGGTACATGCCCTTCGATGAAATAATCTCCGATGATCGTCGTATGGCAGCTTTGCTTGTCTTCCGAAATACCATACCGTTCTTTTACGGCGGTCATATCTTCATCTCCCAGAGATTTCACATCCACTGTGAATCCTTGTTTTTTTAGCTCGGCAACATAGCCCAGACAACATCCGCACGTCGCCTCCTTATAAACCGTTGCCTGGCGTTCTATCACTGCCGGGATAGCTTGTTCGGACGTATCTGACACAGTTGGTTGAGAAATACCGATTGTGTCTTTTCCTCCGGGCCCCCCTGTAGAACGGGAGAATGCCATTCCTCCGGCAATTGCCAACACGACAACTACTACACCTGTGTACAAGAGAATTTTTTTCTGAACCATATGAATATTTTACTCATTATTCGCTCTGACTTCGATTGTTTTTCCTCCATTCATATCCTGGGCGCTACTCAAACGAGCGAATTGAAAAAATAAGAAAGAGAAGAGGGAAATCATCACAAGAGGTGCGACAAAGGACACCCAGTTTTTCTTGCCGGGACGAAAAAATCTGAGAAGGAGTGAATTGCCCACCACCGATACCGACGAAAACGCCATAGCCAAACCCGCCAGCTCCGGCTTCAAGACCAAACCAAGCCCGATGAACACGCGCGCGGCAATCGGAATCCCCATCACGTTGTAAAACAACGCGAAGAAAAGATTCTGTTTGATCTTATCCATGGTCTCTTTTGACAGTTCGAAGGCCGTCACTACGTCACGCAAATCGTTTTTCATAAGCACGATACCACCGGTTTCCATCGCCACGTCCGTTCCCGCTCCCATCGCGATACCGAGGTCCGCTTGTGCCAACGCTGGGGCATCATTGATACCATCACCAACCATCGCTACCTTCTTTCCCTGCGCTTGCAGTTCTTTCACTTTGGCGGACTTCTCTTCCGGAAGCACCCCTGCCATCACGTTTTCAATGCCGACCTCACTCGCAATAGCCCGCGCCGTCCGCTCATTATCGCCGGTGATCATCCATACTTCCAGGCCAATTTTTTTCAGTTGCTCGACCGCAACTTTCGATGTTTCTTTCACCGTATCCGCCACGGCGATAGCCCCGAGGACCTCTGTCTTGGACATAAGATACATAACGGTATTCCCCCGCGTTTCAAGCAAAGAAATTTTTTGCTCCACTTCTTCCGAGAGAACGATCCCACTGTCCTTTACCAGTTTTTTGTTCCCGAAAAAGTATTCCGTATCCGCCACTCTGCCACGCACACCTTTGCCCGGCATAGCCTGAAAATCACTCACATGCGGAAGAATCAGTTTTTGCCCTTCCGCGTAGGTGTAGATCGCTTCCGCCAAAGGATGCTCGGATTGCCTCTCCAGCGCCGCGGCTGATTCAAGAATTTTATTTTTCTCAAACGCGCCAAAAGAAAGAATTTCTGTCACTACCGGCTTCCCTTCGGTAATCGTTCCTGTCTTATCGAAAATGATAGCCGTAATATTTCTCGTCGCCTCAAGCGGAATGCCCCCTTTGATAAGAATGCCGTTCTCCGCTCCTTTGCCCGTCCCCACCATAAGGGCCGTCGGTGTTGCCAATCCCAATGCGCACGGACAAGCAATAACGATCACCGCCGTGAATGCCATAAGCGCGAATGAGAGTGTCGATCCGAGCAGCACATACCAGACGACAAAGGTCAGTATCGCAACAATGATAACCGCCGGTACAAACCACATCGATATTCGGTCAGCAAAATCCTGAATGGGTGCTTTCGACCCTTGTGCTTCTTCAACCAGTCGCACGATATTCGCCAGTGTCGTTTCGCTCCCCACGCGCGTCGCTTCAAATTCAAAACTCCCTACCTTATTGACGGTTCCGCCAATCACGGTATCACCAACATTTTTTTCTACCGGAATGCTCTCCCCGGTAATCATCGATTCATCAATCGCAGAATGCCCCTGTGTAAGTTTTCCGTCGACAGGAATCCGTTCTCCGGGACGTACCACGACAATATCACCATGGGCCACTTCTTCCACCGGTATATCTATCGTCGCACCGTTTCGTACTACGCGCGCCGTCTTGGCTTGCAGTCCCATCAATTTGCGGATAGCATCCGATGTTTTCCCCTTGGTTCGTGCTTCCAACCATTTTCCGAGAGTGACGAATGTGATAAGAAAGGCAGCCGTCTCGAAATACAATTCCGGAATTTTTGCTCCGGAGAGTCCGACCCAAGAATTATTGTTCCATACATACAGGAAATAGTTCACCGTGCTATAAGCGAAGGCCGTCGTCGTGCCGATGGCGATGAGGCTATCCATATTGAACATCTTCATCTTGAGCGATGACCACGCGCCACGATAAAATCCCGCCCCGATCCAAAACTGCACCGGCAATGTCAAAAGAAGCGATATGACACCGATATATGGCGACAATGTTTCTTTGCCCCAAAGACCGAAGAAATCAAACAACATAAAGTAGAACATCGGCAAAGAAAACGCCAGCCCCCAAATGAATTTCTGCCGATATTCGCCTTCCACCCGCTCCCGTTTCTTTTTTTCAAATTCGGTATCCTTAGGATTGATTTCTTCCGCCGTGTAACCGACTCCTTTCACGGCTGCCTGCAAAGCGGAAACGCTGACTTGGCCGGTGTCAAACACGATAGTGGCTTTTTCCGTACCGTAATTGACATGTGCTTGCTTCACGCCTTCCACTTTTTTCAGAGTTCGCTCGATGATATTGGCGCAGGAAGCGCAGTGCATCCCCGTGAGAGAAAGGTCTATTCTTTTTTCCGTACCTACTGATTGTGTTGTGTTCATATAATTATGTATTAATCAACCACATTGATAACCCCCCGATACATCCCCATCGAGCAGGAGAATGGGATAGCTCCCGATTCATCCGGTGTGAATTCAAATACATTTTCTCCCGGCTGAAGCGCCTTCCTGATGCCCGCCTTCGGCATCATAAAACTCGTCGCGCATGTATAAGAATCCTGTGAATCCACAATCAACTTCACCGGCTGTCCCTTTTTTACCGTGAGTGTCTTCGGGAAATAACCATTCGCCTTCTGTGTGATACGGATAGTCTGCACATTTTTAGCCGGAGCTCCAATTATCGTCTCTCTCACTCCTTGAGACGATGCCGAACCCAGCCTTACCAACACGGATCCGTTCTGGAAATTGAAAATACCGAGCGCGATGACGATCACCCCTGCCGTTTTGAAGAAAAACCTTTTGAATGTCCCCTGCGCTGCTGCCGCTACTCCTCCGATTCCCAAGAGTCCCGGAGCCGTCCCCAGAGCGAACACTCCCATCGTCAGCGCGCCGACAAACGGATTAGCAGTCGTCACGACGAAGAGTTGCGTCAATTGCGTGAATCCGCACGGCAAGAAAAACGTCAATGCGCCGAGCAACATCGCTCGACTGTGACTATATTCTTTTTTGGCATGCGCTTGCACTCCAAACAACTTGGCAATGCTTTTCGGCAATGTCAGCTTCCAGGCCGAAAGACGTGGAAATAGTTCCAACAGTTGGAATCCGACCAAAAGCATAACGCCTCCGATGATAAGTGTCAGTGTCCCGACGGAAAGCGCCGATAACTGAAATGTCGAACCAAAAAGCCCCAGCAACCCACCAAAAAATGCGAATCCCAAAACACGTCCCGCGTTAAAATACACATTGGGGATGAATTTCTGCCGTACACCGGCTGTCGGGTGCATCTCGCTGTAACGCGCCATTACCGCCAATACCAATCCGCCCACCATCGCCATACAAGTCGAAAGTCCCGCTACCAAACCCAAGAGAAGCACAAATGGAAGACTGGAGAGCTTCGCGGATGAACCGAGAGAAATATCGAACAATCCGAACGATTTGGCAATCACATAAAGCACAAAGACGATACCCAGAGCGAAAAGCATCTCCACCCAGGCCGCCACATCGTGTGTCACCCATGGTCTCTCCCCTTTGCCTACTTCGTACCCGGCATTGCGTATCGCTCTCTCGAGCGCTTTCACGTCCGGCCGCGTCTCTTCATAAAATACTTCCGCCACGCCCGAACGGAAATGAGTTTTCACTTTCTTCACGCCCGGCACCGACAAAAGCTCGTCTTCTGTTACCAGTTCGCAGGAACGGCAGTGCATGCCGGCAATATCGATGATAATTTTGTTCATGTGTTCATTGTTACATAGTAAAGAAACAAAAACCACTCCTTAAACGAAGAAATGGCAGAGTGGCGCAGAGATGAAAAAGACCCACTCTTTCATCTCGAAAGCGCCAGAATAAATCTATTCTCTTTTAACTACGGAAAAAAGGATGTCCGGAGGCAGAGGCTGCGTCCCCGTGAGATCCGTTGGACCAGAAGAAAACTCAAGCAGTCGTGGTTGTTCTACCGGAGAAACAGCCGCAAGCGCAAGGATGCTGCTCGCACTGGTTTTTTTGGTCACTGTAACCTGCGGCATCGTGCTGATACAATCGAAAGTGCATGTGCTCATGGAAGCTGCTGAAGCATCACTACTCTGCATACTATGCGTGCTATCTACCACTCCCTGCTCATTCATGTGCATAGCGGACATATCTATGGAGTCTCCGCCCTCCGCTTGCACTGACATCGGATGTAAACAAAAACTTCCCGCCAATGATGCGAGCGCCACAATGAGGCCTCCAGTAATGAATTTTTTCAGTGATTTCATAATTTCAAGCCTATAGCTATCTTATCATATATATAAAAAGCCCTCAATGCGGGAGAGCGACTGAATCCCTTGAAAAAGATTAACGGAAAAAATATATTTTTCCCTGAAATCCAGGTGGGTTTCAATTTAGCGCAGTCCTTTCTGAAGGCTTTTCACTTCCAGTATAGCATCGAACCATAAAAATACCTACAAATCAAAAAGCGCTCTCGTAATGAGAGCGCTTTCTGTAAAGCTCGGTAGTCTTTAGGCACGTGACACACCTGTGGCAGCCGGGCCCTTCTCACCTTGCACGACTTCAAAGGTAACGGCATCGCCGACCTTCAATTCGTCATAGGTAACACCTACCAATTCTTTGGAGTGAAAAAACAAATCCTTCTCTTCGCCATCGCGAGAGATGAATCCGAATCCTCTATCCGTAAGAGTTTTGATAATTCCGTTCATATGATACTTTTACGATTGCTTAATACCGGGAAAACTCGACTCTGTTTTCTGTGTCTCTTAGAGCCTGTTCGAAACCTCCATATGCCACCAAAGAGAGATTCTGAACAGGCTCTTACACCGTCCTATTATAGCTTGTCTATTCTCATTTGTCAAACCTGGACTATCTGTCTTGGCAAAAAATCTCAAATAATGCCTTATTTAAGCATTCTTTATATCATCCAGCCCGCCAAGATTGGTAACATCGGTAAAACCGAGAAGACCGAGTACTTCCTTGGCCGTTTCGGAACGCTTACCCGAACGGCAATAGAGTTTAAGAGGAGTACTTTTTTGTATCCCTTCCAATATACCGAGTTTCCCGGCGCATATTTCATCCACAGGAATATTCAAAGCACCCGGTGCGTGACGCTCTTTAAATTCCTCTTGGGTTCGCACATCGATGAGAAAGGACATATTTTTATGTAACAGATAGAGTAGTTTTCAATTTGTCTTTCTTGAGAAGATTTCCTGCCGCAACTACCGCTGCCAGCACCGTTATCAGCCCTCCAAACGCCAACCCCCAGCGCGCCCCGGCATACTCGCCGATAAAACCGATAATCGGGCCACCAATAGCCGTCGACCCGACCAGCGCCACCCCCCACAGCGCCATCACGCGCCCCCGCATCTCCGGCACGCATTCCAACTGGAGCATCGTATTGCCAAGCGTGAGTACATTGATAGAAAAAAATCCCACGAACAACATTCCTGCTATGGCCGCATCGAGCGTCGGTAGAAGCGCCGTCACGACAATACTCAGACCGAACAAAAGAGCAAAGGTAATGAGAAATTGCGGAGCGACTTTTCTCTGGCCAGCGGCATACAATCCACCAGCAACAGAACCGACCCCCATCGCGGAGAGAAGCATCGCGTAGCTCGCCACACCTCCATGAAATGTCTGATCGGCCAAAAGTGGCAGACTCACCTGAAATTCATAGGCAAATGTTCCGATGACCGCCATCATAAGTAATATGTGTTTGATGAGTGGGTCCGCAAGCATATAACGCAAGCCTTCTCTCAATTGCCCCGATTTCTTCCCATTCGGTATGGCCATATTGATTTCATTTTCGCGCATCATAAAGAGTATGATCAAAACAACCACATACGTCAGCGCGTTGAAAAGAAAACAGAATGCTATACCAAAACCGGCAATCAGCGCGCCGCCGAGTGTCGGGCCTACGACGCGAGCCAGATTGACTGCCAGAGAATTCAGACTCACCGCATTTTTCAACTCATCCTCAGGGACCATCTCCGCTACGAATGTCTGCTGCGCCGTATTTTCAAAAATCCTGAGCATGCCGAGCAAAAATGCGAAAACATACAGCATCCACAACTTGATGGCGCCGATAAAAATCAGGAGAGCCATTCCTGAGACGAGTAGTCCATATAGCGAACTTGTGGCGGTAAGAATAGAGCGCTTTTTGAAACGATCCACGATAACGCCGCCCCACGGACCCAAAAAAAGCAACGGCAAAAATTGCAACGCAACGACGAGACCGAGCTGAGTACCGGAACCAGTCAACTCTATGACAAGCCATCCGAGCACTACCGTCTGCATCCACGTCCCGGAAAGAGAAACTACTTGCCCGATGAAAAACAAACGATAATTTCGTATCGCCAGTGAGGAAAACGTATTATGTTGGAACCATTCGATAATGCCCATAAAAAAATCAACAGGATTTGTTCTCTGACAAATCTATTTAACAGGACGATCGTAGCGCGCCATGAGAGTAGCAGAAGCGAGAGTATGACCCTCCAGCGCCTTTTCCAATTCATCCTTTCCGGCCGTCGCGGGAAGATTGAGAGGCGTATCGAGCGCGTAGAGCTTGAAAAAGTAGCGATGTTCACGGTCGGGCGGGCAAGCCCGGACAAACCCCGGTACTCCCCTGGTCGTAGCTCCTTCCACCGCGCCTTGTGGCACGCTGTTCTCTTCGATACCTGTAATCGCGGGATCAATATTCCACAGTACCCAATGCACAAACAATCCATCCGGATGACGATCCTTCGGCACGTCAGGATCATCCACAATGAGCGCCAAACTCCGGGCTTCAGTCGGCACGTCTGCAAATATAAGTGGCGGATTGACACCTACTCCATCACAAGTATAGGCAACAGGGAGGAAACCATTTTCTTCAAAGGCGGGACTCTCGATACGCATAGTAGTAGACGTTAAAAAATTGCTCCTTCTCTACGAAGTTTTCGAATCTTCTCTCTTATTCCACGATTGTATTCTCCGAGAGAGCCATCACTGCGGATCACACGATGGCAGGGAATCGCTGGGTTAAAATTTTTCTTCAAAATCGAACCCACCGTGCGAAACGCTTGCGGACTTCCGGCGCGCTTGGCCACAGTCGCATACGTCATCATCTTCCCGCGCGGGATCTTCTTTACAATGGCCAAAACTTTTTCCGTAAACGAACTCATATTTTCTATTGCAAGTTCAATTTCCGACAGATTTCTTTTTCTGATGACCGACATTCTTGATGCCCACATTCTTCACTTTCCCCTCGAGTCGGTGGGCTTCGTACATAGACCCGATATTCTTTTTATGCGAAAGCATACTCATATCCTGTTTGCCCCGCTTGGCATCGTTTTTCCCCTCCTTTTTTCCTACCAACCTCATACGTGTGTATTAAAAAATGATAGACTCTTGTCTTCATCTTACAGCATTTCTCCTGAATAAAAAAACCGTGTGGGAGAAATGCTTCTCTCCCACACGTTTTTGCCCTTACTTTAGAGCACCTCGGCGGCATAATCAGCCAGTCGTGAACGCTCCCCCCGCAAAAGCGTCACATGCCCACCATGCTCCCAACCCTTGAAACGGTCAACGACATACGTCAGCCCCGAACTGCCTTCAGTCAAGTACGGCGTGTCGATCTGTGCGATATTGCCGAGCACCACCACTTTGGTACCGGGGCCGGCGCGTGTAATGAGCGTCTTCATTTGTTTGGGTGTCAGATTCTGCCCCTCGTCGATGATCAGGTACTTGTTGATGAACGTGCGACCACGCATGAAGTTGAGCGATTTAACCTTGATACGCGAGCGGATCAGATCGCGTGTCGCCGCCCGTCCCCATTCAGAACTCTGAGAGGCTTCTCCATCCTTGTGTGAACCATGATCCCCTCCACCATTGAGCACATCAAGGTTGTCTTCGAGCGCGCCCATCCACGGATTCATCTTCTCTTCCTCGGTACCGGGCAAAAAACCGATGTCCTCACCGACCGGCACGGTAACCCGCGTCATAATGATTTCCGTGTAAGTCTTGTGTTCCAAAGTCTGCATGAGACCGGCCGCCAACGTCAGCAAGGTCTTACCGGTACCGGCCTGACCAAGCAGCGTGACAAAATCGATATTGGGATTCATCAGCGCATTCAAAGCAAAATTCTGCTCGCGATTACGCGCCATAATGCCCCACACGTTATGGCGCTGGTGCGCGTAGTCCTTGATCGTCCGCAAAACAGCGGTCTTGCCAGTGATCTCCTTAACCTGAGCGTAGAGCGGCCGATCGCCATCCTGATACACAAATTGGCCGACAAGCAGCTTCGAACAGAGTGGGCCGTGCACGCGATAGTATGAACGATCCTTGTCTTGCCATGACTCCATCCCTTTGCCATGCTTGTCCCAAAAATCAGCAGGTAGCTCATACGTACCGGTGTAAAGCAGATCGGTGTCTTCGAGCACCTTGTCGTTAAAGTAATCCTCTGCAGCCAATCCCAACGCGCGCGCCTTGATGCGCATATTGATATCTTTGCTGACCAGAATCACCTGGCGCTTGGAATAGGTTGCCTGCAAATGTTTGACGACACCGATGATTTGATTGTCGGCTTTGCCATTCGCAAGATTCGCCGGCAATTCGGCGTTAATCGCCTGTGTTTGAAGAAACAACCTCCCGGTCGCATTGCCGCCATTGTGCAGACGAAGCTCGATGCCCTGATCGATATCGCCTGTAGCCGCATTTACGATTTCGTCGAGATAACGGCTCGTCTGACGGACATTGCGCGCCACTTCCGTCATACCTTGCTTGTGGTGATCGAGCTCTTCAAGTGTCATCATCGGGAGGAAAATGTCATGTTCCTCAAAATGGAACAAGCTGTTAGGATCGTGCATCAGCACGTTCGTATCCACGACAAACAGCTTGATTTCGGTCCTTTCGGGGGTCGGCCTACCTGACTTCGCTCCGTGTTTCATTGATTGCCTCTCTTTCGTTTCGGAAATTGTAAAAGGACCACATATAAAATGTAATCCCTCCCTTTACTTCCTCAGCATACACCCCTCGGGCAAAAAGACAAATGTTTACCTAAAGAAAAAAACAGCCCCTCTTGGGACTGAAATCTTGACTTGGCGGACCGGACGGGATTCGAACCCGCGACCTCTTCCGTGACAGGGAAGCGCTCTAACCAGCTGAGCTACCGGTCCAATATTATTTTTTTGTACCAGGGGCGAGATTCGAACTCGCGACCCCAGCCTTATGAAGGCTATGCTCTAACCAACTGAGCTACCCTGGCCAAAAAACAAAGAACTCACAATCAACAACATCCAACCCTGTCACCGTTTTCTGCCGCCAATTATGAGCTTTTCATTTTGCTTCATGTGTTGCGGGGGGTGGATTCGAACCACCGACCTTCTGGTTATGAGCCAGACGAGCTGCCAGACTGCTCTACCCCGCTGTATAGGCTTCTTGCTTTACTTGCACTCCTCCTCTGAGTTATGAGCCCAGACGAGCTGACTTACCAAACCTGCGCTATCCCGCTGTGTATTTTCTATTGTATACCTTTTATGTGGGTGATCCAAGATTCGAACTTGGGACCTCTACATTATCAGTGTAGCGCTCTAACCAACTGAGCTAATCACCCCCTTGGATATCCACCACTCCTTATTTAAAACAGCAATCCAAATGCTAACACAAATGTGAAAAAGATTCAAGAGAAAGAATCTTGTGGACCGTACAGGACTCGAACCTGCCACCCCCGCATTGCAAATGCGGTGCTCTACCAGATGAGCTAACGGCCCATTACAAATATGACCATTGTAACGAAGAAGGACTCTTTTGTCGAGGATATGTTGCGAATGAAACGAAACATCGTTACAATGAATGACATCAAACAAAAAAACAATTTTCTCTGCTCATAATTTATGCGCCCGACTGCCATCCTCTACGCTCTCAGTCTCATCCCAGGAATCGGAAACAAGACGCTCCGCGATCTCATTGTCCATTTCGGTTCGGCCGAGGCCATTTGGGAAGCGGATGAAAAATCCCTCCTCGCCGTAAACGGTCTCGGCCCCATCACCGTCGCCGCTATTACTGCCGGAAGAAATTCCCTCCAGCCTAACAAGGAGTGGCAACATATCGAAGACCAAGGAGTACATATTTTGGCTTTCACCGATGAAGCGTATCCGCGCCTCTTGAAAGAGATCCCTGACGCGCCGATGATTCTTTTCGTGCGCGGTAATTATGATTGGAAGGAAAAACCGCTCATTGCCATAGTCGGCACGCGCAAACTTACCGGTTACGGTGAACAAGTAGCCAAACGTCTCGCGACCGATCTCGCGCATGCCGGGTATGTGATAGTCTCCGGCCTCGCCTTTGGCATCGATTCCATCGCTCACAAGGCCGCCCTTGAGGCCGGTTGTGAAACACTTTCCATCCTGGGAAGCGGAGTCGACGAAGCGTCTATCTCCCCCCAATCGCATCTTCCTTTAGCCCGTGCCGTGGTGAATGCCGGCGCGCTCATTTCCGAGTATGCCCCCGGCGTCAAAGCTACCGAAGGAACCTTCCCGGCTCGCGACCGCATCATCGCCGGTATGACACTCGGCACAGTCGTCATCGAGGCTCCGGAAAAAAGCGGAGCGCTCATCACTGCCCGGCTGGCCATTGACTACAATCGGGAAGTCTTTGCAGTACCGGGATCCATTTTTTCGGAAGCTTCGCTTGGCACCCATCGCCTCATCAAAGCCGGCGCCAAAATAATCACATCGGTACAGGATATTCTCGAAGAGCTTCCTCAAACTCACCCACTAAAAAATAAGTTAGGGGAAACAGATTTGTCCGTTCGCCCCAATCTCTCTCCTGAAGAGGAAAAAATTTTCAAACTCCTCTCGCACGAACCCCTCCACGTTGACAAGATTATTAAAGAAGCTAGACTGGAAACATCGTCCGCAAATTCCATCCTCACACTCCTCGAAATAAAAGGATTGATACACAATGTCGGCAACATGCACTATATCCGAACATAAGGCAGTTAACAGTTAACAAAAAACATAATTTTGTTGTCTGCTTACTTCTGAACATTCTTCGTTTACTGTTAATTGTTATCTGTTGATTGAATTATGAAGCTTCTCATTGTCGAATCACCATCCAAAGCCAAGACCATAGAAAAGTATCTCAACAATGAATACCGGGTCGTCGCCTCCATCGGGCACATCCGCGACCTGCCAAAATCCAACAAAGATGCTATCGACATTGAGGGCGGTTTCATCCCCCGCTACGTCATTTCTCCCGGCAAAGAATCTGTCGTAAACGAAATCAAAACACTCGCCAAAAAAAGCAGCGTTGTCCTCCTGGCTACCGACCCTGACCGAGAAGGTGAGGCGATTTCTTGGCATGTGGCCGAAACCTGCGGCATCAAAAACCCCAAACGTGTCCTCTTTTATGAAATTACCGAGAAGGCTGTGAGGGAGGCGGTAGAGCATCCGCGCGAACTCGATATAAACCTGCGTAAAGCCCAGGAAGCCCGGCGCGTCCTCGATCGTCTCGTCGGCTATGATCTCTCCGGTCTCATCTGGAAAAAAGTCCGCTACGGTCTCTCGGCCGGCCGAGTCCAATCTCCTGCCCTTCATATCCTCGTGGAGCGGGAAAAAGAAATCCGCGCCTTCATTCCCGAAACATATCATGTCATTGTGGCCGAGTGTTTCACAAAGAAACAGGAGCGTATTCTTTTTACCTGCTCCGAACAACCTGCCGAAAAAAAACGTGTCGATGAAATTCTCATGATTGCGAGAAAAAAATCTTGGGAAATTGTCGATGTTACCGCCACCGAAGCGACACGCCGTCCATACGCACCCTTCACGACTTCTACCCTCCAGCAAGCCGGCAGTTCGCGTCTCGGAATGTCTCCCTCTCGGACGATGCGCGCCGCCCAGAAACTCTACGAGAAAGGCCACATCACCTACATGCGCACGGACAGTATCTCTCTCTCCGAAACCGTTCTCCCGGAAATCATCGCGGCAGTAAAAAAAGAATTCGGTGAAAAATATCTCACTGTCCGTCGCTACAAAACCAAAAGCAAGAACGCGCAAGAAGCTCACGAAGCTATCCGCCCGACTGATCCGTTCAAAAAATCTGCCGGCCTCACTGATGATGAAAAGAAACTCTACACGCTCATCCGTATCCGCACACTGGCAAGTCAGATGACTGAAGCCAAGATTCTCCGCACCAAGATCATCGCCAATACAACCGACAAGACACTGCCGGATTTTTCGACGAACGGCTCCCATCTCCTCTTCGACGGTTGGCTGGCTCTCGATACCGCCGCTCGTGGCGATGATATCGAAGTACCGAAAGTGGTAAAAAACGACCCGCTCACTTTGGAAAAAATAGAAGCCGAAGAAAAACAGACAGAGCCACCCAAGCGCTACACCGAAGCCGGTCTTGTCAAAGAATTAGAAAAACGCGGCATCGGGCGACCATCAACGTACGCAGCGATTGTCAAAACCATTCAGGACCGCGGCTATGTCACAAAAGAAGGCAGAGCTCTCCAAGCTACCGATGTCGGCATCGTCGTGGATGACTTTCTCTTCAAACACTTCGAAGATATCGTCTCCGAAACATTCACGGCCGATATGGAAAATAAGCTCGATGACATTGCCAATGGAGAGCGTGAATACGAAAAAACATTGCGAGACTTCTATACGCCTTTTGCCAGAGAAGTGAAAAGCAAGGACAAAGTGGAAAAAGTGACGAACATCGGTGACGCCCCGGAAGGGACCGAATGTCCCAAGTGTGGGGCGACGATGGTCATCAAACTTTCCCGCGCCGGAAAATTCTTCAGCTGTTCACGCTTTCCGGAGTGCGACGGAGCGCTCACCGATGAGGGAAAAGTAGTCGCCCCACCCAGAGAAACCGGCGAGGCCTGTCCACAATGCAAAGACGGCAAGCTCATCGAACGGGATGGCAAATTCGGAAAATTCATTGCTTGTTCCAATTTCCCGAAATGTAAATTCATCAAGAAAGACGAGAATGCCACTCCCTCGACTGACATTACCTGTCCTACCTGCGGCAAAGGTAAGATGACCGAACGCCGCGGTCGTTTCGGAATTTTTTACAGCTGTTCCCTCTATCCCGATTGTAAAAACGCCATCAAGGCCAAACCGACCGGCGCCCTCTGTAAACTCTGTGGTTCACTCATGATGGAAGGCACGAAAACAATCCCGGAAAGATGCAGCAATAAAACTTGTACAAACCACAACCCTCATAAATTAAAGAAGTGAACAGGAGGTACACGCAAACTGCTTTGCGTGTACTATTGTTTTCGTGGGGCGGAGCGATGTTTCGTCAGCAGACGAAACCGCGAGCCGGGGTCGCGGAAATATCTGAGCGACGGCGAGGATATTATCTGCGACCAAAAACAATCCCGGAAAGATGCAGCAATAAAACTTGTACAAACCACAACCCTCATAAAATAGATGTGGCAGAAAAGAAGTGATAAGAAATGTTTACCCGCCCATTAACGCTTCTCCAAATCAAAAAACGCCTGGCAAAGGCGTTTTTTGATTGGAAAATTTTCAAGGAGGAGAAGGGGGATTTATGCTCACTTCCACCACTCGCGTCGTATTGGCATACGTCCCTACGGATTTAATTTTATTGATAGTACTCCGCCAAGTAGCATCATTATTACATCTTGTATAAAGAGTTTTACCTTCTACACCTTCATAAAAGAAAACTTTCACGTTTCCTTGAGCGACAGAGAAAGAAACCACTCCACTCCTGCAAGAAGCTCCGCCTCCCAATTTAGTTGCCAAACTTTCCAAGCCTGTAGGTGCCTTCTTATAAATTGTTTGCAAAACTCTCTCTATCCCACTGTCGGCAGTCTGAAAAGAAATGCCGGACTTCTCGGTAGAGAGAGCGGATTTTTTGTCGGCCACCGCGATAGTCGCCACGGAAAGAGCCGATACCAAAAGAAATCCGAGAATGATTAGTGAGAAAACAAGGGCAGACCCTTTGTTAGCTTTCAACATAAACATATTACAAAACCAATTTTTTGAATGTTTTAAAAAATGGCACTCCTTGCTCCAATTGTATCACATTTTCAACCCTCGTTTCCAAACTTTAAAATAAAAGAAACAAAAAGAGGCTTTTCAAGCCTCTTTTACCAAGATTCTAAATTCAAAATTCTAGATTCCATTTTTACATGCCCATGCCGGCCATCGGATTTCCGCCACCCGAGAGAGGCTCTTCTTTTTCTTCATCCGCTACCGCTGCTTCCGTCGTCAAAAGCAGTGCCGCTACCGACACAGCATTTTCCAGCGCCGTGCGCGTTACCTTGAGCGGATCAATGATACCGGCCTTGAGCATGTCGTTTTCAAAAATATTTTCTTTGGCGTTGTAACCATAATTGGCAGACTTGCTTTCTATAACCTTGTTCCATACCACAGCCGCGTCTTGCTCGCCGGCATTCATAGCGATCTGACGCAACGGTTCACCGATTGCCTTCAAAACAATCTCATAGCCGGCCTTAAATTCGTGGTCAGCCGAAGCGGCTTTGTTTTTTGCCGCTACCGCTACAGTTGCTTTGGCAAGCGCTGACCCGCCTCCGGCTACGATCCCTTCTTCAATGGCCGCCTTGGTTGCCGCCACGGCATCTTCCATCTTGTCCTTCATATATTTCAACTCCGTTTCCGTCGCTGCGCCTACACGGATGACCGCCACACCGCCAGAAAGCTTGGCCAAACGTTTTTTCAATTTCTCGCGATCATAATCGCTGTCGGCCTTTGCCACCAAGCTTTTGATTTCCGCGATACGCACTTCAATATCTTTTTTCTTACCCTTACCGCCGACGATAGTCGTATTGTCTTTGGTGGCGATCACTTTTTGCGCCGCACCGAGCATGGTCAGTTTTGTACTTTCCAGTTTCATCCCTTTGACATCCGTTATCACCGTCGCGCCCGTAAGAAGCGCGATATCTTCCAACATCGCCTTGCGATTCTCACCGAATTCCGGCGCTTTGAGAGCCAAGACACTGAGCACTCCACGGAGTTTGTTCACCACCAGGGTCGCCAGTGCCTCACCATCCACGTCTTCGGCGATAATGACAATATCTTTTTTCCCGGTCTGCGCCAACTCATTCAAAAGCGGTACGATATCCGCGATAGCGGAAATCTTCTTGTCCGTAATAAGAATGGCCGGATTGGAAAGTTCCGCTGTCTGCCGTTCGGTATTGGTCATCATATACGGTGAAATATAGCCCTTGTCAAAATTCATCCCTTGTTCGATCTCCATCGACAAGCCGAGTGTCTGTGATTGTTCGGTAGTGACCACACCGTTTTGCCCAACAGCTTCTACCGCCGCCGCGATGGTAATCCCCATTTCCTCCGACTCAGCCGCAATAATCGCCACCTGAGTAATTTCTTCTTTGGAAGAAATCTTCTTGGAATTTTTCTTGAGGACCTCAATCACTTCATCTTTGGCGGCCTCCATCCCCCGCCGGATACCGACCGGGTTGATACCCGTCTCAACGAACTTCAATCCCTCGCGTACCAAAGCCTGCATAATCACCGTCGAAGTCGTCGTGCCGTCGCCAGCCGCTTCGTTCGTCTTTTCCGCCACTTGTTTGATAAGTTCCGCACCAAGATTTTCAAATTTATCTTTGAGTTCGATTTCTTTGGCGATGGTCACACCGTCATTGGTGATGGTCGGTCCGCCATAGCTCTTCGCCAAGACGACATTGCGTCCCTTGGGACCAAGGGTCACTTTTACCGCATCGGCGACCTTGTCGATGCCAACCTTGATTCGTTTGCGAGCATCCGCACCGTATGAAATCTGTTTTGCCATACTGTTTCTGATACTTATTATTACCTATTAGCACTCTCAATTATAGACTGCCAAAAAAGAGGTGTCAAATCCCAGTTGTCATCCCCGCGAAGGTGGGAATCTAGGTTCTCGTAAATAAGCCATATTCTGGATCCCCGCCTTCGCGGGGATGACAGAAAATGGGAGTTTCGTAATTCACAGGACAGAACCATCCTAGTTTAAAAAGGCGAGAGCAACCATGGCGAGAACCCCCAAGAGCACCGCCACCAGTTGGTAGAGAGAGTGTCTCGCCTGCTTTGTTTTGTGG
This sequence comes from Candidatus Moraniibacteriota bacterium, assembly GCA_030648835.1. Taxonomy (GTDB): domain Bacteria; phylum Patescibacteriota; class Minisyncoccia; order Moranbacterales; family UBA1568; genus UBA1568. The sequence goes on along the minus strand of JAUSGT010000001.1, from coordinate 36,530 downwards.
AGTTCGGGGATAAGATCGGAAGCGGCAATATAAATAAAACCTCCTGCGGCAAGAGGAATAAAATAATCCACCAAAGATTTCGAAAGTTCACCAAACGCGAAAAAAGCCACAGCTCCCACAAACGCCGTAAGAGCGGATAGAAAATTGAGCACAAGAGCTCGTCTCCTCGAGTACCCGGAGTGAAGCAATATGGCAAAATCTCCCACCTCTTGGGGTATCTCGTGGAGGATAACGGCGAGAGTCGTAGCGACACCTACCGGAACACTCACCATAAAACTTGCCGCAATGATGGTACCGTCCAAAAAGTTATGGACACCATCCGAAAAAAGTATCAGTCTGCCTACCGGATGAATATGATTTTCTTTCGCGTCTTCGCCATGATGGTGCCAATGAAGAACTTTTTCCAAAGTAAAAAACGAGAGGATACCCAGAATGATGAAGACACCGGTAGCGGTGGTGTCCGAAGATTTTTCGAGCGCCTCGGGTATCAGATGAATAAACGCGTCACCGAGGAGCGCCCCCACTGCCAGACTGATACATATAAAAATATATTTTCGCAAGATATCTTCTCGAGAGGAAAAAATAAATACTCCCACCAAAGAAATCACACTCACCACGAGTACCCCGACAAAAGTATACACATAGACCGTTATCATAGTATTTTTCAGCTACACATTTTACACAACCCGAAAAATTCAAGCGAATGGCGGAGAATAGTAAAGTGTTTTTCCCCTTGTATTCGCTTCTCCTGACCTAGAAGCGCTCGCTCATCCATATCAATATCCTCTACCACCGCACAACGTAAACAGATGAGATGGTGATGGTGCCTACGCAGAGCCAACTCATAATATTGTTTCCGATCTCCCAATTGAACAGCTCCAATAATACCTATTTCCCGTAACCGCTCCAGTTCTCGATACACTGTTGTTTTGTTGACGGCTCTCTGTATTTTTGACAGCTCGCGTGAAATATCCTGTGCGGAAAGAGGAACCTCATACCGAAAAAAAACCTCTATCAAAGCCTTGCGTGTCTTTGTAAGGCGGAGATGGTGTGTTTTCAATACGGTAAAAATTTCTTCTTCGTATCCCATATACTTACTCTAACGCAACTGAGTTGCGTTTGTCAAGAAGAATCATTGACCCCATCTCAAGTAGAATCCTCTGTCTTTCTGAGCAAAGCGAAGAATCCCGTTATAGAAAGCACAGTTCCTTCTTTTCGAGATCCCTGCCCGCCGGCAGGCAGGCTTCAACTCCGTTCAGGATGACAACAAAGTTTTACTTATTACTTCCTTCAAGAGAGGGATAAATAGAGTTTACTTGAGACTAGTTAATTATAACTTCTACCGAAAGATGCGCCCTAACTTTCTTTTTACTCGAAGGTCACCTATACTATGAATGTACGTTTTTTTCTTTTGCCTATGCCCACTCCGATTACTCTCAGCGATATCATAAGCGCCACAGGACGCCCTTTCTCAAGTGATGAACAGAAACTCATCACGGAAGCCTATCGTTTCGCGGACAGTGCCCACCACGGCCAGAAACGAAAATCCGGACTTGAGTATATTTCTCACTGTCTCCATGTAGCCAAAACATTGACCGAAATCGGCATGGATGCCAAAACAATCGTAGCTTCCATCCTCCATGACGTACCGGAGGATACGGAAGTCACGCTTGCCGAAATTGAGAAAAAATTTGGCGCCGAAGTGGCCTACCTCATCGATGGCATCACCAAACTGGGAAAAATCAAGTTGCGCGGCACCAAAGAAGAATACTACCTCGAAAATCTCCGCAAGATGTTCCTGGCTATGGCGCAGGATATCCGCGTCGTGATTATCAAACTCGCCGACCGGTTGCACAATATGCGCACACTGGAATATCTCCCCCCCGAAAAACAGCTCCGCATCGCCCGAGAAACAATGGAAATCTACACGCCCATCGCCAACCGCCTCGGCATCGGTGAAATCAAGGTTGAACTGGAAGACCTCTGTTTCAAATACATCGAACCCGAACACTACGCGGAAACGAAAAAAATCGAGGAAACCTACATGCATGAGGGCGAGGAATATATGAATCGTATTGTGAAACTTTTCCATGGCGTCTTGGAAAAAGAAAAAATCAAACTCATCGATATCACCGGGCGGACCAAACATCTCTACCGCCTGTACCAAAAATTGAAGCGTCATGATATGGATGTCAGTCGCATCTATGATCTCATCGCCATCCGCATCGTCGTTCCGGAAATCGCCGATTGCTATGAAGCTCTCGGCATCATTCATCGCGAATACCGACCGATGGTCGGCCGCATCAAAGATTATATTTCGCTCCCTAAACCCAACGGGTATCAATCCTTGCATACCACGATTTTCGGACCCGATGGTCGTATTCTGGAAATCCAGATCCGCACCCAAAAAATGCATGACGAATCAGAGTATGGCATCGCCGCCCACTGGATGTACACGGAAAAAGCGCGTCCCAGCTGGCGCAATCTCTTCTTCCGCAGAAAAGAAAGTTCCGCTGTCCCACCCAAGGAACTCACATGGGTCAGACAACTGAAAGAGTGGCAGAAAGAAATCGGCCGGGACGACAAAGAATTCATGGAAGGACTGAAAATAGAATTTTTCAAAAACCATATTTTTGCCTTTACTCCCAAGGGCGACATCATCGAGTTGCCCGAGGAAGCCACCCCGATCGATTTCGCCTACGCTATCCATAGCGAAGTCGGCAATCGCACCGTCGGCGCCAAAGCCGATCGCAAGATGGTGCCGCTCGATTATCACATCCAAAACGGCCAAGTGATCGAGATTCTCACCGTCAAAGAAAAAAAGAAACCGAGCCGCGATTGGCTGGACTTCGTCAAAACATCCACCGCCAAATCACATATTCACCACGAACTGCGCCACAACGAATTCAAGAATATCGCGGAATGAAAAAACACCCTGAGCTTATCGAAGGGTGTTTTTTTGTTTTCATTGACTCTCTCTACGGCGCCACTTCTTTCCAATTGAAATTGCAAAAGCGAGTACCGGTGCATGATCCCCCACAACTGTCATCGAAGCTAGTGCCACTACAGTAATTGACAGCCGCGCTGCAATCCGGAATACAGCAAGGCAGATTGGTGCAACTCTGAGTGAGAGGTCCAACACAATCCGCACCGCCGCCCGAAGGAGCGGGGTTGGTACACGTTCTCGTTTGTGTCCCATCCGTTCCACAAGTTGTAGAAGAACAGTTTGACCAAAGAGACCATCCACCATTTATTCTCGCAGGCACCGTCACCGTGGCTTGCTTTGCTCCGGAAGAAGCATCGATACTGTTTCCGCATTCCATACTATACGTAGTGGAAGCAGTCGGAAAGACAGTTTGAGTATGAGTTCCATCAGTACTAATTTTCCAATTATCACCCGGGGTGCCATCATCAAAAATTGTCCAGTTCCCATCGTTCATCGTATTATCCGACCATGCCCAACACCAGGTAGCATTAGTTGTCGTCCAGGTGATGGTTGATGAATCACCAGACGTAACTGTGGTCGGGTTGGCAGAAAAATCGAGAGTAGGAAGCGGACAATTTGAATTCGGTGGAGGAGTCGATGAGCAAGAACCATCACATTGAATAGTGCCATCGGACTGAGTCTGATCACAGGCGTTGGTGGAAGAGACACAGGAAGCACGATAGGTAGTACCATTGGGAGTAGTTATCGGTGGCGTAGTTGATGAACAAGAACCATCGCATTGAATAGCGCCGTCGGACTGAGTCTGACCGCAAACGTTGGCAGTTGTTGAAGGACACGCAGTACCTTGATCTGGGGCGCACGCCGATGTAACAGTAAAACCACCCGCTAACGTATGAACCCCCGCAAACACAGCATCAGCGGCAAGAAAAGTAACACTATGCCCCCCTACACCAGATGGGGCAAAAGCGCTGACAGAAGTTGAATAAGGAGATCCCCCGACACCTACATCAAAAACATTGCGACAACTTGGACATGAATTATAAATACTTGTATCGATAGCATAGAAAAGACGAAATTCAAAAGTAAGAGAAGGTACGAGGTTTCGCACCGAACCATAAATTGTCATTGGTTCACCAGGTGCATATGAGGCTTTATTGATTGACACTGTGTAAACTCCGTAACCCATAGCAAATGTATCCGCTTTCGCGCTGCCTGGGCCAAGAAACATACTCCCCATAACGACAATAAAGAAGAGCAAGGTCGGCGGCAGAGAAATACGAATTCTTTTTCTGTAAAAGACAAAGGCGCCTATGATGAATAAGAGGATCACAAACACGGAAAGAGCGACAATTTTTACATTGGGTCCTTTTTGCAAAGATGGAGATGCCACCCCTGTCTCAAATGAGACGTGGGATGACGTGTTTGACTGTGCGTCCATGAGTGTCACATCCGCTTTCGGGTGAAGACAAGAAGCAGTCATAGGTATCGTAAGCTCCAACCGCATTTCTTGGCTGGTAACGGATTGATTGAAAGGATTGGCACAAGAATTTCCGTTTTCGTCAACCAGTAAAATAGTGACAGAAAATGTAGTTGGTTTTGGGGTTGTTCCCTGAGAAAAGCTACGAAGAGTATCGACGGATGGTGACCACATAAACGAAATATCCGCTGTTTCTCCTTTTGTATAATTGTCTTTATCAAAAAGGATGCTTTGAATCGTCGCGCCACCACCCGAAATAACGTAATAATAGGAGATTCTATTGCTTGTTGATCCATATTGCAGATTCACAGAGTAGGATTGAGACAGTAACGGTTTCGGGAGCGCGGTGACAACCATTCTCTTTTCGTACGGAGCCAGTGTGATGGAGCCGATATCACCACCTTGCGCGTCTACTGTACCGCCAAAATTTGAACGCGCGCGAGTGGTAAATAAAGGTGTGGTAACGACTGGAGAACTCGAAGTATTCTCTACCAAACAATTACTTTGTAAATTTTCGGCAGAAGAAATAACAACGCCCTGAGAAGGGACGTGGTGCGGCTGGCCTTCTTCCCCTTCTACTGTCAGGTAGCAACTCTGTGTGTCTATAGCAATTGGATTCGCATCAGTGGCGCTCTTTTGAAGGTTTACTGTACCGAGCAAGATTTGCCCAAAAGGAAAATCACTCGTATTTTTACTTGAAATAAGAAGAGTATATTCGCCTTCCAAATTGGCTGGGGCTGTATAGTCGACTATTTTATGCACAGAGCTATTCTCACCGAGAGCCACAACTTCGTCATAGACATGTTCATCCACAACAACCTGCCCCTCTTTTGTTTCTTTTATGAGAACGGCGCTGTATTTGATCCCCGGCTGAACACCAACCTTATTCGTTAAATCAAAGGAAAGGGAGAAATTGTTTCCGGTTTGTATGAAAGTAGCATTATAAATATTCACTGTTGCCAAAAGCACGGCTTTACTCTGGACTGTGTCACCAAAAACAGGTCCCTCTGTTTCCTGCGCAAGAACAAAAAACGGAACAGCAAAAACAAATGCTGCCACTATACCAATGCTTAAAAATATTAGGTTTTGTAATTGTTTTTCTGTTTGCATTTTGATTGTAATATACAACAACTGAAATACTTTTCCTACGGCGCCACTTCTTTCCAGTTGAAATCACAATACCTCTTGCCAGGCTTGCCGCCGCAGTCGACTGTTCCACAGATTCCGGAAAGAGTTTTTCCAGTGGGCACTGTTTTATCGGAACAGACTTTTGTCTGTTCAGCAGCGCATGTCATCGTTTCGATGCAAGGTACGGTCACATTCAGTGTTACTGATTGTGTCAGATATGTGATAGTGATTGTTTCCGTGCCATATGCTGTTCCTGATTGGAATTTCTTCGTACTATTGCTTTGATCCGAGAGAGAAACAACGTCTGTCCCGGACTCTGCCCATGCAGAAGAAAGAGTAACATTCCCAGTGTTATCGGGCGCATCACAGGCTGCGGCGGTGTTGTAACAAGCTGCGATAGTACTCGTACTATTGTAAGCCATAGTCAAATTCGTGATGGCACTGGCTCCCGTCGTAGTACAGGAGCTCACGCATGCTTTGAGGGTGGTTGGAGGAGGAGGTGTGCCTGTTATTGCCATAGTTCCATATATGCCCGACGTAACGCTGTCCCAATTTGTTCCCGTTCCGACCTGGGTCTGGGAATTGCGAGTGACGGTATCACCTAAGCCGAGATTACCATACCAATTATTCCCCCAATCCCACAGGGTACCGTCTGTCTTTATAGCAGCCACGCTGGTGGGATAGGGATATGCTCCAAAACTACGCCAATCCGTTGCCGTCCCAACTTGGGTCGGAGAACCTGTCATCCCATAGCAGCCCGACACATCACAATTGACGGCGAACGGGATAGAAACCCTACCCCAGACCCACATAGTGCCATCCCTCTTTAAAGCCATAGAGTATGTATCTCCCTGACCAATACTACTCCAATTTGTCCCCGTCCCAACTTGAGCCGGTACAGAATGTTGACCATTACCAGAGTAGTCGACATACCCGGGACCAACCTGGCCATACATATTATCTCCCCAAGCCCAAAGGGTGCCGTCGGTCTTGGTGGCTAAAACGGTAAATTGACCCATCGCCGAAACTTTGTCCCAATTCGTCGCCGTTCCGACTTGGGTCGGATAATAGCGACTGATGGCACCATTGGTGTTGCCTTGACCGAGCTCGCCAAATACATCACTTCCCCAAACCCAAATAGTACCGTCTGTTTTTACAGCCGCAGAATTTGCATATCCTCCGGAAATCTTCCCCACAGCACCAGACCAATTTGTATCTGTCCCGACCCGAGTTGGTACCGAACGACTAATTGTATCACCTAAACCAAGTTGTCCATCAGGATTACCTCCCCAAGCCCACAAGGTGCCGTCGGTTTTTACGGCTAAAACGAAACTGTCCCCTGCCGCGACATTGGCCCAATTTGTTCCCGATCCGACTTGGGTCGGGGACCAAATACCGGTAGAATACCCAGAATCCCAAGAGTAAGGCGGGTTAGAAATGTAGCCTAAACCGAGCTGACCGGAGGAATTATTCCCCCAACCCCACAGGGTGCCGTCGGCCTTTGTGGCCATAACAAAAAAGTTTCCCGCCGAGATGCTGGCCCAATTTGTTGCCATCCCGACTTGGGTCGGAGAAAGGACATAGTCACGGGAAAAACCTAGGGCATTGCTATAACCGTGGCTGGCCCAACCTAAGCCGAGATTGCCGTAGAAATTCATCCCCCAACCAAAAAGGGTGCCGTCAGCAGCAGCATGAGTCTGTCGAATCGGGAAAATCCCAACAAACAAAAACAATGTCGCTACTGCAATAAATTTTAGATGAAAATGGTTTGATCTCATAAATTTAATTTCGTACTTCTATTTTTGTCGCTGTGAAAGTCGCAAGGTTTGATATATCCTCCCCAAAAGACGCCATAACTTTGTCACCAATTTTGATATCACTCAATGTAATTTTTTCAAACGTAAAAGGTTCCGGCGGTGTCGGAGGGACAGACGGGTTTTGTCGTTGTATTTCTTGAATATTTTTAACAAAAGCATCCTGCTCTTTCGCTATGGTTGTTGCGTCTTTATACGTAAAGCGTTCAATAATCGTCGACTGATCGACGGTGACAAACATACGCTCCGATTGATCGGATACAGCGGTAACAATACTCGATATTTTCCTAAAATCCTTAAGCATGATCTCTTGACCGGAAACTTTTTCTACCGTACCGAGTACTCTGCGCACTTCTGTCGGCGGTACCGGCTGTACAGTTTGTGGTTGAGACTGGCTCGTAGTAACGGCGGGCTGGGTAATTACTGTTTTCTTTCCGAGCACCCCATTCTCTCCCAAAATAACAAGAACAAGCACCGCAAGCATGACGACACATAATACTGATAGAGCAACTTTCAACGGTCGTGAAGACTGTTCAAGCATATTCTTGTGTATGTTTCATTTATAAAACGTAACTGTTTTCAGTATACTCCATCCAGAAGAATCACCAAGAATAGAAAACCGCCAGTCCCCTCACGGAGCCACTTCTTTCCAGTTGAAGTCGCAATATCTCTTGCCGGACTTGCCTTCGCAGTAGACTGGCCCACAAATTCCGGTAAGGGTTGTTCCGGCGGGTACTGTTTTGCCGGAGCAGACTTTGTTTTGTTCGGAGGTGCATGTCACCGTTTCAACGCAGGTGACAGAAACAGCCATCGTAGCGGTTGCTCCGCTGTACTGGGCAGTGAAGTTTTCCGTGCCAGGAGCGTCGCCGGTGACACGTTCTTTGCCCAGAACCGAAGAAAGGGAAATAATATTGTTAGAAGCATCTTCTGCCCAAACAGTACCGGGTGATGCTGTAACATCGCCTGAAGAATCAGAACAGTCAGAGACAGTATTGTAGCAGGCAACCAGGTCTTGGGAAGTGCCTTTGACAAGGCTGAAGCTTGTCGTGGCGCCGCCTTGGCCACGAGGAGTACGGTAAGAGTTTTGGCAAGAGTCCTGGCAGATCTTGAGAGTGGAGGGGGGAACAGCCACATTCACCACGACAGACTGCCGAGTGGCTGCTACCCATGGGGTTGTAGAGGTATTCCAACAATCGAGATCAAATGTCGTTGTACCAGAGACAGTGACTGAGACATTTGTGCCAGTCACTGGTTTGCCGTCAGTTCCAGTCGTTGCCCAATCAGTTACTCCTGTGGTTGAGTATCCGGTACAGATTCCTGAAGCAGCATTCGTGACAGACCAATTGAGATTGACACTGCCTCCGCCAACTGGGAGGTTGAGAGTGGTCAGATTCGTTTGGGCTGGTAGTCCGGCATACGTACCGGTGAAGGTAGTGACGGGAAAAGTGTCGTTGACAGTGACTGTCACCGTCTTCGACACAGTACCACCTAAACCAGTACAAGAAAGCGTATATAGGTAGCTCCCTGCAGTCGCATATGGCCCGACTGTTTCTTGCCAAGACGCCCACGTTATTGGCATAAATCCGATATCTTTTGATCCGGACCACGAATCTGAAGCCGTGCACGAAGTAGCGCCTATGGAATACCATGACAACACGGCAGTTTCACTTCCGATAGAAGCCGTAAGCGAACTCGCGTATGTTATAACCGATGTCGGAGATACGACAAAAAGTATAGTTGGCGGCGGCGGAAGAGTGACGGTCACTGTACAACCCGTTGACCAGCCGGATTGTCCACCCTGTGAATTTTCCGTAAGTGCACGAACCCCGTAGATACCAGCAGAAGCCCAGGTATGCATCAACATCATTTGCGTACCGGAAAGCACATACCCGCTTACAGGAGTCCATTCATTAGGTGTAGAACTTGAACCGGTCCAGTCCATACCATAACGTATCGTCAAACCGTTCGGGTCTGTCCCGGTAACGGTGAAAAAGGCGTTCTGTCCGACGGTAGCAGTAGCAGGACAGGTAACTGTTGGTGTATTTGGCGATGCGGCAGGCGGAGAAACAGTCAGACTGTATGAGATGCTTTGGTCAGTAACGGAAAGTTGAAAAGGAGTGGTAGAAGCATTCCAAAGAGCTCCTATTCCTATGGTTCCTCCTTTTTGGTACCAGTTTGCGATAGTAGCCCCGGAACCGGCATTCATAAGCGCCATAGGAGTATTATTTGCCACACACGCATTTGGAGTACAACTATACGGATACTTGTCATACCGGTAATAAAGCGTTCCCGTAGTCGCCGCAAAGTCGAAAGTCGGAGAAAGAGTGCCGCTCGTTGCCGTAACGGTGCAAGTCGTCTGGTCGCTTCCATCACTATTGTGAGTCAAAACACCGCACGAGAGCCCGGAAAGATTTGAAAGCGTCTGTGTCGGAGGAGCTATTACCAGAGGGATGTATGCCCGTATTCCATACATACTCCAAGTAGTCACCTGATCCTTGCTGTCACATGTCAACGCCGGAGCGGAAGTCCCCCATTCGCCGAAAGGAGTGTCCGTTGAATACCCCGTTCCAAACCACGAGATATCGGATGATTGGTGAGGTTGAAATTTGAGAATGACCGACTGACCGCTCGTCACTGTACCGGAAGAAGCTATAGGAACCCCAGACGATGAGAGAACTTGAGCGTTATAAGTGACACCGAAGCTTGGATTCGCAAGCCCCAACGTATAACCACCTGTTCCGGAACACCCGCCATTATTCCAGGCATACGCAAGGTATGTGTCTGACATTGTTTTGCTCCATGTCGCCGAAGCTGCTTCGCTCCGCACCGGCGTCAAAAGCACGGTAAGCACGAATGCAAAAACAAAATAGATGGTTCGGCTTTGATTCGCGCGATAACTTCTCATACGTTTGATTGATTCTGTTGTCGGGCATATGCATGCCGACGTCGGACGATAATGATTGCGCCAATAATAACGACGATAGCAAGAGTGCCAAGAATTATCGGCAAAGTCATATCATTGCACTTTGCGCCGAGATCGCTACAGCGATACGGTATCGTCACACTATCAACCAAAGCGCCCTGTCCGTCGTAAAGGAAGGCGGTGAGGTCAAAAGAGGATGCTCTGCCCGCAATCGGTGCGGTGAGTGCATAGATATCGCCCGGAATAATTCCTGTATAGGCGGTATGCGCACGCGGCCCCAAAAGACCGGCAAGAAAACCAACAGGCGTTACCGACAACTCCACCCGCGCGTTCTGGGACAGATCATTGCTCGTCGAGTGCACACAGACAAAAGCTGTTGCACCCTGCGTGGGTGGATAGGCACTTACCCCCATCGCATTGATGCGCGGTTCGGCAACTCCTTCGCGTACGAAGCGTACGCCGATAATTGACTTCGCACCGCTCATCGAGTTCTCGAGAGAGCCGACGAGATAATAAACTGCATGAGCAGTATCATTCACGACATACGAAACCGTCGTGGCGCTTTCGGGATTAAGATTGATGGCGACACTCGACTGCGCGATAAGATGATTTGTCTGAAGCTGATCCCAGTAATAGAGTTTCCAAGAGAGCGTTCCGGCGTAAGATCGAGCGGACGAATTCATTACGGGGACAGACACCGTGACGGTCTTTGTTGATGCCGCAATAGTGGGAGGGAACGCAGCAAAATAGAAGGGGATGTCGTTTATCGTTACTCTAGCTTTGTCGAAGCGCGTATCGCCAGAAGCGCTGCCAACCACATCGAACGATTCCATAGACCCCGTGACATCGTCAGTAAAGACAAGGCCGGAGAGCTCGAAACGGTCGGATGCCGTCACATACATCGCCGCTTTATACGCACCCGGGTCAGCGTCATACGGCACCTGCCAGACGAATGAGAGCGGTTTCGATTCATCGGCTTTGAGCGTGATGTGCTCAGCCGCGGGGAACCAATCAACCACGTCGGGACCGTTTATATTTTTTGCGCCGCCCGTGCGATCATGAAAAATCTTGATGTAGACGGTCGCATCAATGATGGGATAGTGATTTTGGTTGGTGACGGTACCGGAGAAGGCGATAGCGGATCCCTGCATCACTTGAGAGAGCGATGGCGAGACACTCACCTGTATGGAACCGAAGCGGTAATAGTCAAAGCAGGAGCTGAGTCCGGTTGGCTGCCCTTGAAATGCGTTTGGAGAAATGAAAGATGGCGGAGGCGATGTCGTCAAGGGACTGACTTCCACATTTTGTGCAGGTAATGATGTAGGTTCATTGGATGTCTGCGCAAAAACAAAAAGTGGCAGAACGAAAACAAAAACTGCCGCCACTAGAGTTTTCAAAAATAACAAATTGTATTTTTGCTTTTTTGATTTCATCTTACCTATATTCCCTCTGCTTAAAAATTAATAAAATTTGAAAGTAATCAAGCAATTGGCTACTCCTTCGTCGCGCGCATCACTTCTTCGAGCGAGGTCATCCCCTGCACGATTTTTGAAAAACCATCCTCCACCATCGTCGCCATCCCGCTCTTCTTGGCTTCGGTCTCGATCATCTCGGTCGACGCCGACTGCGTCACCAGCTTGCGGATACCGTCGGTCATCGGCAGAACCTCATAGATACCGTTGCGACCATGATAGCCTTCACCTCCGCACTTATCGCAGCCGACCGGCTTGTACATGGTAATTTCTTCCCAACTCTTTGCCTTCTCGACATATTTCTTACTGGCAGGATCGTTTTTGAGATAGGTGAAAATATCGTCGATAGTATAGAATTTTTGAAGTGATTCGATTTCTTTTTTGTCGAGCTGATAGGCCTTGCGGCATTCGACACACAGGCGCCTGATGAGACGCTGAGCGATAATGACATTCACCGTTGAGGCGATGAGAAACGGTTCCGCTCCCATATCGAGCATCCGAGGCAATGTCGCGGACGCGTTGTTGGTATGGAGAGTAGAAAGCACCAGATGCCCCGTCATCGCCGCGTGCATGGCGATTTCCAGGGTTTCTTGGTCGCGAATTTCCCCCACCATGATGATGTCCGGATCCTGACGCAAAAGGGAGCGCAGCGCCGCGGCAAACGTCATCCCGACTTTCGGATTGATCTGTGTCTGATTCACGCGCGGCATCCGATATTCTACCGGATCCTCGACGGTCGAGATATTCACTTCCGGGGTATTCAAAATATCCATCACGGTATAGAGCGTCGTTGTTTTTCCGGAACCGGTCGGACCGGTGACGAGGATCATACCGTTCGGTTTGCTGATTTCCCGGTGTACCGCTTCCAGTGCCTGGCCATTCAGCCCCATTTTCTCGAGCGTCAACCCTTTGGAGGTCTCGTCCAGAAGACGCATCACAATTTTCTCCCCGTCAAACACCGGCAACATACTGACCCGGAAAGAGATCTTGTACTCGTCACTCTGGATCTTGAATCGCCCGTCCTGTGGAAGACGATGTTCATCCAGTTTCAAATTGGAGAGCACTTTGATGCGTGCCACAATGCCGGCCGCCACGTCTTTGGGCAAAGTCATCGCGTCATGCAAAACGCCGTCGATCCGATAACGGACATGCACTTCTTTTTCTTCCGGTTCGATATGGATATCGCTTGCCGATTCGAGAATGGCGTGTTTCAAAAGCGTATCCACGATACGGATGATGGGCAGACCCGCAGCCACTTGCTCGAGATCCTCATCGTCCTGACTCTCGCCGTCCGGTTTGATCTCCCCTGTCAAAATGTCGCCAAACTCCGCTTTGAGACTCTTCTCATACTGACGAAGTATCGCCTGGATGCTCTCCTGAGTGGTGAGACACGGCACAATTTTCAAGCCGGTTTTTTTCTTGATGAAATCGATCGTCTGGAGATCCTCGGGATTGAGCATGGCCACCTTCAGATTGACTCCGGTTTTTTCGAAAGAAACAATATTGTATTTTTTGGCAATGAGCTCCGGAACAATCTGCAGTATCTCGATCGGTATGGTTTCCTTGGAAAGATCCACGAACGGAATACCCAGAATATAGGCGTACACTTTCTGCAACTCCACTTCTTGAATGAGTTTTTTCTCCAAAAGGAGTACCCCAAGATTTTTCTCATTCTTCTCGGCTTCTGCCGCTGCCTGTTCCACTTTTTCCTTGGGGATGAGATTAGAATCAAGCAAAAAACTTTTGAGCTGATCAAGTTCGATACGCATAATTACTTGTGTATATGTTTGTTGTCATTATAACACGAAAAGGGGCGAGTGGTGCCCCTTTTTTTTGATACATCTTTCTCAACTCACGATTCTCTCTCCCCCTCTACGGCGACACTTCCTTGTAATTGTAATCACAGTATCTTTTGCCGTCGCAAGACTGTTCGATGTCGCAGCTGTCAGTTACTTTGTACTTTAGCTTTTCATTATTGGCATCCACTGAACAATGGTCTTTCTCTGTTAGCGAACAGTCCCATACACAATTTTCTACTACAGCTACATCAACGTTAATGTCTCGACTAACCTCCTGTCCGTTATAGGAGACAACAATTCGTTCTGTTCCTGACTGCTTTTTGGGAGGTAATATATCCAAAGTCGCTTCAACAATTTTTGGATTCGAACCAGTTACCCTGATAACATCTTGTGGATTATTTTTCTCGACAAAAATTGTTTGATCTGTTATATCCCTTCCTGAACAATTATTCGCATTATTGAGATATGTCCTAAGTATTGCAGACTCTTCTCCATGAACGAGCAACTCAAAACCAGCCGTGCCGCCCTGAGTTGCAATTTTTTGATAGGTTCCTCCTATATTACGACACAGCTGTAGTGGCGGTTCGACAGTAACCGTAGCCCATGGATAGCCTGGATTGTTAGCGCCAAGATAATTATCACTCCAAACATATCCATTCGTACAATGATATGTATAGGAAGTGGTGGCGGTCAGAGGGCTTGTATTGTAAGAGGTGGTACCGGCACGGTTTGTGTAATCCCATCCAGTGGCCGTGCTGTACAGATAACACGTTGAAGAGTTGGTATTGGAAAGAGTGAGTGTGGTACTGCTCCCATACGGTATGGTCACATTTGGAGAGATAGAGGCAGTGGGAGCGGGGTCGACGGTAAAATAATAATAATTCGTCGGAGCTGGAGGCGTCCAACCAGTACCGTACCCTACAGAATTGTAACAGAAGGCCCGGTAATTATGCGTTCCCGGTGAGGTAAAGGCACCGTGATAAAATGTCCCAGATGTGGGCAAATAGATATCAGTTCCGTCAGTGAGATAGGCACCATCCACTTGGATGTAGCATGTACCTCCGGCGGTATTTTGCGATTCCAGTTTGAAACCCGGGTTGCTCCCGTAAGGTACAGGAGGGTTCTGTAAGATAGAGACGGAGACGGTAGGCGCCGGATCAACAGTGAAGCCCGTATACGTCCAGACGGTAGGTCCCTTCCAAAGGGAATTGTAGCAATAAGAAGCGGCATAATGAGTACCGGAATAGGTTTGTGGTCCGGGATAGTACGTTCCACCCGGAGCACCCGGGGTGGCGTTATCCACACCCCACGAGTCCCACACACCATTCGGAAATATATGCCGGACATAACAGATAGAAGCTGTGGCATTCGTGTTCAGCGTGAAGCTAGGATTGGCGCCATTGGGTACGGGATTAGGAGGAGAGACAGAAATGGATGAAGTAGGCGCGGGATCAACAGTAATAGCAACGGGCTGCCAACCACCAGGGTTGCTTTGAGTGCCATTGTCACAGGTGAAATAATAGGTCCGATTGGCAGTAAGCGGCCCCGTGGATTGGTAGATCGTTGTATTGGGAGTTATCGAAGAATTGTTCCAAACTCCGGAATAGTCATAATATCCCAGTCCACAACGCGTAGAGTATTGCGAGTCCAAAATAAGTAAAGACGCGCTATTCCACGGGATCGTGTTGGGCACAGCAGAAATGGCGGCAGCGGGAGGATGCGGCGCAACATTCACCGTCACGCTTTTCGTCACCACATCTTGTCCCCCTGAAGCCGGATAGTTGATGGTGCAGGTTAAATTATACGTCTTGGTTGAAGTTAAGGATCCTGTGCCTGGGTCACTTTGTCGAGCATAAAAATGATAACCACCACCGATGGTTGACCAATAAGAGTATGTTTCAGGATAAGGTCTGGCGTTTTGATCACCGCTCCAGTCACCCGAAGCAACACAGCTTTGAATATGACCAATTTCCAAGCCATCGGGATAGCCGGGATGAGAATTCATAACACCGACATAAGCATTCACATTCCCTGTGGGTACGTACCAATGTAAGCTGGTACTCCCGCCATAAGGCAGTGATGTGCTATCAGCCCAAAAGGTCATGTCACAGCCAGACATCTCATGAATAGTACCAGATTCGCAGGAAGCCGGGAGAATTTCACCTCCGAGAGAACCGTTGGGAGAAAGAGAGAAAAAGCCAACTTCCACCGACGAGGCAGATTCATGAGAACGCCGGTCCTGAAAATAAACGGTCGAGGAGAGAACGATAGCAAAAAGAAAAATCAGTCCGCCGGAATAAGCGTATTTTTTTATGTTTTTCCTCCCCCGCATCAGAGAATGAAACACAAAAAAATAATCACGCCTCCGCGAAGCGAAAAATGAAAGGATTTTTCCCGTTCTACCTTTCATAAAGGGGAAGAGTATTCGAAATAAATTTTTTTTCTTGCCTGTTTTTGTATTTTTTTCCATTCAAGCTCATTTCTGTTTCATTCTAGCACAAAAACCCTGATTTTTTTAATCATTTGTCAACCCCATTACAAATCCAAACGGGATGGCGATTATCCGCTTGATACAAACCGATAGGTGACTTCGTCTTACATCGTTTGAAAAGCAAAACAACAGTATTATTTGTAAACGAGGTCAACCCTGTGAAATATGAATATGAAAATTCTCTGGATCGCAACAACAAACCCACCACATATGTAGAGGTGTCATTTAATTTTTTCAAGAAAATATATTGCTCGTAGCTGCTGATCTTACAGCCTTTCAGCTACAAACATCCATCTCTAACCAAGAAACACAGCCACTGCTGGTATATCTGACTACTGTTGAGCTTTTGTCGCTTCATCAATTTGCTTCTGGATTTCAGGTGGAATCGGCGGAGGAGGAATGTTGAGTGAATTCAGCTGTTTTGAAGCTTCTTCAGGAGTGATTGTGCCTGCATTGACCTGATCCTGTATTGCCTTAAATTGATTTTGAACTTCTTCCGAAAAAACAGGCTGCGAGGTGGCGGCGGGAACGGCCTCACCAGACGTTGCCTGCCTTTGATTTCCTGTTGGAGTAGTGGTCCCTGTTTGAGACTGGATGGTGGTTCCGGTTTTCTTACCGAGTAAACCCTTCTGCGTCAAGATAACGAGAACCAGCGCTGCGAGCAGAACGAAAAATAACACCAACAAAGCGACTCTCAGCGGTCGCGAAGACGAAGGCTGTTCTTCATACATATTTTTGTTTATCCCGTTACCTTCTTTCAAGGTAACTGGGATGTATGTTTATTAATTAGATATGTTTAGTATACGACAAAAGTTGTCAAAATAAAAGAGTGTTTCGAAAAAGATGTCAACACCCCCCATCAGTCAGCAGGCAACAGTTAACTGTTAATCAACATATCAGATCTTGAACACGATAACATCCCCGTCCTCTACGATATACTCCTTGCCTTCCAGACGAAGCGATCCTTTATCACGAGCGGCGCTCCAGGAGCCGGCTTCCAAAAGTTTGGTAAAGTGAATGACTTCCGCCCGAATGAATTTTTCCTCAAAATCACCATGAATAGCCGCTCCCGCTTGCGGCGCCGTCGATCCCCGCCGAATAGTCCACGCCCGTGTCTCATCCTCCCCCGTGGTAAAGTACGTCATCAGCCCAAGAAGCGCGTACGCCTGAACAATGAGATCCCCCAAATGCGATGTCAGTTCCATCTCTTTCATTTCTTCAGCCGACATTTCTATCAACTCTTCTTCTATCTTGACATCCAACTTCACGTGAGGACGCTTCTCGAGTTCCGGTGACAATGGTTTTGACACGTCCGCCACATTGTACACATAGAGAATAGGCTTCATCGTGAGTAGAGTTAGTTCACGAATCAACACCTTGGTCGTTTCATCATGGGTCAACACGGCCTGCGAAGCCAGTTTCCCCAGAGCCAACGCTTGCTCTATATTTTTCAGTACCGGTAATTTGGCGAGCGCTTCTTTATTCTGACCGCGGGCTTCCTTTTCCAACCGTGCCTGCACCTTGGTGACGGTATCCAAATCAGCAAGAATCAATTCCGTCTCCACAATTTCTTGGTCATGCAACGGGTCAATCGTATTGTGAACATGAATAATTTTTTCGTTCGGGAACACCCGCACCACTTCCACAATGGCATCCACCTCCCGGATGTGCGAAAGGAATTTGTTGCCGAGACCTTCCCCCTCACTGGCCCCCTTCACCAAACCGGCGATATCGACAAACTCGATCACTGCCGGAACAATTTTTTTGCTCTTAGATAGCGCGGCAAGTTTCGCCAGACGCAGATCGGGCACTTCCACGATACCGACATTGGGCTCGATGGTGCAGAAAGGATAGTTGCTGATATCCACCGCTTTGCGCGTCAGCGCCTTAAAAAGTGTTGATTTACCTACATTAGGTAGTCCGACGATGCCGACTTTGAGAGACATAATTTATAAGTAAATCACCAATAATCAAAACTCGATTTCCAAACTCCGCTATCAAAAGTATTACTTATCTTCGCAGGAAAAAGGCTTTCGGTCAAACTCTCTGTGGTATAATAAAATCGTAATTTTACTACGACCATATGAACCCCGGCATTTTCAAAGCCTATGATATCCGCGGCATCTACCCGGATGAGATCAATGAAGACGATGCCTACAATATCGGCCGAGCGGTGGTCGCGCATCTCGAACCCAAACGTCTCGGCATCGGTCGTGATATCAGAAGTTCCAGCCCGAGTCTTTTCGCGAGTTTCACGCGCGGCGTGATGGACGCCGGAGTCGATGTGCTCGACCTCGGCATCATCACCACACCCATGGTCTATTTCGCCGCTGGCCGCCTCGATATCGATGCCGCCATTTCTCTCACCGCTTCACACAATCCCCCCCAGTACAACGGCATGAAAATCGCTTTGCGCGGAGCCATCCCGGTCGGTGAAAACTCCGGCCTCAAGGAAATCCGCGACCTTGCCCTCAAAGCAGAGTGGGAAGAAGTAGAGAGCAAAGGTACGATGACATCCGAAGATATCTGTCCGGCCTACTATGGCTATTTCACTTCATTCGCGGATTTTCAGGACAAACGTTTCACCATCGTCATCGACACTGCGAACGCTATGGGCGTCTTGGAGCTCCCCATCTACGAGCAATTCCCGGACAACCTCACAATCGTCAATCTCTACAACGACATGGAACACGCTTTCGAGTGTCATGAAGCCAATCCGCTTAAGACCGAAACACTCGCTGAACTTTGTGAAAAAGTGAAAGAATCACACTCCGATCTCGGCATCGCGTACGATGGCGACGCGGATCGTGTCGGCTTTGTCGATGAAGAGGGCGAAATCATCCCCATGGATTTGGTGACGGGACTTCTGGCAAAGATCATTCTCAAAAAACACCCCGGCGCCACTATCCTCTATGACCTCCGTTCCTCGCGCGCCGTCAAAGAAATGATCGAAGAAAATGGTGGCATAGCTATCGAATGCAAAGTAGGCCACGCCAATATCAAAAAACAGATGCGCGAAGAGAATGCCATCTTCGCCGGCGAACTGTCGGGACATTACTACTTCGAGGAAAATTCTTTCGCGGAAGCCAGTACGCTGGCCGCCCTCCTCCTCCTCAATCTCATGGCAGAATCTGGGGAAACTATTTCCCAACTCGTTTCGGAACTGAAGCGTTACTTTCATTCCGGTGAAATAAATAGCGAAGTCAAAGATAAAGATGCCATATTGGCAAAACTAAAAGAAAAATATAGCGACGGCAAACAACACGAACTTGATGGACTGAAAGTCGACTACCCCGACTGGTGGTTCAACGTCCGCCCATCCAATACCGAACCCCTCCTGCGTCTCAACCTCGAAGCCAACACGCAAAAACTCCTGGAAGAAAAAAAAGCCGAGCTGCTTGCCCTGATTCGAGGGTAAACCTCGACTTAAAGTGAGCTACCCAAATTTTAATTCAACAAAAAATTATCTGTCATCCTGAACGTAGTGAAGGATCTCGTTGAGGCAAAGAAGAACCTTTTATTTACGGGATTCTTCGCTTCACTCAGAATGACAGTAACGAAATGCATAATTCCTTTGTTTGTTAGGCAAGATAGTCACAGACAAAGGTTCAGAACAAGATTTGACAGCTTTTTGAAATAAAGTGTATACTGATAGCAACGTATGAAAAGGGAAACACTTCACAAGAGAATACCGGGAACTTTCTCCTGGTTTCATTTTTCCCACTAGACCACCAATCGGGTGGTTTTTTCATACCCCATAAACCGGTTCGTTAACAAAAGAGGTGTTTATGCAAAATAATGTGAGGAGGATCATCCCCATCGCCCCCGTTTCCCCCACCCCGCCCGCCTGCCCAATCGCCAGCAACAAAGAACGCTTCCCCAAGCTGAGCGACCACGATCGTCTCTGCGACAGCCCGAAAACACGGGAGCATTATCTCGCCAACCACGATCTCCCATGCCACGCCAGCGAAATCTGTCTGGCAGGGAAAGTCTATCCGGAAATGAGGCGGCAGGAAATACGACTCATACAAAGAGAACAGCGCTACCGATTCGGCTAGCCCCCCCCAGAGGCTGTTCCTCCAACAAAAAAGCTTGTCCAACGCGGCAAGCTCTCTTTTTTTTAAAACTTTCAATCAATCCAGCACCTTCACTACAGGGTATTAAACCCTGCGGGAAGGATTTATATTTCTATTCATCCCCGTAGCAAGACCACGGGGTATTCTGGAAGGTGCTGGATCAATGTATTTCGGTCTGCAGTTGCTCTCGTTCGGCGAGATCGTCCGTTTGAAAGTAACGAAAGATTTTTACGTTTCTTGCCAAAACTTCCGCGTCTTTCCCCGGATCGGCTACGAACGCATCCAAGACACGCAGCGACCCCCTGCCGAACAAAGTATCGATATCTCTCATCCACATCATTTCCCCCGTATACTGTCCTTTCTCTATTCTTTTCCACACCTTCAACTCTTCGCACCCTTCCAACTTGGCCAATTTCTCAATAACTATTCCGACCAGCGCAACACAATTCTTATACGCATGTCCCTTGTTTGCCAGTTCCTCCAAATCTTCATCGATGTCCAACTGCTTCGCAAGCGTCTCCTTATAGCGTATCATCATACGCAAAGCCGACATTTCCACCACCCCCTCATTGAAAGCATCAAAGTGCGTCTTTTTTTCATCCACTCCCCCGTTTTGGCTATTCACATCAACTCCGGCATACCCGACCCGGTACAAGAGAAGTTTCTCCTCCTCTTCGGTCAGCATATATTTTTGCGCCGAAGCAACATGGGCCATCTCGTGAAACAGAGTGAGCAAAGTTTTTCCTTTCTCTTTTTCTTCGACGACTGCGGTTATATCATACTTTCCGTGGAAACCATCGTTCCCCACCGATTCGGGAAACTGCGTGTCAAATCCTTCCCGGTCAAAAAAATGAAACAGTCTCAACGAAAATTCCGCTTTCCACGGGATACCGAGCACCTCAAATTGTTTTTCGAAAACGAGAGCAGCGGCCTCTATCATTTCTTTTCGTTCCGGCGTCAGCGGTAACTCATGCGACCACTCCGAAATTTCCCTATTCCGGCGCCACGAAAGCTGTTTTTCGGCTTTTTCTTCTCTTTGTTTCTGTAAAAGTGGGTCTTCCGGCCTTGCCCCTTTTTTCCAAACGAACGGAAATTTTTCCATACGCGCCCTAGTAATTTGCGAGGAATCCTACCCGTTCGCGAACCTGTCGCATTTTTTGTTCCGCCAAAGATCCGGCTTTTTCGGCACCCGCCTTGAGCACCACCAACACTTCTTCATCAGAAATGTTTTTCAAGCGCGCTTGAAACGGAGCGAGAAAATTGACAATCACTTCCGCCAAACCATTTTTGAAGTCGCTATATCCCTTCCCGACATATTCCCCTGCTATCACTTCCGGTTTTTTATTGGATAGCAACGCATAGATATTCAAAAGATTTTTCAACGCGGGTTTTTCGTCGGCATAAACAATCTCCGATCCGCTGTCCGTCACGGCTTTCTTGATTTTCTTCTTTACCGTCTCGGCATCATCCGTGAGAGCGATGTAATTATATTCGCTCGTTGCAGACTTGGACATTTTCTTCGTCGGGTCATCCAGCCCCATAATGAGCGCGCCTTCTTTGGAAAGTTTCCCCTCCGGAATGACAAACATTTCCCCAAAACGATCATTGAACCGCTTGGCGAGAGTCCGCGTCAATTCGATATGTTGTGACTGATCCTTGCCTACCGGCACCACCGCCGTATCGTACAAAAGAATATCTGCCGCCATAAGAGTCGGGTAGGTGAGTAGCCCCGCCCCTATCCCCTCTTTACCGTCTTTCTGTGATTTATCTTTGAACTGTGTCATCCTCTCCAACTCAGCAATCTTGGTGAGCGTATTCAAAATCCAAGCCAGCTCGGTATGTTCCTTCACATGCGACTGGACGAAAAGTGTCGCTTTGCCCGGGTCTATGCCAGCCGCCAGATAAATTTTGGCAATCTCAAGTGTCTTCTTCCGCAATTCTGCCGGATCCTGGGGAACGGTAATGGCATGCAAATCGACAATACAAAACATCGCTTCATTGTCTTTCTGAAGCTCTACCCACTGCTTTATCGCCCCGAGGTAATTCCCCAGGTGCAGATTCCCTGACGGCTGGACCCCCGAAAAAAGCCTTTTTTTCATAGACAACACATCCTAACAGTTAGTAACCCTATTATACCGTCTCTATACCAATACCGCAAAAGGTGCTTAAGTTTTGTGTACACAGGAAGCCCTCGTCACAAGAATTTTTCTGGGAGGCTTGAAGTTTTTTTGAGCATGGTGCCGTCCTGCTCCAGCGGGACGGATCAAAAAAAGTTCACGCAATGAGTTTGCCCGCTGGGGCAAACGAGTGTCTACCCAGAAAGATTGCTTGTGACAGGGCTGTCGAGGAAAGTCAGCTGTTACTCTTTCTTCATCTGCAGCTTCACCGAATTGGCGAAACTGAGAAGATCGGATTTGAAGATCATGGTCGTCTCATTTTTTTTCTCGTGCTGTTCAAGAGCCAGCATCAGCAGTTTTTCGAGGAGCGCTCCAATCTCTATGCCACTCGCTTTCCAGAGATGATGATAGAGCGTCCCGGGCATGGTATTTATTTCGTTGGCATACACCTTGTCGGCAATTTTATCATAGAGAAAGTCGACGCGCGCGATACCGACGCAATCAGCCAGTGCAAATATTTTCACCGCGAGCGCTTGCACTTCCTTGGTCCGTTCGGCAGACAAACGAGCCGGGATAACTATCTTGTTCTGTGCATTCCCCAGTTGCGCTCCCCCCTCTTCCAAATATTTGTCGCTGTAACTGAAATGCTCACCCGCAAAAATGGATTCCTGGATGAGAGAAGGGATCGGACTACTATTTCCGAGCACCGCGCAAGTGACATCCATCAGATTTTCCACGCTCTCTTCCACGATCACCTTCGTATCGTAGTGGAGCGCCACTTCACAGGCGTTTTCCAATTCTTCTTCCGTCCGTACTTTGGTTATGCCGATAGAAGAACCGAGCCGGGCGGGCTTCACAAAAATCGGCCGGCGTAATTTTCGAACAGCCTCGAGGACCGCTGCTTTATCTTTCCGCCAATCGTCAGCCATGATACACACAAACGGCGTTGTCACGATGCCCGCGCTCTGAAGCAATCGTTTGGTCAGTACTTTGTCCATGGCGACGGCTGAGGCGGTCACCCCACATCCAACATACGGTACATTCGCCAATTCGAAAATGCCCTGGATCGTACCGTCTTCTCCGTTCATACCGTGCAAGGCCGGAAACGCCATATCAATGACTCTGTCTTTGGAAAACATTTTTCCTGTCTTCAAAACGAGTGTTTGATTCTCGGAACCCGTATCGACACAATACCTCGACAAACGGCCAAGTTTCTCCTCTAGGTTTCCTTCCGTAAAAAACTTCAGATTCCCCAAAACAGCGTCCGAAAACCACTGGCCTTTTTTATCTATAAAAACCGGCGCGACAGTATAACCGAGCTTCTTCAGTTCCGCAATGATCAACTGCCCGGTAATGATAGACACTTCGTGTTCCGGACTGCGGCTGCCAAAGAATACCCCGATAGTTATCTTGTTTTTTTCTGAAGCCATATTCTAAAAATAGTTATCAGTGAGGTCATTTTGAAAAATAATCGTATCTCCTCTTCGAAGTACATTGGGAAGGTCTCTGTGGGCTTCCTCTGTCGTAGTATACACGGTATAAGCCGTATATGCATGAGTCCTCAAACCATCCTCTACAAACGGCGTCATAGGACTCTTGATGAGGAGTACCAGATCAGCGCTCTTCGCATACAGTTCTCCTATCTGTCGATGGATCCGCTCCGATTCTTCGCCCAGCTCCACCAACCCCGGTGTCAACACCACTTTTCTTCCCTTGGCCAAACCAAAGAGCTCGATACCGCTTTTGATACCGGCCACATTGCCATTGTAGCTGTCATCAATCACCATAATACCAGTTACAGCGTTGTAAAGAGGCTCCAGTCTGTGTGGTATCGGTCGGACATTCTTTACAGCCTCCCGAATCATTTCGAGAGAGAGTCCAAGTTCTCGCGCTAGTGTCGCGCACAAGAGGATAAGCGTAATATTGTGTTTCGCGAGGAGAGCTATCTCAAAATTCGTCCCCTGCCAAACAAACTGCCAGCCCTGAAAATTTTCTTTGGCGATAACATCCTGTGCGTCAGCTCCCGTTACGCAAATATTTTTAATTTTAACAAATCGAGAATAGTTTTTTTTCACATTTTCGTCATCACCATTGAGGATCGTCAGCTTCTCGGTATGCGCGGGCAACTCGAACTTCGTCTCAATAATGTTTTGGAGACTGCCGAAACGCTCCAGATGCGCCTCATTGATACCGGTCAGGATCGAATACTCGGGTAAAACCATCCGGCAAATGCTTTCTATCTCACCTCGCTTGTGTGCTCCCATTTCGACAATAAAAATTTTCTCCTTCGTGAATTTTCCGGAGTGGCCTATGATAAAATCAGCGATGCCAATGTCCGTATTGATATTGTCCGGCGTTTTTATCACGGAAAACCGCTTCTCCAAAATAGCGGCCAAAATTTCTTTGGTGGTCGTCTTGCCATAGCTTCCCGTGATGCCGATCACTTGCACCCCAGACTTCTCTACTATTGCTCTCGCTTGCGATACCTTTTTCCATTTGAGATAGTGATCCAGTGGCAGAAGGAGGAGAAGCGTTGCTCCGATGAAGAAAGGCAATGTCACGATACAAAAGGCCAGAACGACAGAGCCTCTGTTCCATCCGAGCCAAAAAATAGCTCCGGTGGCCACACCCAGAAACAAGAGCGCACTCACCCATTGCAGAGCGCGCGCTTTCATCGTCCAGACGATTCTTTGGCGCTGTTCCAGCCGCCACCAAAGAAGATGCGAGTAACAAAAAGAGAGAAAACGCCAGAAATCGTAATTCTCGCTCTGCAGAATATAGATGAGATTTTTGAGTATCATGAGAGAGCTTTTAAAAAAATTTCCTCGAATTCTTTTTCTTTGTCGAGAAATACGTAATGCCCGGCGCCAGGGATAACGAACATCTGCGAACCTTTGATATGTTCCTGGGTCAATTTGCCATCGGCCACTGGTACCATAGCATCGTTCTCTCCCCAAATAATGGTCGTGGGTACTTTGATTTTTTTCATATCTTTTCGCAGATCCTCGCCGATATTTTTGCGATAGGTTTCCATGAGCGCTCCGGACTGGATATAGTCTTCGGAGCCAATGGCGGTATAAAACGACTTCCTGACACGCTCGCGCAATTGGGTGAGCCCCGGAAGATACGCTATGACTTTCAATACTTTCGCCAGAATAAAATACAATAATTTTTTCAAAGTTTTCCTCCGTATCCCGGCGCTTCCAATCAGAATCAGTTTCTCTACATCACCATATTCCGCGCAGTATTTGATGGCGATATTGCCACCAAAAGAATGCCCCGTGAGTATCGGTCGTTCAATATGCAGTTTCTCCAAAAAGTGCCGCAAAAATCCGGCGTAGTCTCTGATTGCCCAGGCTGTCCCCGGCATCTCACTCTCCCCGAAGCCCGGCAAGTCAAGAGCGACAACATTGTGACATTTCTCCAAAGTCTTCGAAAAATGCATCGCCTGTGACCCCCACCCGTGGAGAAACACCAAAACTCCGCTACCCCAAAAGTCCGCGCTTTGGTAGTACCGGATACTCAGATTATCGACGATGATGGTCTTTTTCTCGAGCATATTCATACTGTGCAATTGTAACATACGTACAAGCCTAGTAACTATGCGCCTATAGCCAAAATCTTTCCAGAGAGGCTTGAACTTTTTTCGAGCATGGTGCCGACGTTTCGGCGGATCGAAAAAATTTCAGAAGTGAGAGAACCGCTGGGTGAACGAACGTCTCTCTGAAAGGTTGTTGGCTATCAGGTACATACAACACAACAAAAAGCTCCCCATTTCGGAGAGCTTTTTTGTTTCCTTTACACTTCTATGACGACAGGAAGCACCATAGGCCGACGTTCCGTCTTGGTAAAGAGGAACTGCCCCACGCCTTCGCGGATCTGATTGCGAATCTGATCCCAATCGATGGAAGAGCCTCTGGACGTATTGTCCTTCACCACTTTTTCCACTTTGCGTTTGGTCTCGTTCACCAAATCGAAATTCTCTTTCACATGGATAAATCCACGCGACGTGATCTGGACATTGCCGATAATGTTTTTGGTTTTGGAATCGATGATGACCGTAACGACCACCATACCGTCTTGCGCCAGCATCTGGCGATCACGGAGTACCACGTGCCCGATATCCCCGATACCGAGACCGTCGACAAAGACGTAACTGGCGTCGGCTTTCTCCTTCAAGAGATACGGCAAGCCTTTGTCTTCTTCCGGCACTTCGAGCACATGCCCGTTGTCCATCACAAAAACATTCTTCTCCGGATATCCCAGACGATAGGCGATCCTGGCCGCCTCAACGATGAAAAAGTGGTTGGCATACACCGGCAGGATATAGGTCGGCTTGACCTGGCGAATGATTTCTTCGATTTCCCAGATGGTGCCGTGCCCGCCGATATGGATTTCCATAATCTCGCTGTGGATGACATTGTCGCACTTGCGATACAGGTTGTCCTTCAAGCGCTGGATGGTGCGTTCGTTCCCCGGAATGACCGAAGAAGAAAACACGATGGTATCGTTCTTCTGCAATTTGATGAAGCGATGATTGTCCGTCACGATGCGCGTCAAGGCCGCGTTCGACTCTCCCTGCGCTCCGGTGCAGATCACCACGACCTGCTTATCGGGATATTTGTGGATATCCGCTACCGTGATGAACGTATCGTTCTTGGCTTTCAGATAGCCGAGTTCTTTGGCTACTTCGATATTCATTTTCATGCTGTAGCCTTCGATAGCCACTTTCTTGCCGACTTGTTCCGCGTATTCGATAAGATACGCGATGCGCCGCACCTGTGAGGAGAACGTCCCGATGATAATGCGCCCCGGCGAGCTCTTGATCAAGTTCTGCAAATTGCGGTGGACTTCCGTCTCGGAAGGCGGCATGCCCTTCTTGATGGCGCCGAGACTTTCCAACATAAGAATGGTCGGTTGTGGCAAAGCTCCCAAGTGATCGTATTTGATTTCTTCGTCTTTGGGGACCAGCGGTTCATTGCTGATCATCCAATCGCCCAAGTGGATGATGGATCCGTTGGGCGTCACGAGCGCGACCCCCATGGCATCCATAATCGAATGCTCCACTTCGAAGAAACGCACCTCAAAAACCCCTAGCTTGATACGGTCGGCGAGCGATTTCACGCGGACTATTTTCAATTGCTTCGATGAACCCTTGTCATAATCTTCCGCCTTGCGCTGAATGAGCGCCAACGTAAAGTCACGTCCCACAATGGTCGGGTAATTCAATTTTTTGAGGAGAATCGGAGCCGCCCCGATATGATCGAGGTGTCCATGTGTGAAGACCACACCGCGGATATTTTTCTCTTTGCCTTTGAGATAATTGACATTCGGCACGATGTAATCGATGCCCGGCATATCTTCTTCGGGGAACTGCATGCCCATATCGATGATGACGATATCATTACCATATTCGAAGACAGTCATATTGCGGCCCACTTCTTCCTGCCCGCCGAGCGGAATGATACGCAGAATTTTTTCTCCGATCGGAGGCACTACCTCGCCATTCGATTTGACCTCGAAGCGCGAAGCGGCTACCGGGACAAACCGACGATTCCGCTGCCCGCCCTTTTTCCCTGCTGGTTTTGGCCCCTGGCGTTTGAAGCCTCCCGACCGCTGGTTACGACTTGACTGCCCCAGAGGAGAAGACGCGCCGGACCCGCCGAGACTTGGTTTATTCGAAGCCGACACCCCAAATCCGGTTCTCGGGGTTTGAGAAGACACCGGCCCACCTAGACTTGCGCTACGCGAGGCTGGTTTTTGTACCGGGCGAACACTTCCTTCCCCCGATTTTTTGAAAGCTGCGCGGGGCGCCTGTGCATGTGCGACGATACCTTCGAAGGCACCGATAGAACTTCCCGCCGGGGCTTTCGCCTGGCGAGATATATTTTGACCGGCATTATTTTGATTGGCGCGGCCACCAAAAGAATCCACCGGTCTCGACTGAGGCCTACGGTTTCTCTGAAACGAATTGCTCGTTTGCATATTGTTACTTCCTTGTTCGAACTGTTTGTGCCGAAGTAAACTTCAAAAAGTCTACGAGCAAAAACCTGTCTACAAGATTAATTAAGTTTTTCTGTTGAGGTGTTTTTATCCGCCAACAGAAATGAATTATATTGAAGCGATTTGTAAGATCTGCTCCTGACGAAAGATGAACTTTCTGGGATAATCCCAAAAAATTATTCTACGTTGTGCCTTAGGGGAGACTCGAACTCCCATGGTATTGCTACCGCTAGCACCTGAAGCTAGTGTGTCTACCAATTCCACCACCAAGGCCTATTTACTACTGTTAAACTAGCGCGACTGCCCCGCACTGAGCTCTGCTCTAGTGCTAGGATTCCCTATCTGAAAAAGCTAAAAAGCCCTATGGTACGCGAAAAAACGACGTACATGATGACTATTTGAGAAGAGGTGCGAAACTCAAACAATGTGTCCAAGTTTTCAGATTCTCCATTCTAGCACGCCATCATTACCTTGTCAACCCCTCTACAGTTCCCCCGGCTCGCTTTCTTTCAGCTTCTCGACAACTTTCCGCACATCCTCCGCGTGTCCACGCTTGCAGATGAGAATGCTCCCCTTGGTTTCGACAACAATCAGATCTTCCACACCGATGGTCGCGATCAGACGATTCTCCGTACTATAGGTGTAGACATTTTTCGAATCGATGCCGATGTGCCGGGCCGCGGGATTATTCCCGATAATGTCAGCCAGACTGTCGAAAGATCCGATATCGCTCCAGCCGAATTCCCCCGCGAATACAACACCACGCTGCGATTTTTCCGATATGGCGTAATCGATAGACACTGCCGGAACGGAAACATACTTTGTCAGAAGCATCTCAAAACCGTCTTCAAAGAAATGGGCTATTTCCGGAGCGTGGAGTGAGAGCTCGGCAAAAAACGTGCGCGCATTGAAAAAATACATACCGGAGTTCCAGAGATATTCCCCCGACGCAATATATTTTTCCGCGGTCGCCTTGTCCGGCTTCTCCTTGAACTCAAGTATGGAAAAAGAACCATCGGGGCGCTTCTCCCCCTTACGGATATATCCGTACCCTGTTTCCGCTTTCGTCGGCACAATGCCGATCGTCCCGATGCAATCCTCTCCTATGTCGAGAACTTTCTTTACGGTTTCGAGATAGGCGTTTTTTCCACCGATGTAATGATCCGACGGGAGAAATAAAACCGGTTCCGCTTCGTCTATCCGTACTTTTTCGACAAGATACTTCATCGCAAGAGCGATCGCGGGAGCGGTATTGCGAGCTGCCGGTTCGATTATTACCTGGTTCTCCGGAAATTCTTTCTCCGATTCCTGGATCTGCTCCAAAACATGCTGCGCATTCTCTTTATTCGTCACAAAAAAAACATGCTCAATCGGAAGCAATTCCCGCACGCGCACATAGGTCTCCTGCAAAAGCGACTGATCACCGTACAATTTCAAAAACTGCTTCGGAAGATTTTTCCGACTCATTGGCCACAGCCGTGTCCCGGAACCACCACAAAGAATGACGCTATACATATTTCTTCATTCGGCCAGAAGGCCTTTAAGTTTTTCTACCATATCAACCGGCGTCGGGTCTTGTCCGTACTGGAGCGCCAGATAATACGAGGTGAAGTCGGCGAGCGCGATGCAAAGGAATATCTTGGCAAAGACTCCCTCTCCTTGCATATCCAGTACCTCCACCTCCACGCCTTTCTCGCGCAACAATTTTGCCGTAATCTCAAAACGTTTGAAGCTCTGTGGATGCGCGTCCGCATCACGAAACATCAGCACAAAAAACTTCCCTTGCGGCAATGTGAAGCCAACCATCTCGTTGTGATTCAGCTCCGGAAAAAAATTCCAAAAAGCCGGCGTTTTGGCGTTTTCGTTGAATTTGATTTTCCACACCATGGCTACCGATTTGTATTTGGCTGTCGTATAGATGACCGGCGTTCTCCCGGCTATTTTTTGGGCCAGCTCTTTTCCCTGTTCTTCCAAAACCCCCATATGCTGCTTGAGTGCCGCCGCTTCTTTCAAAAGATCCCCTGTCGTATCGGGCACCATCCCCTGATTGACGAGTATCTGAAACAGAGTGCCAAAGAAATAGCCCGTCCCGACGCGCGGCTGGAAGTTTTCGTACGGAATAGGCAGTTTCACATGAGGCACCCCGTGAGCCAGCGCCATCTCTTCGATCTTGCCACCGGACGAAAGAGCGATACAGGGTAGATCATTTTTCAGCGCCTCCTCAAACGAAGCGACAGTTTCTTCGGTATTCCCGGAATACGAGCAAATAAAATTCAGACACTCATGAAAACTCTCCGGCGGAAGATTGTAGGAGCGGTTTTGATACACGGAGAGCGGCTGTTCACTCGGTCGGTCTTGTCTGAAAAGATTATTGAGGTATATCCGGAAAAGATTCCCCGGAAGCGCCGACCCTCCCATACCGGAAATCATAATGGACCGAAACGTGCCCGGAATACGAATATCTTTGGCAATCTCAAAACCGACGCGAAACTGATCCGGGCTGTCGAGAATCATCTGCCGAAGATTGGACTTGTCGATTGGATTCAACATAAGATTAAAAGTGTTTTATTTTTTTAGAGTTTTCAGATTTGAGCGTAGTTCACGACGCAACTGAAGCGCGGAGTAAGCTGTATTCCGATACAGCGTCGAGCACTGGAGGTTGCAACAAAGAAATACGCCAAATCTGAGAATTCTAAATTACTTACGAACACGCTGAGTACTGATATACCAATCCTTCACATTGCTCAAGCGAAATGGCGCGGCGTCCACACTTTGCACATCGATACCTTTGACGGTGCTGTTCACGACATACAGATACGTCGGTGAGTAAAGAAAGACAGCCGGATTTTCCGCAAAGAGAATCTCCTGAAACGCACGGTACTTCTCGCGAAGCTTCTCCGGATCCAATTCCTCGCGCAGCGTGGCCAGTATATCATCGGCATCTTTGTTGTCAAAAAGGGCCAGATTGAGACCCGGGTCGTGCTTATTGCTCGAATGCCAGAAAGAATATGGGTCGGAATCAATCATCGCCGCTTCCCCGAAGAGCAAAGCCTCATATTCGCGTGGTCGAATGGCATTCTGCTGAAGATCCGCGGCGCCAAGGACATTCACGCTGATGCGCGCGCCCGCCTCTCCCCACTGCGTCTTGAGCAAGTCCGCTGTCCGAGTAAGTTCCGGCCAGTCGGGTACCGTCAACTCGATAGACAGAGAGTCACCATTTTTGGAACGCACTCCGTCCTCGCCCCGCTTCCAGCCGTTGTCTTCAAGAAGCGCGTTGGCTTTCCCAATATCGAAAGTGGGTTTTTCGAGATCAGCGGCATACCCGGTCATAAAAGGCAAAAACGCGCTATAGGCGCTCTGACCTTTTCCGGAAAGCACTTCCTCTATAATCGCGCTTCGGTCTGTGGCATAACTCAAGGCCTGACGCACTTCGTCATGAGCCAACGCGACATTCTTGGTCGTATTGAAAAAAACGGCAAAAATGCGCGGGACATTGATATCATAGACACGGGTGCTTTTGTGTTCTTCCAACCGGGAAAGATTTTCCGGCGTCACGGAATTGATGCCCAATACTTCTTTTCTGTTGTAGGCATCGATGAGCGTCGCCTCGTCGGGGTAGAAATGAAAGATGATTTTTGAAATGTAGGGCGCTCCGTCGAAATAATCATTCCAAGCGCGTAATTCATAGGAGAGCATATTGCCGCTGGAATCTTTCTCGGAATCGAAAAAGCTGTACGGACCCGATCCAATCGGCGCGAGATTGTAATCAGCCAAAAGGAAATTCTCCGGAGCGATATTTTCCCAGATATGCTTGGGGAGGATCCCCAATACCAGGTTTTCCAAAAATCCGAAATACGGTTTCTTGAGCGCGAAGGTTACCGTATAGCGATCCACCGTCATCACCTCCACCGTCTGCCAAATGGCCCTGAGCGGACTCTTGTAGCTTGGGTCCAAAATGACCTGAGTGGTATAGAGGACATCGTCCGCGGTCACTTCTTCGCCATCATGCCACTTGATGCCTGGCCTAAGCGTCACCGTGTACAGCTTCCCATCTCCGGAAACGCTCCAGTCCGCTGCCATTCGTTTCACCAAATTGCCGGATGCGTCATAACCGAAAAGACCGCTGTAAATAAGCTGCGTCAAATCCGCGTCTGCCTCGCTTGTCTGTGAGAGAACCGGATTGATATAGCGCGGCTGAGCGGCGATCCCCTCGATGTATTCACCTCCCGCTTTCGGAACAGTTTTAGTCGAAACCAGATACAAGGCGGAAAGCCAGAATAAAAGCGCAACAACGCCAAGTCCGGAAAAAAAAGCCACCAGAACCTTATCCCTCGTCCTCATCGCTTGGAATAAACGGATCCAGTTTAGCCCTTTCAAAATAGTGATGGAGTTAAAAATACGAATAGGCGTACTTTACGAATTAGCCCCTCTCCCGAGGAGCACCCTCACTACACTATGAGCGCCAACCGTACGTTGGCAATAGCCAAAACAAAAAAGACAATAGCCAGAACCACTGATGCATACAAAAGGAACTTTTCCAAACCACGTTTGGTGTAATATCCGCCAAAATCACCCCCAAAAGCGCTCCCCAACCCAGCCCCGCGATTCTGAAGCAGAATAGACACCGCAAGAAATATTGCGACAATTGCCTGCGCTATAAGGAGAGCTCGCATAAGGTATGATAAACAAAAAAAGCTTTTTCAAAGCCTTTTCAGTGTAACAAAAAAGGTGTCACCCGTCAATCCCGCACCTATTTTACCGCTACTAATAACGTCTTATGTTTACAGACTATTTGCTTCTTTGAAATGGCAACGCCGGTCCGAATAGGACCGAGCTATTCGCCCGCGCGTCGCACTGAAGAAAACGGTAAAGTAGGTGCGGGATCAACGAACGTATTGTACTATGCAACATACATCATATTTAGTCAATAGATGTCTTTTCCAGTGAAATACGCAGGTCTTCATTGCCTTTTTTCTTTCGGTAAATACTCAAAAGGAGTCCCAGAGAAAAGAGCATTGAGAAAAGCGAGCTTCCCCCATAGGAGAGGAGCGGCGCCGGCAATCCCGTCACCGGAAGCAACCCAATGTTCATCCCAATATTGATGACAATATGGGCCAGAAACATCACCAACACCCCGACCGCGACCAGATAGCCGAAATTGTCACTGGCCGTATCACCAATACGTTTGATCCGATACAAAAGCACGAGATAGAGGCCAATGACAAAGAAGGCTCCCGTCAACCCGAGTTCCTCGGCAATCACGGCAAAAATGAAATCGGTATGTTTTTCTGGAAGAAAGTTGAGTTGAGATTGTGAACCATGTCCGATCCCTTTACCGGAAATCCCCCCCGAACCGACAGCCACGATCGCCTGAAGTACATTGTATCCCGAGCCGCGCGGATCGGATTCCGGATGAATGAAGGTATTGATACGCTCCTTCTGATAATCCGCCAAGGCAAACCAACCGCTGGAAACAAGCAGTGTCCCGAGAAGAAACAAGGTGACAAGATGCTTTGCTCTCAGTCCCGATGCGAATATCATCCCACCCCAGATAATGGCCAACACAAGACTGGAACCAAGATCGGGTTGCCGTAAAACCAAAAAAATGAGTACCGCAGAAAGGACGAGCGACGCGATAACCCGTGTCCATTCGCCAAGTTCCGATTTTTTCTTGGAAATGAAGCTGGCAAGAAAGATGATGAGCGTCACCTTGGCGACTTCCACCGGTTGGACTTGAAACACACCAAAAGAAAGCCAGCCTGCCGTACCGCGCACCGTGGTCCCAAAAAGAAGCACACCGAAAAGAGCAATCGCCGTGATAAAATACAGCGCTGTGCTCTGTTTTTCTATATGTCGATAATCCAAAAAACCGACAAACAACATCACCCCCAGACCAAGCAGGGAAAAAACCGACTGCCGGAGAAAATAATCCACGTTGCCTACCGCGGAGAGACTGGAAAGTGTGAGGAGACTCACTCCCAAAAGAAGGACTGTCACCGCGATGAGCATCCAATCAAATTTGAGAAGTGTCCGCAACATGGGGGTAAGAAAATAGAATCACGAATCCGGAATCAAGAATCATGAAAATTAAGAAAGCTATGTCTGTTGAGTCTTTTATTCACGATTCACCATTCTTGATTCTCTCTTAAAAGGCTGTTGGCGGAGTAAATTCCTGAAATTTTCCGCCAGGCAGATACTGGCGGATAAAGTTGTCCGAATGATAGACATCGGCGTCCACTTCCATCTCAACCTTCTCCACTGTCCCGGGAAAAGCGCTGGGCCACACCAGACGGAAATCACGTTCTTCGCTGGCGCGCACCGTACGAATTTCTGTCGCGTTGAAAGCCAGCGGCGAGCCTGCAGCATCGCGAAGTATCACTCTCACGATAATCGAACGGAAGTCATAGGGACTTTGATTGGAGAGCAATCCTTTGGCCTCACTGAAACCGGCGCCGGAAGAAATCTGGCTGTAACTTTTCTGATAGACATTGACAGCCGGCTTTTCCTGATACCCGGAAAGACGCGCCCACGCTACGCTGTCTACAACGAAATCCACCGCGGCTGGCGCGGTTGCCTCCAAGTTGAGCTCCAAGATGTATTTGCTTTCCTGTGGCAATATATAATTTTTCCCCGAGCGCGTAGCGATCCCTTTCCCGGTGCCGTCTTTCAGCGTCACCGTGTATGTGAATGAAGAAGCCCCTTCCACATCATTGGAGTTGTAGACTTTCGCCAAAACATCATATTTCCCATCTCCCGCCGGAACAAAAGCCACTTCAGTAAATTGCAAGTCTTCTCCGACAATGTTTTCTTTGCACACGGCCGCGCAAACACCGCCACAGTCGATACCGGTCTCATTCTGATTCTCTAGACTATCAAAACAGGTTTCCGGCGCTTTGATAAAAGTAACGTACACAAGCACACCCAAAAGCACCACAAAAAAAAGATAAATAAAAGCAATGACAAACTGTTTGGGTAAGCGAGGCAAGGCCATAGAAAATACTGAATGAATTCGTAATTGTTTTCATTATACCACAAACAAAAAACAGCCTTATGCAGGTTGTTTTTGTATTGTTTTGAAGAGGATTGTTCCCGGCACCGACTTACTCTTGCCACTGAAGGCTACCATCAGCGCTGATAGGCTTAACTGCTGAGTTCGGTATGGGATCAGGTGTGACCCTATCGCTAGAGGCACCGGAAACACTCCCCTCCAAATTGTCTGTCTAATAATAACGGGTACTTAACCCGATTTTACCAGCACTGCGCTCGATAGTGAAAGCTTACTTTCACTACGCTCGCTTCGTTTGGTAATAATTGTATATGTCTGTCATTGCAAGCACTCTTCACTGCTAACCGTCACTCACCTTACTCTCTTACAAGAGTAAAACAAGCTTAGAAAAAAGAAAGTTGAATAAATTTATTAGTACTGCTTGGCTGAATCCCTCTCGAGACTTACACCTGCAGCCTATCAACCTAGTCATCTTCTAGGAAACTTTGTACAAGTAAACTTGTACTGTTGCCTTATCTTGAGCTTGGCTTCCCGCTTAGATGCTTTCAGCGGTTATCCTACCCGAACGTAGCTACCGAACAATGCTCCTGGCGGAACAGCTCGTACACCAGAGGTTCGTTCTTTCCGGTCCTCTCGTACTAAGAAAGAGTTCTCTCAAGCAACACACGCCTACAGCAGATAGGAAACCAACCTGTCTCACGCTTGTTTTGATTACAAAACCGCAGACCTACGCCGACTTGACGCAGACTGACGCTGATTTCGCAATACTCCACCATTACTGGTGGCAATGGACTATAGCTTATACTTGAGAGGTGAGAGGTCGGAGATGAGAGGTGAGAATTTATTTCCCATTTCTCATGTCTCATTTCACACTTCCAAATACGCTGACGTTTAGTCTCTACGGGCTGATTCTGATCACTCGTGGTGAGCGATGTCGAACCATTCCCTCGGTATTGCCCTTATTTCTGCGTACTTCCGCGTTCATTCTGCGAGAGTCTGCGCTTTGAGGGTTTTACCGATATAAGTCAGCTTCTTCCTTTCTAAGATATAGAAAGAACCGCCGTGATGTGATTGATTCGCTATTCCCGACGCTGTGGTCGGGATCCGCGACCCTTCCGGGTCGGGACTTGTTGCAAAGACGAAAAACCCATGTAGATGTCGTACATAAACCTCGGGTTCAAACTGTACAAAAGTCAAAAGCTCATAAAGTTATCAGGTTCATAAAGTTAGATGTTTTTGCATTTTACTTTAAAAACCTTACAAACTTTTTACTTTAT
>JAUSGT010000004.1 GCA_030648835.1 Candidatus Moraniibacteriota bacterium | reverse complement strand
ATAGAGCGCGGTATTCGCATAGGCATGTCTGATGAGGCGTTGGAGTGAATACAGCTGCCAAAGTCGAATAAGGCCGAGAGGGAGCCTGTGAATGCTTTTCCAGATTTCTAGTTTAAGACGTTGGAGCATCTTTGTGATGGGGACTAGCGGCATTAATAAGTGATTTGAAGTAGATTTTTTTCCCACTGGCTGTCGATGGTATTTCTTTTACGATTTCAAACTCAACCCTGATACCGGGATGCAAGTTTCTGCGTAAATGATTGGCAATTGCTATAAGCCGGTCACTTCCGATAGTTTCTTTCTCAGGGACAATTTTGACGAAGAATTCGTCTACATTCTTCTGAATGAGCTGATATTGACGGATAAATTCAAGTCGTTTCTCGAAAACACCTAAAATATCTAAGGAAGGAACTGTCCGATTATCAGGAAGTACAATCATATCCACTTGCCTTCCGATGATTTTCAATTGAGGGAGCGTTCTGCCACAAGCACAGAGTTCGGTAAAGAGGCTGCCCAGGTCACCTGTGTCATAGCGGATGAAGGGCATTATTTTGTTGTCAAATGTGGTTACGATAACCCTGCCCTGCTTGCCATTTTCAAGCGGCATCCCGTCTTTATCAACAATCTCCACGTAGGCAAATTCTGAGTTGATATGAAGGTTATGCTCTTCACAATCTTGTGCCAACCAACCAAGTTCTGTTGTCGTATAACAATTGAACACTTCCGTTTTGAGGTGGGATTCTATAAATTCTTTTTGACTGGGCTGCAATCCCTCCCCGGTGGCGATAACGGCAACCGGGTGAAGCGGTATTTCTCGCTCACTACAGAGCCGGGCAATTTCTATAAGATAAGAAGAGAAACCATACAAGACAAAAGGGCCCTTTAGATTTTTGGCCAACTGGTAAAGATTATTTATCCTGTACTTGAGTTGATTGTGATTGTATGTATGAAACCACAGATTTTCATTATTATCGAAGCCGCGTCGGTCGCGCGCGCGAACTTGTATGACCGGCAGTAATGTACTCCGAGAAACAATCTTGAGTATTCTTCTAGCGATAGCAAGACTGCGGGTCTCATAATGTCGGTCTTGAAAGAAAATGAGTGGTTCAGCCGTAGACCCGGAAGTCGTATTGGTAATATGCTCTTGCGCAAAAAGATCTTGATCCGTAAAATAGGCTACTGGCTTACTTTTAAAATCGGTTTTATACGTTATGGGTAGACGTAGAAATTCATTCCAATCCGATATTTTTTGTGGATCAATTTTTGCCGCGGCAAACTTATCACGCCAAAATGGGATTTTTTCCTTGGCATGAGTTAGGATGTCTCTTATTCTTTCCAGCTGGATTGCTTTGATATCTTCCCTTGGCCAGTACTGACTTTGGAGCAATGCATAGGCGTCCAATGCAACAATGAAATTTCTTAAAAAGGAGAAACGCAAAAAAGGGTAACTTAAAAACCGATCACTTCTCATCCCTCTTTTGAGTAATATGGCTTTTAACATAACATCAGACTAATAACAATGGTAACAAGATAATATTCATCTCTGAAAAAATGTTCTTATCGACTGCGCAACCATGGCCGCATCCTCTAAAGAAGTCCTCATAAATACCGGCAAGAAAATTATTTCAGACGCCGCTTGCTTGCTTATTGGAAAATCATCAAGAATGTGTCTTTTTTCAAGAGCGAAGAGGCGGGTTGTCGGATGCGGGCGATGGCTGGCAGATAACTTTTGAGAAAAATGTTCGAGGAGTGCTTCGCGTTTCTCCGCTCGGATGGCATAACGATACCAGACATTTTCTGTCTCTGGATAGCTCTCTGGCAAAGTAATGCCCGAGATACCGCTCAACTGCTGCGTATAGTATTTTGCTAATCTTCTCCGCTGTTCTAGCTGCTCATCAAAAAAATTCAGCCTGGCGAGAATAGCTGGCGCTTCTGTTTCTCGGGGCAGGCTACTTGCTCTGGCTGATCGTAATTTTTTTGCTATTGCATACAATTTCTCCTTGCTTTGAAGAACCATGACACTCACGCTATTTGAATTTGTAAACGGAGTGGTCGAAAAAAAGGTGAAACAACCGATATCCCCTAACGTTCCGACAAGTCGCTGTTTCCCATCAATTCTTATTCTTGCCCCAAAGGCTTGAGCTGCATTTTCAATGACTGGCAATAAATTTCTTTTTGCTATCTCGAGAACCTCACCCGTGCCAAGCGCGGGCTGACCAAAAAGATGCACCACTATTATGGCTTTCGTACGGACTGTTATTTTTTTTTCAATCTTGGCAGGATCAATAGCATAGTCACACAAACGGATATCAACGAATACTGGCGTCGCGCCAACAGACAATAGAGAAGAAGTAGTGATAGGAGAACAAAATGCCGGTATGATAACTTCATCGCCAGGTCCGATACCCAAAGTCTCGAGCGCCATAACGAGAGCGCCTGCCTTGCCGTTGGTTGCCAATACCAAAACATCACCCAACCGCTGAGATATCACCCGCTCAAACACTTTTATGATAGGATTCCCAACCGCACGATCATAGAGTTTCGCATCAATAGCGCGCTGTGCAGATCTTTTTGCAGCATCTTTTTCCGGCATAAAACATTGGATTTTTCGAAAAGGAGATATATAAATTTTGAATCTCCCGCACAGGTTTGCGCCGGAAGGAAGGAGTAGGTGCCCCCTAGCCCTCAAGTACTCTTTGCTGAATTATTCTACCACAGAAGAGTATACAGCTTTATGAAGGAAAATAACAGGAAAATACTTGGCATCTTCATAGTCGGAAGCAACTTTTATCTCGCTTATACTGAAGTGCCGAGAGAGTATACTCATAAGCTCTTGTTCTTCTGGCGGTGACCAATTACGCAGAGAATCCTTCTCGGACAGCATCAGTCGCAACACTTCTCTCAAGTGTGGGTGACCAAAATTATTTCCCCTTATATAATCAGTAAGTTTTTCTATTGCGATTTTTCGATTTAGCTTCCGTTCCTTCAGATCGGCATATAACCAAAGGATACGCAGTTTCAGAAGGATGATTGTTTTCCTTCCGCCCAATGTTCCGTCAAGCGTCTTATTTATTATTTCTCCCAGGTTCTCTTCGTGATAATATGTTTTATCTAAAAACTGAAAACGGCTTATAAACACCCCGTCTGCTTTCAGAAGACCACACATCTTTTCTAAAAAAAGAGGTTCTTTCTCCGGTGGAAATTGTTGTAGTACCAAATCGCCGAGTATAACGTCAAAATATTGTTCCGGAAACGGTAAATGAAGCCAATTAGCTTTGATCCACTCTTCTTTCTCTGAATCAACGTACTTGGTAAAACGTTGCATCGCCAGCGGCATTTGTTCGGAAAAGTCAGCCACATATATTTTTGCGATGGTCTCCTCAGCTAATAAATCGCGCAATTCCGGCGTGGAACCGAGAATCAAAATACGTTTTCCTACCCATTTTTCCTCATTTTTTTTCAAGAAACACCTATATATCTCGATCGTGTCTTTGCTCAACCGTACCGGGATGGGTGTAACATCCCAAAAACGAGCAATGGTATCCCAATACTGTTTGTGGTATCGCTCATCATATTCATCGGAAGAACTGTGTTGAAAAACACCTATACCAATAAGTGGCCATTTCCCCCATAAAAACAATCCTCTTATTTTGGAAAGAATTCCTTTTGACATTTCATTATTCTTCCTGTCATATACTCTTACCACTATATACTCTATAGTATATAAATAGTTTTCACTCGGGAGCAAGCTGCCGAGTTTTACTCTTTGATGTCTTCACTCGCTCGGAAACGAAAGTACGCTTTCGTTTCGCTCGCTTCGTTTGACAATAAAACAAAAAACCGATTCTGAACCGGAATTTTTATCACATCAAAAAAACGGAGGAAATAACCCTCATTTCAGCTATCTCCACTACCATCACTACTCTCACAACCACTGCTCTCACAAGAACTGCTCTCACAACTGGCGCAAGAACCACCCACCAAATCGGCTGACGCTGGCGGTATCCCTCCGCCAAAACTCTCTCCATCCCCGTGTAGCCCAAGCAAAGAAGACGTGCCCTTTTGAGAGAATAAACGACCGACAATGCTCAAAACAAAAAAAAGGAACATCATCCCAACAACAGAAAAGATAGATTTAAATTGTCTTTTGAACATACTTCTTTACATACCTTAACAGTTCCCTCCTCAGCAATAATTATAACACGCTGCAGGTAAGAAAAAAATGGTTTGTCAAGGGCGACCCACCCATAAAGCACCTTTTTTTCAGGCTGAACATTGTCCGACAATGAGCTCATGAACGACAGACTCTGTTACCCCATCAATATCAAGCAGTGTTTCAAGCGCCTGATCATGCGTACCACCAAGCGCGCAACAGCCAAGACCAAGGGCTTGTGAAACAAGATGAATATTTTGTCCGACATGGCCTGCTTCCAGCAGCATGTAACGATAACCACGCTCGCCATATTTCCTCTGATTTCGCTCAAAAACAGCCGTGATGATAACGGCAACGGAAGCTTCCGCTGTCCACTCATAGGAAAACAAAGAAAGCACCTCTGACTTCGAAAACTTTCTTTGCCAGAGTGTTTCCAAAGCGTGTTCTCGCACATTATAATGGTATACCCCTTCCGGCACGTCCTGGTTTCCCTGAAAAACAATCGGATAAATTTCCAATGGATACCTTCCTCCACCGGAAGGTTGCGCTCTGCGAACTTTGTCGCTACCATCCGAACGGACAATGCCGCAGGAGTATCGAAGCAACGTAGATAACTGAGAAAGTGTGAGAGGTCCACCCGTGAAAGAGCGGCTCGAATAACGTTCGTTCACAACTTGGGCAAGCTCTGCCTGAGTAAACCGTGGTTCCGGCTTGTTTGGTAAAAATATCCTCTCAAAACGCGGGTACTCCTTGTATTCAATGGTACGCCAACTGGCGGGCCACTCATCAGAATTTTTGGCAATAGGGAAATGCCCCTTGGTGTGATCCTTGGATGATTGATGGAACAGCTTGGAGAGATCAATGGTGTTGAGCATATTTGTAGTATTGTGACATTCACTTAATTGAGAGCTGCCGTTCTTTAAGGAAATGGATGCGGAATAGGATTGTATCCATCACCCTTTCCGAATCGAGTGAAAAAGTCGCGCAATCTCTCCGCTCCGAGTGGAGCGAATCTTTCATTCATATAGAGCGGGAGAAGCGCTGGTACAGAAACACTCACGGAATAATAGCCAAGCTCAGACAAGGCTTTCTGTTTTGCCTCGTAGAAAAAGATATCATATGTCGGCCCTTTTTCTTTGAATTTTTCAATTAAATTTGAAAGTTCTGCCTGTGTTTCTTGCCCCTCCACTGGTTGTTCCGACAAAAGACGCTCACTACCACTTATAAAAAATTCAATATGCTGGAGCATTTGCTTGTTCCCCCAGTGAAGAACGCGCTCGTTCTGACCGGGCACTGCTGTAAATGGATCAAAAGTATTAGGTAGCTCTGAGAAAGTATCTACCGGGGCCAGTCTCAACCAATAACGAATACTGAGGGCTTCACAATAAGCACGCATAATGCACTCCTCTCTGTCTGGTCCACAGCCGCCTCCCATAGTGACGGCCGCCCCTCGACCACTTCGATCGATCAAGACAACTATTATAACTGGCACCCCAAAATCATTGTGGAGCTCGAGAATGTGCATTTCCAGATTATAACGCTTTGTGTCAGATACTATTTTTTGTAATTTTGGATTTTTCAAATGAGCCGGAAGAACGAGTTTCTCCGGAGTGACTCGACAAAGCCAGTATAACAAAAAAGTATCGCGCTGGATGAGTTCATAAAGTCCCGACAGTATCGCTCCCTCTCGCGTGAACATCCCAGCCGCACCGTTGGTAATGGAAGATTGCAGTCTGGGCTCGTCATCTCCGACGCGGTAGTACCAATAAACCATTTGAGCCGGGATAAAAGCTTTACATTTCTTCATTAGTGAAAATCCTTCAACCCAGCGGAAGCGGCTGTGTTCGGTAAAACTCATATGCGGTGTATTTTTTTTTTGTTCGAGCGAAAAATTATCTGCATCGAACGGATCCAAAAAATACACCTTTCTTTCTTTCAGTTCAGCAACCGTGGCTTTGATGACATCACAACCCTTATGAAATATCAAGTAATAGCGCTCCAGAAGCTCCCCAACCAGCTTTGATATAGCTTCATTGAAATTGAAAGATACCCCTCGACCCATTATTCTTAACTGGAAGGGATCCCCCGGAATTTTAGACACGAGGCGAATGGTGTAAATCTTCGGCTCATCATGAGGTACTTCCCCATAATAAAGTATTGGAGTCTCTATAACCCCAGCACGGTAGAGATATCCCAGAATAACTCTCCAATATGGGGATAAACTTTCCTGCCCCGCCAAAGGGATATACTTTTCCACTTCATTTTTGTCTCGCTGTTCTCGGAAAATCTTCATCATTTGCAAACGCACCCTGTCAATAAGGGGGAGCGGCAAGCGATAACCGCCGGGCTGTTTCGAAAAAAGATCTTCGAGATAGACCTTTTCACTTATGAGAGAATAACTTTCGTGAGGTTTATACTGGCCAGCAAAATCAGAATCTCCTGTTATTTTTGCATTGTTTCCCATAAGTGGTCTATCTCAATATTTTATAATGATACCACAATGAATCAATACCTGTACAAGGTTAAAAAACCATATTTCCATCACCCGTCTTCAGCCAGCTGAGCAGTCGTGCCCCACCGATAAGTATATGAGACGAGGCGTCAACCCACACTTCTTGATTGAGAGCATCGTGCCGGAAACCACCAATAATTCTTGGCTTTCTTTCCTCCGGTACAAAATACATATTCCCCTCGTTGTATTGCATTTTTCTGAGCCATCCAAAAACGCGAAAAATAGTCTCTTTGTTTTTCCCCGGCAGAAGCGTCAGGGTCTCAAAAATCTTTCCTGTCCCGCGAGTATAGGAGAAAGAACTGCCCGGGATATTGGGAAAGCTACCGTCCGAGAGTTGTTGTTGCACATGCCATTCTGCTATCCTACAAGCCTTGTCTCGCCACTCATCCTTTTGAGTTAGATTATAAAGCCTGAGCAAACCGTTGATTGCCTCAGGGAAAAAAGCGAGGGGGATTTTCTCATTTTTTTGCAGCCTGTTTTCAAAATCCCGAAGAGCGAAAAAGAGCATCGCCTCACCTTTGTGCCGAAATTTTTCTGTTTCTTTTCCAAAAGAAAGAAAGAGGGAGGCAACCTGAAAATACGCAATAGGATCGTAGTCAAGAGCATCAACGTGCCGGTAAATCTCCTCTGCCGCTTTATTAGCTTCCTCTTTTTCACCACTGATCAAAAGAGTCTTGGCATAGTAAGCGAGACTTAACAGTTTCGTAGATAAAGGAATAAAAGAGAGGTTCTCAAAA
Source organism: Candidatus Moraniibacteriota bacterium (assembly GCA_030648835.1). Classification (GTDB taxonomy): domain Bacteria; phylum Patescibacteriota; class Minisyncoccia; order Moranbacterales; family UBA1568; genus UBA1568. The sequence continues at coordinate 16,494 of JAUSGT010000004.1, read as the reverse complement.
TGATTATGAAAATATTCCAACGCTTTTTCCCCCGCTTTTACGGCTAGCGGCATATTGAGAGCCTGCCCACCAAGTATCAGGGCCCCTGCCGTAAGGGGCAACCGCACCCAATCAATTTGTCTTTCTTCGGCGGTAAGCGGATCGATTCGAGACGGAATATTTCCATCTTTTTCTTGAATAAATACAAGCTGGGCAAGGGAATGCTGCATACAACTTTCCAAGTTTGCAATAAATGATTTGTCAAAATTTGTACTCTTACTGGCCGTTTCTTTTACTACAGGGCCAGCAAGGGACAAAACCGATGACGTATCAAAAGACTCAATAAAATCATCCACTTCAAAAAGCTCTACTCTTGCTAACCTCAGGTAATTTGCGGGGATTTTTGCTTTTTCGCGTGCCAGGCGTTTCAAAAAATCCTGCAGATTCTCAAAACGGACACAGTTGAATACTTCCGGTAGAAACCACCCAACAAGAGATTGATACGCCATGCGATAGCCCTTGGTAGTATCGATGGTATTTGTCGTAAGCTCCTGAAACGAAAGAGGAAGACGTAAAGAATGCATCACTGTAATCTCTATGCGCGCGCGAGACAGTTCGTCAAGCAAAATCGGCTTGAAACGACCATCAAACGGCACCACGTGCGCAGCTTTTTTGAGCGCTTCTTTGAGTGGCATATCTTTCACAATCATCGAGGAACGCAGGTGTCCACCGACCCACAGCGCGACATCGATCGAAACCTTTTCGTCAAAACGTTCGGAAAAATTTCCCGATAATAATAACGAGTCTTGCCTCTGCAAAGTCTGTCCTATAGTCATCCTCACAAAACGGAGCATCTTCTCCTTTTCTTCATCGGAAAATCCGAAACAGAGCGGCAGCCGTCTCACATCATGATGCTTCTTGTTTTCCCATATCTCAATGCGCGCGGAACGAAAAATTGGTTGCCAGTCATCTTGGGAAATACTTTCTTTTCCGCCAAGAGCTTTTTGGCAATCAGGAAATCCACCGGGGACACATACGATGAAAGAGACCGGCATTTGACTGTCTCTTTTACTATTCTTGGTGCTATACCCTTTCTGACTGTTTGAATTTTTTGCCAAAACGATGAATTTTGTCGCCGGCAAGCGGAGGAATACAATCACCTGAGCAACCAAAAGATTCTGTGCCGCCCATACATAAAAGGCCTGGAGTTCCTGCAAAAAGTACCTCTCCTCTATTTCCAATTTTTTTCTTTCCAAATAACCCAATATATTCATATAAAATGGCCTTTTCCCACGACGGCATTTTTTACATTTTACCCAATGAATAGCTCCACCAATAAAGGTGTTTTTTTATGATACACTATATGTAAATTACATCCAAAAACAAAAATTTATGAAAGACACAAAAAAGTTTGTCCACCTCATAGGAGCTGCGCTTCGACACAACAGGATCTTGACGGTCTTCTGTTTTCTTTTGATTGCTGCCATCATGCTCTGGAGTTTCCGGCTACCAGCGAGTTATTTCTTGTGGGAAAGATTGAGATTGGAAAAAACAGCCCTTGCCATCAATCCTTCCGACTCCGGTCTTCAATTCGTCATCGGGAATTACTATTTCGGGCAGGGAGCGTATGATATTACAAAAGCCAAAAAGTATTTTCAAACAACTATTGCGCTGAACGAACAGTACCCCCGCGCCCACTACCAACTCTCCAGAACCTACTTTATCCAAGGCAATTTGAACCGAGCAATCAAAGAGATCAATCGCGAATTGGAACTCTATCCGGATTTCAAACGTTCGTATTATATCCGCGGGCTTACGTATGGTTACAAGGGAGATTTTGCGAAAGCCGCTGCAGATTTTGAAGAGTTTCTGAAGTGGAAACCGGAAAGCTGGGCGGGGCATAACGATCTGGCGTGGATTTATTTCCAAATGGGTGAGTATGAGAAAGTGCTTGCGACAGTAGAAGAGGGGTTGAAATATGCCAAAAATAATGTCTGGCTCTTGAACTCAGAGGGGGTGGCCCTCCTCAATCTTGGAAGAAAGGATGAGGCTAGAGAGACTTTTGAAAAAGTTCTCCCCATGGCCATGGCCATGAGCCCTGCCGAATGGGGACAATCCTATCCCGGCAACAATCCGGAGATTTATCCGAAAGGATTGACATCCATGCAAGAATCGATAAAAAGGAATCTCCGCCTTCTTGACCCCGATTACAAATAATACTGTTGTTCTGCTTTCCAAATGATGAAAGACGAAGTCGCTTTACGGCTCATGATGTCGCACGGCTACCGCATCATTTGTATTTGCAACAGGGGTGGCAAGAAGTAAAAATCGGACTTTTTATGCTACAATGAATCAAAACAGCGCTTGAATGAAAGAAAATACAAAAACAGCTCATGGGAAAAATTTGTCTCGGATGTTTTTTGTGTTCGTAAAGAAAAAAATGAATAAAAAAAATACAAAAAAATACACTCTCATTGCCGGGTTGTTTTTTTCCGTTGCGGTCTCTTTCTCTCTCTTCTTTTACGAAAAATTAGACACGTACCAAACAAGATTGTCACTGGAAGTCGGCTTTTCATCTTATTCACCCAATGGTGTTTCCAGCGGTGAAATTCTCCCGGCTTCCTGCGAATCAGGATTGGGAGAAGGGGGAGTAGCCCATTTTTCTGGTGATACTTCAGGGGACTGCCGACTATGCTCAGATCCTGGAGCCTATAATTATAATCAGGTCGGAGCATGCCTGTATTATCCCCCAATTCTGACAGCCAACCCGAATCCCGTTCCAGGTAGCGATAACCCGAGCACCAATGTAAGCTTCAGTATAGACTCTCCCGTTCAATATTGTCGGATGTATATAAATACTGAAGACGGATATGCGTCGTCGGATCCTTCTCCCGGACTGTATATGCAGGGTCCGGGTGGCTCTTGGACCCACACTTTTCCCCTCAGCCAACAAAGTGGTAACGAAGGTTGGAATTGGCCAGGCGGAGCCGGAAACACGCACCACTGGCAGATGCGTTGCGTTTACGCCAACGGCACTTCGTCCCCTATAGCGGATCTCGATATAATATTGCAGCCTCTCCCTCCAACGGTAAGCATAGCGCCGGCCGACCAAACAATAACCCTCGGGCAAAGCGCCAACTACACCGTTACTTCATCCAGTGACACCTCCAATATAGTAAGCGACAGATTGATCTGGCAACCACCCAATTATATCGATTACCCGCAACTATTTTATGGCTGGAGCTATGGAGGATCGAGCTGGACCTATGCCGGGGGGACACCCAATGACACAGCCGATGGCAATGGGTTTACCAGATTTGCGGTGACCAATTCCCACAGCACAGCCTATACCTTTACTCCGACTCAGGCTGGGATATATTATTTCCGAGGCGGTGCCGGGGCCAATGGTTCATGGTATTTTTCTTCGTTGCCGGGAGCCAATCTCACGGTTCTCGAACCGATTCCCTCCACCCTGAAGATCTGCCAAGATTCCTGTACCAGTGGCGCCGTCAAAAGTGAGCGAAGCTTCACAATGGAGATGGGTCCATCAAAAACTGTCGCCCTCTTCGCCTGCCGCGGGACCGGATCTTGTGATGGCGATGATCAGCTCGTTACCGGAAACTGGACTACAGACAGCACTTCTCCTGATTATAGTGATGCCGTCGATATTTCTTCTCCTATAAATAGCAACTCCACAACAGTGACCGGAAAAGCCGGCGGAGTAGAGAGAATTGATTTTACTGACGCTGCTTCAACCGTGTCTACTACAGCGGATGTCACCTGTGTTCTGACACTTTGTAATAGCCAGTCAGCCAACTACTGTAGTGACCAACGCTTCACCATCCCTAATAATTGTGGCGGTTCAACGCCTATCTCCTGTACTGGCAGCAGGAACTGTGACTACAACTGGAAAGAAGTGGCCCCATAGAAAGAATTGCAAACCATAAATAAAAACAGCCCCACTATGATGTTGGGGCTGTTTTTACTTGGGAGTCCAACTTCCAAGTTACTATTCAAGGAAAAGTTCTTTTTGCTCTTTTTCCGAAAGTCGCCTCTCAAGCGTACCTCTAAGTGAATTTTCTGCAAAAATCTTATATTCTTTTGTATTTCTGAATTGACCCAACACTGCTTCCTTCTCACACCACGCCTTGTCCCCCTTTTCCATATATTCTCTCCAACTTGACCTACTTTTTACCAATTTGGAAGTTGGACTCCCAAGTTGGTGCACTCGATCGTTTAAGTTAACATAGGCGCTGACATGAAGGAGATATTCATTGGAGTCTATGTGGACAGATTTAAATCTTCCTTGAAAAAGAGCACCGGTTCTCTCGTATTTGGTATTGAAGTAATTCGTATATCCCGTGCCCAATCTCTGCATGAATTTTTCTACCCCCTTGTTTAGTACCGGTTGGAGAATGAAGTGATAATGGTTGGGATTCACGCAGTAGGCAACAAAATTTACGAGCCTCCCCTCCTTGGGAGTTGGACTTCCAAGTGAAGACTGGGGACTGGCTTTGTTGGTTTTGTTTTTGGTTTTGGTTTTGAGGAAGGAATGTTCATAGATACTCCCTATCGGGTCCGGTGTATTGAACTCCTCTATACTCTGAAGAAAGCGATCAACGTCAGCTTCCTCCGAGAAAATTATACGTTTATCGGTTCCTCGATTATAGATATGGTAGTATTCTCCGATGGCAAAGGGGATTTTTCGCATATTCTTTCATTTTTAGCTTACTTGGGAGTCCAACTCCCAAGTTGATGGAAGGGGCTATTGGCTAGAGGGGGCGCCTTTGCTTTTGTTCGGCGAGCCAGCGATTGAAGGGGGCTTTCTCCGTTACGGGGGCGAGAAGTTTCAGAGGAATTATCTTTTTGACCTGAGTCGTTTCTGATTTTCCGGGTTATTAAGAAAGTTTTTCTTTGACACTACCGATCGTTTCAGCCGCTTCTCCAGCTTCTTTCTCGCGCCACCGGCAATGTCACCGCCCCACCTGTCATTCCCGCGCAGGCGGGAATCCAGTTACCACAATACTCACTATCATATCAAATCGAGAAACAAGTCTCTCCATTTTGGATTCTTCTTTTCGATCAATCTGATTTTCCAACTTCTGTCCCACTTCTTCATCTGTTTTTCTCTCGTGAGCGCACTCATTACATTTTCTGTCTGTTCATAGTATACAAGTGTATGGACACAGTATCGTTTTGTAAATCCTTCAACCAAATCCAACTTGTGTTCCTTTACTCTTTTTAGCAAATTTGATGTTACTCCGATATACAGGGTACCGTTTCTTTGACTGGCTAGAATATATACAAAATACGACTTCATACTTATTCTATCATTTTCTTCTGATCAAACAGATGCCATCTGGATTCCCGCCTGCGCGGGAATGACAAACAAAAATTTGGTGGCAAGCTCCGGATTTTCTATTTCCTGCACCCTCTCATAGCCGACTTTTGCCAGCCAGCGCTTGAGCGGTTCAGCCTTCGGCGAGGGGATGGATTGAATGAGACGAAACATTGTTTCAGTATCCGCACAATCGGTTTTACGCAATTTTCCGTCAGAGGCCAATAATTTCAACTGTCGACAAATTGTCGACGGTTCAAACCCATCCTCTTCTTTGACACGAATCTTCATTTTGAACCAATAATCACGAGGATTGATACTATCCGTGAGTGCTTCTACAACATCAATAACAGAAAACCACCACTCATTCTGATAGAGTGTTTTTCGAATCCCTTTCCCCTTGAAGATTGCGAGACTCGTTGTTGTATTTGGTTCTTGATTCATACTATTCTATTGTTTACTGTACTTACATATACAATAATACAACATATCACGAGAGTGTGTCAAACAGAAAATACCATTTTTAGCTTACTTGGGAGTCCAACTCCCAAGTTGGGGAGGTGGGGCTACTTTTGTTCGGCGAGCCACCAGTCGAAGCGGACCTTTTGGGTCACCGGGGCTGAAAGTTTGAGAGTGAAGGATATCCCCTGTTTGCGGTCGGCGACACTCCAGACCACCGGGTCCGGGGTATTGGGCGTCGCAAAGATGCGGCTCATATCCGTCATCGCTTTGGTATTGACGATGATGCTCATACCGTCGCGCGCTATCACATCCGGATCGGTCATAGGCTTTCCGGTGATATCGTCGAGTCCGTCGTTATCCGCTATTGTCGTACATCTCACTTAGAGCTTAATTTTACCCGAGAAACATCTTTTTTTCAACTCACTATACAATTAACACAACACGGGATGATAGAAACAATAGAGAGAAAACCAAAAACCAAATGGAGATAGACCACCCTTTCATATGTTTCATCATTACCGACATATTGCCACAGCTCTTCTGATACATTTTCATCAAGCATCTTTTTTCGTAATTCATAGCTATTGTAATGCTTCATCGTACCGAGATACGAGTTCATACACGCCACGAAGCTCTCGATTTCTTTTTCGTTCAGATTCTTTTTCTCTCGAATGGATTCGTTCCATTTTTTTATCTTCCCATAAAAGTTCCCCTTCACTCTCTTGCCGATATAGATCCGTCTCGGTTTGATAAACGTTCCCAAAAAAGAGACTCCATGATCGGATTCTTGCAAATGAATTTTCCTTGGATGAAGCGTGAGCGTGAGTTCTTTTCGTAAATAATCATTCGCCTCAGATATAACTGTTTTCAAAAATTCTTTGTCACAATGAACAAAAACCATATCATCAACATAACGCCCATATCGTTTCACTCCGAGTTTTTCTTGAACGAAATGATCGAACTCGTCGAGATAAATATTACCGAAAAGTTGGCTCGTCAGATTGCCAATAGGAAAACCCTTTCCCTCTTTGGCGCAAAAAAGACTCTTGGATTTCGGCATACCGATCCAATCTTCTCGTTTTCCTTTGACACGACAATTTTTCGTCGGATCATTCGACACCACTGTTTTGACCAGATACAAAACAAGGTCTGCATCAAATTTTTGGCAACTGCTCCCCGCGACAGAAATATTTTTGAATTTCTCTTCTATCTTCGTATACAAAATATCCCTGTCCATAGACATAAAATAGCCACTAATATCGAGTTTCAAGACATAACAATTTTTTCGATAATTCTCACTACAAGATCGGATAAAATGATCAATCCTCTCAATACCATACGATGTCCCCTTGCCGATCCGACAGCTATAACTATCTTTGATAAAATGTTTTTCAAAAATCGGATTGATATAATTGAAAATCAAATGATGCACGATGCGGTCACGGAAGTCGGCGGCAAATATTTCACGCTTGACAGGCTTTTTCACGACGAAGCACGTGCTCGGCCCGATCGTATAGGTACGATTTTTTATTTCTTCATACAGCGCAAACAAATTTTTTTCATATTCCAATTCGAATTTAAGAGCATTGATAGTGTTCCTCTTATTTTTTCGAGCACTGTAATATGCCGTAAAAAGATCTCGAAGTAACACTGACTCCGTTGACGATTTCATTTTTATTCAAAAAATCAGTTACTTGGCGGGTTCGCCGCCAAGCAAGAGAACCAGTTTTTGAGGCACCGCACCGAAAAGCCGTTCGCCTTAGCATTCGTGTTACGATTCACCGTCGTGTTGCCTGAATTCAAGTTACGATTCCAAGCATTACCTCCACTTGGAGTAGACGACCATAGGTTCGTGTTCGTGCTCCTATTGTTGAAACTGCCATCGGTATTACGGTTACCAGCTAGCGCTACAATAACCACTATTATTCCTCACACAATTTGAGAAAATCGTGCAAAGCGTCCGTTTCCACAGACGATATTCCTTGCTCACGACACAAGAGGGTTATTAAACTGATACAAGCACTCCCGCTTTCACCTTGGCAAAAGACGGCTCCGGCCATTTGTTTCCTACTTGGAGGTCGAGCCTCCAAGTGAATTCTCCCAATAAGCTAATTGTTTCGATACGGATTCTATATGCTCGTTGATGCTGATAAATTTCTTGAGACTCACCTGCTTGAGGTCTTTCAAAATCCGCAGAAGCACCCTGATAGTTTCTATTTTTTCCCGTGCCGTGCCGAGCCATCCTCTCCTTCCTTCGAAACTTTTGTTAGCACGATAGACGCACATCATCATTTCTATTGTCTCTTTTTTGATCTGTTCACCTATCGTAAAGCGATAGTCCCGTGAAAAATTATTTGATACCTTGAACAATTCCAATAACATATCGTAACTCGTCTTGAACACAGGGAGATTATCGTAAGTTGCCACGGAAGTAATTTTTAATTTTCAATTCTCAATTTTCAAACAATGCTTTAGTTTCTTAATTTTTTTAATTATAGAATTGTATCATTGGAAATTGTTTAGAAATGAGAAATTGAGAATTGAAAATTAAAATGGGGAAAGAGTCGAATGAAGAAAAGGAAGAAAGAGTCGGATATGTCACTTGGAAGTCGAACTTCCAAGTGAATCAGTTTTTGAGGCACCGCACCGAAAAGCCGTACGCCTTAGCACCCGCGTTACGACCCACCGCCGTGCTGCCTGAATCCAAGTAACGATTCCAAGCATTACCTCCACTTGGAGTAGACGACCACAGGCTCGTGCCCGCGCCCCTATCGCCGAAACTGCCATCGGTACCACGGTAACCAGCTAGGATACCTGAAAATCCTGAAGAGTTATTTCCTCCGGAAGTGTACAATGATAATTTCGAACCCTCGTTCGTTCCTCTCCATCCTGTCGTTGTTATGTCAATCGGAAAATCTGTGACACAGGTACCAGATGTACAGACGGCTCTTTCGAGTGTCGTGTACTCATCATGTGTCGGAACATGCCAGTTCGTCGGACAGATGCCTTGTACACCTGGTGTGACAGAGCCTTTCATAACAGCGCTCCACTGATAGACGAAGCCAAGTTTATTGGCTTGGATATTGGCGAGTGATTCTTCGGCGGTATTACCCACGTTTGGCGGGTAAGCATAGTAAGCATTATCTCCGACCCACGTGGCTCCAGTCGGACCACGAGTGATGCTTGTCCCATCAGGGTATTTGGTGGTCATCATATTCTCTTTCATCCAACACTGGGTGCCGATGAGAACCGTGTCGTAGATATTGCCATCAATATCCCAGACTGTGGCTCCGCAGACAAAACTCATATTTATCACCTTCCCCGAGAAGGTCGCGATGACCGTGTCTGTTTTTAGAATAGATGGGTCAAGGGCAATCGGATAGGAAGATGCAGAGGCAGTGAAAGAGACGGAGAGAATGCGCGATGACTCATTGAACTGCCAAGCAAGCTCTGTCCGACTTCCATTTTTGTCGAGAATATATGGCTTGGGAATAGTGAATTCCGGGGTCTTGTTTCCAATCGCAGTCTTGTCATCAAAATACACTTTGGCATTTCCATCAGTATCAATAGCCACGAGAGCGTTTCTCATTTCATAGGAGACAGTTTCTGTTTTGTTTGTCTGTGCGTTGTACAATATCCAGTTTTTGAACAACCATTGTTTCTGCTCCCCTTCCATTTTCTGATATGAATAGAATATTGTTTTTTTGCCGTCACTGGAAACATAGGTAGACAGTGTCGGGTCTTTTTCTATGATTGATAGGAGTTTAGCATTCTCTGTAGTTTCCGCACTCTTCCCTTCTGTCGCATGCGTATATTCCGCTCCGTCTTTCTGAACAATTTCAATAGTCCTCTCGCCTCCAAGAACGACGGTAACGGGGTCGCTTAAGGAGGTCGGGAGGGTCATTTTGAAGGGTGATTTGGACTGTACATTGATGTCAATGCCTTTTTCTTTCTTGTCCGTCACGGTATACGTCCCGTCAGTCTTTTCTGGTTGTATACGTGTTTGTTTGGCGTTGTCTGCCACATCCAATTTCACTGATTCTTGCCCTCCTCCCGGAGGAGCGCTCGCCACGTCACGCGTAGACGGATTGCTCGCACCCCACCACACTCCCAGGGCAACCAGCCCAAAGAAAGCGAGAAGTACTATTCCTATTAACACATTCTTTTTCGGTTCAGTCATAGTGATATGTTAAAAAATTATTCGTCTTGGGTTTATTACATATTATTTTTTCTTTGTTATACTGGAGAGAATTTCTGGATCCCCGATCGAGTCGGGGATGACATCAAAAATGATGTCACTTAATGATGAAAACATACTCATCTCATTATAGCTTAATTCTCCCAAAATTGGGCTTAACGCTCCCGGCAATATCGGCACCGGGACGCTCCACTCCGTTCCACTTCTTCCACGACAACTCCAAATGAAAGGTCTTGGTTCGACTCTCCGCGTAACGACTTATTATATCATCAATCAAGCTACCATCCACTTTATCGCCGTACATACCCTTGGTATGTTCCAGATAAATAATCATCTTGTTGCATCCGGACATAGCTTTTTCTATCAAACTCATACCGAGAGCGAAGTCACCGAAGCGTATGCTGTGCGCCTCGCCGATAGAAAGAGGTATATTCATAGCGCAGTCCGTCATGCCATCTGTAAAAGGATATTTCAACAAAACAAGTTTCGGGCGGATATCCTTGACCACGATCACCGAACACTCCAATGTCTTCTGATAAATATCCAAATCACGGAATGTCTTGACCGGCTTCCGCGGCGTGAAGGCACGCTTGGTATTATATTTTGATTGCAGATAGTTTGGCATATTTTTAGGCGACTTTAAAAACGTTTTCATTCGGCACTACTGCAATTGTACCGTCGCGGTAATGTACTTTCCGTGTTCTCTTGTTTGTCTTTGTTTGAATTTTCTTCACGATGTGAAGCGGATAAAACTCGTAATAATCTTTGTCGTCGAACCAGGCGCACTTGAATTCGAAAAGACGCAGTCCGGTCAGCCGTGACAAGGCCAGCGCGTACCAGGTCAATTGTTCGATGGGCTTCTCCTTGCTCGCGTTGGGCTTGTAGTCCAGAATATGCACGATGCCGTTTCTGATCTGGACGATGTCAATGTGTCCAGTGAGTAGTTTAGGAAACTGGCGTTCTTGTTTGTCGCCTTTGAGGAGGATGGTCCCAAGATGGGACGCTTCGCCGGACGGCTCAATGCTCCCGTCAACTTCTGCACTGGGACGCTCGGCATCGGGACGCGAAGTTATCTTGAACTTCAGCTCATTTTCCATATGCTCCACGTCTTCGCGGCGGATGTACACCGGCACCTCGGTCGCCACAGTGACCGAATCGTTGGCAATCATAAAGCGCTGGAGAGCATCGTGCCGTTCTTGGTTATTCGGCACGCTCCGTAAGACGAATTCGGCGATCTTGTTGGCGAAATTCGTTTTGCTCCGCACAATCATATCGGTTTTGTCGAACTTCGTCCTGATTTCCGACATCCGCTCACCGTCCTGGAAATATTGGTGCGGGGTTTCGCTCGATACATTGTCCAGATATTCTTTCAACCGTCCAAAACGGCTGTTCTTGAATTCTTCCAGACACAGAAGCGTCTTGGCGCGGTGATAACGGAAGCGGTAGAGCTGACGATGAGCCATCGTCACCACTTCCATCATCTTCTGGGGCGGGAACAGTTTGATGGCATACGGACGCATACGCTCGAAGCGGCAGATGGGTTTGTATTCTTCGATCCAAGAAGCTAAGGTGGCGGGAGTGGGAGCAAAGGTGTTAGAAGAATCAGAAGAAAGTGTCCCAGACGCCCCGGCAACTTCCGGCACTGGGACGCCAAACTTCTCCTCCAAAATCTTACACGTCTGCTCAAGCGACAGCCCGAGATTATAATAGCTGATGCCATCCAGAATAACATTGAGTGGGAAGCGTTTACCCTTGACCCGCTCGGCGGTAAAAGTCCGGCCGCAACCCTCCGCTCGGCAAAGATACAATTGCACCACCTCGTGCTTCTTCTGCCTCACCCCGCGCTTGACGAAATCGGATGAATTGCAATAGGGGCAAGTGGTTTTGGTGGTCATGGTGGCGCGTCCCCGTGCCGAAATTGAGGCTGTGCCTACAGCACCATCTTCTTGAGACTTATTCCCAAGGGACTGTGCCGACGTTGCCGTGGCGTCTGGGACACACTCTTTCGGAGGCAAAGCTTCAAAAGGAAGTGTTGTAGACACCTTGTCAATCTCGGCATGGGGACGCTCAACATCTGCACCGGGACGTTCAGGCACCGAAACGAAAAAACCTCTCACTTTTTCAAAGATTCTTTCAAATATATTCTTTTGTGTTTTACTTGCCCCGTTAGAAGCACGAGAAATACGCTGTGATTCAGTTATGTCACTATTGATTTTAATTTCATTACTCATATCATTATTGTCTGCTTCTAACGGGGTGAACCTGACATATTTTTTACTGTCTACAAAGTTCCATCCGAAGCAGTTATTAAGAAATCCTTAATAACTGAATTTTCCTTTAATTTACTATGCCCCTTGACACCGGCGCCCATTCTGCTATACTGTAGATATTCAGACGAAAAGGGATCCGAACGGCTAATTACCTAAGGAGCCTTTTTCTTTTTTGCTTCTCTCTTTTCTACTCTTCATCACATCAAGTACCGCCGTATCAAAGTCGATGTCCTTTTTTGCCTCCACCTGTTTATACTCATCAAATTTTTTCTCTGCAATTTCTTTCATCAATTCGTGTGAAATTTTTCCAGCATCCTGCAAGATATGTCTATCATTGATAGTCAAAAATCCATGGAGTTTTTCTATCCAATCATTCATAATCATCGGAACTCTTTGCATGGCCTGTCCTTCAGCAAATACAAGATATTGCTCGACGAGATTATTCAAAACAAGAAGTTCTTGTTCATTTAAATAATTTTTAGCAATGAGTACCTCCTCTTTAGTCGGTTTGTCACCCCTCCAATTTGTCAGACCCATATTTAATTTTCTGCTATCTGCTCTACTAACAACTATTTCTGCCGCAGTACTTCCCGTGATTGCATAGTGAACTTTGTTTTGAACTGTCTTGAAAAAAATAATACTCTCTTCACTTGTTGGGTCATAATCAATACTGGTCGCATAAATATCTGTAATTTTCCTATAAAATCGTTTTTCAGAAGTGCGAATATCCGCGATACGACGTGCCAATTCTTCAAAATAATCAAATGGCAGATCTGGGTTTTTCAAACGCTCATCGTCCAGCACAAAACCCTTAACGATATATTCTTTCAATTTTTGAGTTGCCCAAATGCGAAATTGCGTACCACGCTGGGAATTTATCCTATAACCAACAGAAATTATTACGTCCAAATCATAACTTTTTACCGATCTTTTTATTGTTCGATTTCCCTCTTGTTGAACTACTAAGGATTCCTTAGTAGTTGATTCTTGGCTTAATTCAGCGCTTTCAAAAATATTTTGTAAATGAAAAATAATATTCTCTACGGTACAATCAAATAGATCTGCCATTTGCCGTTGTGATAACCAAACAGTTTCGCCATCAAAACGAACGTCAATTTTAGTTTGACCATCCTTAGCTTTGTATATAACGATTTGAGACTTGTGATCGTCTTCCATATTATTATGCCAAAGTTTATATTGTTTTTGGTTCCGTATCACGAATTTCAAGGGGTGAAATCTCACGACTTTCGTCGTTTTTCGCGCCACGCCCCAGCATCCGTGATATAAATCTATCGCTTTTTTGGAGCTTTTTGACGTCCCCGTGCCGACGTTGCCACGGCGTCTGGGACACTCCATTTCCTTAGAAATTAGGTATTAGGAATTAGATATTTCCCAACTACTTTTCCTCCACAATCAGCCAATCAAAGGAGATGGGTTCGAGGGTGGCGGTTTTCAGGGACACCGTGAAATCGGTACCGCTCGTTTTTTCCGTTACCGCCAGTGATCCATCCAAATCCGTTTTCGGCGTTACAAATATCCTACTGCCACTCGACACGGCGCTCGTCTGGATAACGATGTTCTTGCCGTCGCGCACCATCACCGCCGGGTCAGTCATCGGAAGACCGGTGAAATCGTCCTTGCCATCAGTATCCGCGTCCACTGCTATCGGATAGAGAATGGCGGTGCCGAGAGTCGGTGCTGTTGAATGAGAGATATCAATGGCAAAACCGTCTATGGTCGTTATCTTGGTCGCTTGCAATGTACCACCGAGGAGATCGATGTTTCCCAAAGCATCTTTGGTAATGACGTTGCCGAGCAAGAAGACCCCATAAAAATCCATCAGTGTGGCAACCTGTGCCTGGAGAGTTTCGATGAGGGATGCTTGCGCCGCGAGGGATGTCTCTAGAGTTGCCATGTCCGTGCCTTGTGTTGCTTGCGCGTTCACCAGGGCGAGAATGGAGGCATCCTGCGCTACATCCGTCGCTGTCAAGATATCTATCTTATTGCTCGCGATAAGCAGTTGGCTGTCCACCGATGCCTGCAATCCTGCCACAGTCGTGATATTTTGATCAGTCTTCAGATCAACAGAGGCGATTTGCGCCGTGTTTATATCAACCTTCGCGGAAAGTTCTTGCACGCCAGAGAGGCTGTAGGCCACCAGTTTGAGGAGATCGACGCTCTTGCCATCGGCCGAGAGCGTATCAGCCGGCATTGTCCCGGCGATGTTGTTGGTTATCGGAATGGTGAATCCATACGCGGAGACGGCGCCATTCACATCGAGCGCGCTCGAAGGATTGGTCACACCGATGCCGACATTCCCCATGACATTCACCGTCATTACCGTCGACGTCGCGGCGTTCGCGATGAAGTTCGTCCGCCTGGCAAGGTCGTTCAAGGCATCCGCTTGGTTTGCAATCTGGATATCGAGAGCTGTTTTGGCATTCGCGACCAGTCTATCAACTTGGTCTTGGATATTCATACTGGCGATATTTTGTATCACCGCTTCCTCGACTTTTTCCACTGTCAGGCTTTGATTCCGACGGGAGATGAGAATTTGGATGGTGCCGGTACTTCCCCTGAAATCCTGCATGGCCACACCAACGGTGGATTCGCCGGCATTGGCTCTGCGCATAAGGCCGGGAGTGGCGGAAGAGGTCAGGCTGTCGCCTATTTGAATGTCTCCGTTTTCATTGGAAACCAAACCGGGGACTTGTCCGATCATTCCGATAATCTTATAACGCGGATCGTTGTCTCTTTGGGTTCCGTTGCCATTGCCGACAAGGGAGGGATTGGTGGAGACGACGCCCATCACATTATTATCGCCGCTTCTTTCGCATCTTTTGACGGAGTTGGCTTGGGTGGTATCGACGCAGACGACCTCACCTGATTTCAGATCGGTGTTATTGGTAGAGAAGTATTCGGCATAGTCGGCACCGTTGGTCAAATAGCCGTTTTTGGAGTTGATTTTGGAAGAAGCATGCTGAACATCGAGAATATAGCCGGGATTCGTCGTCCCGATGCCGACGTTGCCTTGACTATCTATTCTCATACTCTCAGTCCAAGTAGCAGAACCGCCTCTTCTACCAAATGCTAAAGCCGCACCAGTTGCCGACACAGCCTGAATCTTTACAGCGTAACCATCGCCTGCGACAGGCAGTTCTATACCACCAACCCCGGCTAAGCTCGTTTGCGTTGCTCCAGTAACTTTCAAACTACCCGTATAAGTGGCTGGGACTGTTTCCGTAAGAGAACCCACTTGAAGTAATGCTCCCGGTCCCGTCGTCCCGATGCCGACGTTGCCAGCTCCTCCACCGTTCAATATAATCGGACTTGCGTCTGCTGCCCCGCCACTGATGCGAATATTAGAACTGGAATCAACCCAGAAATGTCCTGATTGTGTGACGCCTGCATTGTATACAACGATGCCTTGAGTAACAATGTCAGAACCCTGCTTCACGCTAAACTTTGACAATGGATTCGTCGTCCCGATGCCGACGTTGCCGCTAGGCAATATTGATAACGCATCTATGTTTGCATTGCCGCCAGCGGTTTTTTGCACGGTGAATGTCATTCCGGTAGCTTCCCAATCAAGTACCCCTCCTGTTTCAAGATGCGCCGTCCCATTGTCCAGACGCATACCCATCGAACGATCATAAGTAGTGCTAAGATTGACGATTGTCCCGTTGACTTGCAGTGGAGTAACAGGATTCGTCGTCCCGATGCCGACGTTGCCAGTTATTGCTTTAACACGTAACCCCTCGAGTGGATTACCACCATCAAGTGAGGAGAGCGTAAGATCAAAATTCCCTGCTCCAGCGGTGGCATTAATTCCATAATCAACCTGTGTATCGTTTACGCGTATTACGGCACTCCCTTTGCTTGCGGAGTTTTTACCTAACCAAGCAACAGTTTCAAGTGTCCCAGCAGATGTTCCGTCCGCTACGACCTGCAACTTCGCCCCCGGCGCCGTCGTCCCGATGCCGACGTTGCCTTCGATTATTAAACCATCCGTTGGAGCTGCTGAAACGCCTGCGTATCCCGAACCGACTGCCAAGCCCCCTGACACAGCGAGCTTGCTCTGAGGCGAGCTGGTCCCTATGCCGATATTGCCGGTCGTGTTAATCGTCAAAAAGGCGTCATGAGACAAAAGACCGATCTTGAACTTTCCGCTGGCATCGTTATCAACTCCTGCGTAGAAATCACCGGCAGTGCTGTTGTCATCAAAGATGATCGCGACATTGTTGGCA